>CAYRKB010000061.1:0-23428 GCA_964424705.1 uncultured Victivallales bacterium
GAAAAGCTTCTGACTCCTGAATTCTGGCTTCTGAATTCTGTGCGATTGCAACCTATTGCAATCGCACCCTGGCGAGGAGAATAGTGGACTTCTTTCCCGCCTGACACCATGATTCCTCCGTGCGAAACATGAAGGCCTCGATGCAGCGGGGAGATCGCCATGCTTGAGTTGTTCCGACACTACCCGCGGCTGGCGGAACGCCTGCCCCACGTTTCCCTCGGCGAGTTCCCCACGCCGGTGGACAAAGTCCAACAGTTCCCGGAAATCGCGGGCCTGCGCGGGCTCTACATCAAGCGCGACGACCTGACGGGGGCAGCCTACGGCGGCAACAAGGTGCGCAAGCTCGAATTCCTGCTCGCCGCCGCGCTGCGCCGCGGGGCCCGGCGCGTCATTACGTTCGGATATTTTTTTTTTAATGATGCGGCGACCACCGAGATCTACGCTCGCCAGCTCGGCCTGCAACCCGTGTCCATGCTTGTGCCGCAGGCCAACGCGCCCTACATCCGCACGAATCTGCTGGCCGGCCTCCACGTCCAGGCCGAATTCCATGCGTTCCGCGGCTGGCGGTCACTGTCGCTGGGCCTCCCGCGCCAGTGCATCCGCGGCCTGCGCCTCGATGGACGACTTCCCGCCGTGATCCCGGGCGGCGGGTCGTGCGCGCCTGGCATCGTCGGCTATGTCAATGCCGCCTTTGAGCTGCAGGCCCAGATTGAATCCGGCATCCTGCCCGAGCCCGACTGCATCTACGTCGCCATGGGCTCGATGGGCACGGCCGCCGGCCTGCTCGTCGGGCTTCGCGCCGCCGGCCTCAAGACGCGGGTTGTGCCGGTCCGTGTCATTGAGTCCGCCCTCGCTCCGCCGTCCACGTTCCTCCGCTACCTCCGGCAAACGGCCGGCCTGCTCCACAAATCTGACGCTGGTTTCCCCGCGCTCACCTTTTCAGCACAAGACGTGCAGATCCGGGATGACTGTCTCGGCCCCGGCTACGCGCGCGGCACTCAGGCCTCGGCGGAGGCAGGCGCCTTGCTGCGGGAGCGCTGCGGGGTTCCTGCCAACGGGACCTACACCGCCAAGGCCTTTTCCGCCCTGCTCAAGGATGCCCGCGCGGGAACGCTGGACCATAAGGTCGTCCTGTTCTGGAACACGTTCAATTCGAGGGACCTTTCTCCCCTCGTCGCAGGCTCGGACTACCGCGCGTTGCCGCGCGCGTTCCACCGCTATTTTGAGTCCGACACGGCCTGATGCCGCGCGATGCGGTGCTGGTAGAACCGGAACCCGAGGTACGACATCACCACGAGGGGTTTGACCCACAGCGGCCGCGTCGTCAGACGTCGCGAGAGCGCCCGCCAGGAATAGGCCGCCCTTCGCACCCGGTCCGTGCCCTGCGCCAGCTCTTCGGGGCTCATCCTCCGCGGCTGAAAGACCACGTTCTGCCCGTTGTACAGCGACCAGTCCCGCGTGAGAATCCGGCCCTCGCCGTCCAGCTTGTCGAACAGCGGGGTTCCGGGAAAGGGCGTGTAGATGCTGATCTGCGGCAGGTCGAACTTTGCGTGCGCGAGATAATCCGCGCCCTCGTCGAAGACCGACTGGTCATCCGTATCAAACCCGAAAACAAAGCATGCCTGCACCAGGATTCCGTGCGCGTGCAGAAGGTCCACAACCGCGGAATAGGACTTGCCGATGTTACGGGTCTTGCCCGCCGCAGCCAGCGCCTCGGGCCGGATGGATTCAAACCCCATGAGCAGCCCGCGGCAGCCGCTTTTCGCGGCGAGTTCCACCAGCTCAGGGTCGTCCGCAATGTCCAGCGAGGCGCACCCCATCCACCACTTGCGCAGCCGGGCCAACTCGCGAAAGAACTCCTTGGCATGCTCCCGGTCGCCGATCAGGTTCGGGTCCAGGAAGAAGACGACCTTGCCCGGCAGGGACCGGATCTCCCGGATGACGGCGTCGATGGGGCGCCGGATGTACGTGGTATGAAACCTGTGGCTGATGCAGAAGTCACACGTGTTCGGGCAGCCCCGGCTCATTTCCACGGTGCCTGCGCCGATGTAGTCGCGGTGCCGGATGCCCGAGCGGTCCGGCGCGACAATCAGCGCTGGGTCAAACGGCTCGCCGTCTTCATAGACGCGCTCCATCCGCCCCGCGGCGAAGTCGTGCAGCAGCCGTGGCCAGGTTCGTTCCGCGTACCCGCGTACAACGCAATCCGCATGCGCGAGGCTCTCCGCCGTATACAGGGTCGGGTGCACGCCGCCCATCACCACGGCGATGCCCCTGGCACGAAAGCGATCCGCAATCTCATAAGCCCGCATGGAGGTGCCCGTAATGGCCGTGATGCCCACCAGATCGGCCGGCGCCCGAAAGTCAACGTCCTCCACCATCTCATCCACAACCCGGACGTCGGCCTTCAGGTCCACGGGCACCAGCGCCTTCAGGGTTGGCATGGTCAGCGGGGCATAGCGCAGGCTCCACCCGTAAATCCCGGTCGAGCGGCGCTGCAGGACGTTTTGCGGGTGAATCAGGATGATCTTCATTCGTGATCCCTCTGGCGGCCTTCCCGCCAGGCGCGAAACGCCGCGTCCGGATCGCTGCTTGCGCCGCTGTGCGCCGTCATGACTTGCCCGATGCCACCGAGGTGCGCCAGCTTCCGGATGGAACCATCCACCGCAGCGGGATGTCTGTTGAAGCACCTGTAGAATGGCGCGGCAGCCCCGTTTCGCAGAAGCATGGCGTCCCCGGTGAAGAGCAGGCGCTTGTCGGCCACGTAGCACATGGAGCCCCTCGTATGGCCCGGAGTGCAGATCGCGCGTACCTGCAACCCGCCCACCACCACCGTTTCGCCGTCCGACACACCCGTCCACCGTGGTCCGCCCCGCCGCCGCCCTCTCCATCGACAGGCCAGCTCCGCCGCGCCCGCGTAGAGCACAGCGCGCGGATACAGGCTCGCGCCCAGGCTGTGATCCCAGTCCAGATGGGTCGCGAACACGGCGGCCACATCCCGGACGTCCAGCCCCAGCTGCCGGAAGCCCTGCGCCACCCGCGCCGCGCGCCAGCCGGCATCGAAACACACCAGGCCGGCCTGCGCCTGAACCGCGTACAGGTTGACGCAGCCGTCGCGAACCGCCCACACGCGCTCACACACCGGCCCCGTCTCCAGGAGCCCGGGAAGAAACAATTCTGAAACTGTCTTACGACGACACATGATGAGGGAATGATGGAATGATGAGCGGAACATGTCGACACCCAATCTCGCGATTGGTGTTGAAGATCTCCCAGCCTGCTGTCATATTCCAACGAGACAAACTATACGAGGTGTCACATGAGACTGCGCAGCGCACTGACCGGATTCGCGACAGCCACAATGCTCACAGCCGCCTGCCTGGCGCAGGCCCCGGATCGGGAAGCCGATCACGAGGCGCTCCGCTACGTAATGGAGAGGGCGACCGCCGCCATCAACGGCCGGGACGTGGCCGCCCTGGCAGCCAACCTCACGAAAGACTTCGTCTTTGTGTCGATCGACCAGACGGTCATCACCAACCAGCAGGGCATAGCGGCCTACTACGACCGCATGTTCACGGGCAAGGACGCGCCGCTGGCATCTCTGAAGATCACGCCCGAGGCCGATATTCTTACCCGCTTTGTGGATTCGAACGCCGGCTACTGCTATGGCAAGTCCATCGACGCCTACACGCTCAAGGACCAGCGCGTCTTCACGCTCAATGTGCGCTGGACCGCACTGGTGGTCAAGGAAGACGGCCAGTGGAAAGCCGCCAGCATACACACCGGCGTCGACGTCCTCGATAATCCCGTGCTCGCCGCCCGATCCATGTCGTTCTGGCGAAAGCTGGGCATCCTGCTCCACCTCGTCGAGCCGCCTTATGCCAGGGCGAAGTAGCGACGTGGCCGCCGCCGGGGGAGCGGCCGACGGAGAACGACAGGACTTGGCCGCTTACGGATTCAGCGTCCGGCAGCGCCTGGGAATCATGTTCTTGAGTTACGTTCCCCTGCTGCATGTGCTCTGCGTGCTGCTGATCCTGCTTTATCCCTGGGCGCGTCCCGCCTGGCGGATTCTCGGCGCGGCGGCCGCGCTGTACCTCGCGCCCCCCCTGGCCGCGCGCATGCTTCTGGCGGCCGCGCCCTTCCGCAAGAGCGTCATCGCCATGGGCACGCGGGACTTCTTCACCTGGTGGGCGCTGCTCGCCTTCCAGGTGATCTTCTGCCGCTTTCCCGCGCTCGAAGAAGCGCTGCGCGTGGTGCCGGCGCTCTACAGCTTCTGGCTCAGGCTCTGGGGCTCACGCATCGGCCGGCTCGTCTACTGGTCTCCCGGCACGCAGGTGCTGGATCGCTCGTTCCTCGACATCGGGGACGATGTGATCTTCGGCGCCGGGGTCCGGCTCAACCCGCATGTGCTCGCCCGCAACGCGAGCGGAGAGCTCGAGCTCGTCCTCGCGCCTGTCAAGATCGGCGCGCGCGCGATTGTCGGCGGCTATTCCCTGCTGACGGCGGGGACGGAGATCCTGCCGGGCGAGTGCCTGCAGGCGCTTCTGGTCTCGCCGCCCTTTACCCGATGGAAAGACGGCAAGCGTATCCGCGACCGCGATTGACCGCCGCGACATCGCTTGCCTGGAGACGAAACGCCCGATGCGATACGACCTTCACGTCCACGTGTTCGACATGCACGCGGCCAGCCGCGGCAGCTACGTGTGCCCCGCGTCGCGCCGGAACTATCTCCTGCGCCACCTTGTGCAGCGCATGCAGGGCGTTGCCGGGGACAGCGCCGACCCGCAGGCGGCGATTGTCGCGCACATGGACCAGTGGATGCGGGACAGCGAACTGGACCGCTTCGTGCTGCTCGCGCTCGACCGGGCCCACACCTCCGCCGGCGAACCCGATCTCGAGCATACGCGCCTCGCGGTCGACAATGACTTCGTTGCCGATTGGGCGGGCCGCCAGCCCAAGGCCCTCTTCGGCGCCAGCATTCATCCCTTTCGGACGGACGCGCTGGACGAACTCGATCGCCTTGCATCGCGCGGGGCCTGCCTGGTGAAATGGATTCCTTCGGCGCAGAACATCCCCCCGGACGACCCGCGCTGCGTTCCTTTCTACGACAAACTCGCACGCCTGCGCCTCCCTTTGCTGAGCCACACCGGCATCGAGCACACGCTCCCCGCCTTCGACAACGCCCTGAATGATCCCCGTCGCCTCACGCTCGCCCTCGAGCGGGGCGTCACGGTGATTGCGGCGCACTGCGGCGCCCGCATGTATCTGCACGAGCGCAACTACTTCGACGCCTGGGCGCAGACCGCGCTACGTCACCGCAACCTGTACGGCGACCTCTCGGGATTCTGCCTGCCGCTCCATGCGGCCCCGCGCCGGCGCATTCTTGCCCATCCCGACCTGGCGGACCGGATTCTTTTCGGCTCCGATTTTCCGGCCCACGCGCTGCCGCTGTGGTACGCTCCCACGCTGGGCATCAGGAAGGCCGGTCAGCTGCGCCGCATCGGCAATCCGTTCGACAAGGCCTGCCAGGTCTTGCGCGCGCTGGGGATTCCGGATGCGGCATTTACCCGCGCCGAGGGGCTCCTGAGGCTGCCCCACGCGCCGCCGATCAAGAGCGACGGCAAGGAGGTCCGCGTTGAAACAATCTAGAGCATGGCACCTTCCCTGGAAGGGCCGAGACGTCCCGCATGCCCTGCTGGATATCATCCGCGGGTGCAACATCACCTGCGAGGCGTGCTACAACAACCTCCCCCCCGCGATCAAGCCGCTCCTGCAGATCGAAGCAGAGCTCGACGCGCTGCTGCGCCAGCGCCGACTGTCGTCCGTGTCGATCGTCGGCGGCGAAGTGCTGATGCACCCCCAGATTGCCGACATTGTCCGCATGGTCAAAGGCCGCGGGATCGATGTCGAAATCTTCACCAATGGAGTGCTGCTGACCGACGACCGCCTGACGCAGCTCAAGCGCGCAGGGCTGGATGTGATCTTCCTCCACATCGAAAGCGGCCAGTGCAGGCCCGACCTGCCGTCCCGCCCCACGCCCGCACAGCTGCGCGAATGCTGGCAGGCCAAGTCCGCCCAGGTGGCCGGGCATGGCATCGATGCCGCCCTGGCGCTGACCGCCCACGCCGACCGCCTGCCGGAAATGGATGCGATCATCCGCTTCATTATCGAGTCGCCGCACGTTCACTATCTGCTCATCACCCTCTGCCGCGACCTGGGCGATGTTCTCCGCATCCGCGGCGGCCTGGCAGAAGGCATGACGGCGGAGCGGCGCGCCGGCGCCTCGCCAGGCCGCGGCGCCCTGACCAACCTTCATATTCTCGATCGTCTTGAGCGGACCATGGGGCTGCGGCCGTTCGCGTACCTGGGATCCAACGTGGACGCCCATGATCCGCGCTGGCTCTCGTACATGGTCGCCACCTCACGCAGCGGCGGGGGCCGGTTGACCGAGCACTCTGTCAAGGCATCCTCCTTCGAGAAAGGTTTCGTCCACCTTCACCGCCTCGCCAGCGGCCGGTTTCCCATGTACCGCGGGCAGAACTCGCGCCAGCTGGCCGTTCAGCTCGTGCTCAACGCATTGACCGGCGGAGACTGCGCAGGAAACTTCGCATTCCTGCGTGCCGCCTTGCGAAACAGAAATCCGCTGCTGGCCAAACGCCTCCTTTTCCAGTGCCCCGCCGAGGTTGACGCCAACGGCAGCTTGATCCACTGCGCGCACTGCCCCGATGCGGTAGTCCTGGGCGGGCGACTCGTTCCCGTCTGCCTGACCGACAAAATGGCCGCGGAAGCATGAAGGTCGTTCTCATACGTCCCAGCATGACCCCGGGCCACGCACACGACGCCTTGGAGCCCCTTCCGCTCGCGATCCTTGCGGGGTTGACCCCGCCCGACATCGACCGCGTGATGTTCGATGACCGCATCGAGTCTGTTCCTTTCGACACGCCCGCCGACATGGTTGCGATGTCGGTGGATACGTTCTCCGCGCGCCGCGCGTACCAGATGGCACAGGCCTTTCACGCGCGGGGCGTGCGCGTGGTCATGGGGGGACCCCACCCGACCATCTGCCCCGATGAGGTCGCGGGCTTCGCCGATGTCGTTGTCTGCGGGGACGCCGACGATACCTGGCCGCAGGTTCTCTCTGACGCGCGGAAGGGAACTCTCAGGCGCCTTTACGCCAGTTCGTTTCCGCCGATTGCCGCCTGTCACCCCGACCGCAGCCTCTACGCCGGACGGCGCTATGGCACGGTCCGACTCGTGCAGAGCGGGCGGGGCTGCCCGCACAGCTGCGATTTCTGCTCGGTCGATGCAATCTACGGCAAGACCGTGCGAAAGCGCCCGATCCCCGACGTGATGGACGAGCTTCGCTCCACCCCGGCCCGGCTTTGGGCCTTTGCGGATGACAATCTCTTCACGGACGCGGAATCGGGGGCGGCGTTCTGCCGGGCCATCAAGCCGCTCGGACTCCGCTGGGCCTGCCAGGCCGGCCTGGACGTTGCCGGCGACCCGGCCTTCGCCCGCCTCCTGGCGGAGAGCGGCTGCCGGGTTGTGCTTTGCGGGTTTGAATCCATGAATCAGGCCAACCTGCGCCAGATGGGCAAAGCGTGGACCGGTGCGCATGGCGGATACGAGAAACAGGCCGCCATGCTGCGCGAATGCGGCATCATGGTGTACGGCACCTTTGTCTTCGGCTACGACTCGGACACGCCCGAAACGATCCGCGCAGCGCTTGACTTCTCGCTGCGCGCAAAGCTCTTCATGGCCAATTTCAATCCCCTGATGCCGTTCCCGGGCACCGCGCTCTATGACCGCCTGCGCCGCGAAGGGCGGCTCGTCTACGACCGCTGGTGGCTGAGCCCGGACTATCGCTTCGGCCAGGGCCTGTTCCACCCGCGCGGCATGTCGGCCGAGCAGCTCGAACAGGGCTGCTACCAGGCCAAGACCGAGTTTCATCGCGCGACGAACATTCTGCGCCGGGCGTTTGACGGGAAGGCCAATCGCGACAACCTCGGCCTCTTCTGCCTGGCCAACATGGTCTCCCGCCGCGAGATTCACCGCAAGCAGGGCGGGCGGCTGGGCGCCGCGCAGCCGCTGCTCCCCTTCCACCCGGCGGATCCATTATGCACGTAACGCTGATCAAGCCGAACATTGGCCGGATGGCGCGGGGCCGCTATATCGACGAGGGCCGGATGGAGCCTCTGCAGCTTGGCCTGCTCGCAGGCATGTGCCCGCCCGACGTGGACGTGTCGCTGTTCGACGACCGGTGCGAAGCAATCCCCTACGATCGTCCGACCGACCTCGTCGCCCTGACGGTCGAGACCTTCACCGCGCGCCGCGCCTACGAAATCAGCCGCGCCTTCCGTCACCGCGGGGTGCCGGTCGTGTTCGGCGGCTTTCACCCCACCTTGGCGACAGAGGAAGCCGCGGCCCACGCCGACGCCCTTGTGCTGGGCGATGCGGAAGCCGTGTGGAGCGACGTGCTGCGCGATGCCAGAGCCCGCTGTCTCAAACCGGTCTATCGCGCAGCCCCGGGAATCCCCCAGCCGGGAGCGCAGCCGCGGCGCGACCTGTTTCGCGGCAAAGGCTACCTGCCCATCACGCTCACCCAATTTGGCCGCGGCTGCATCCACGACTGCCAGTATTGTGCGATCAGCGCCTTTTTCGCCGGATCGTACCGGTGCCGGCCGGTCGCCGAGGTCGTGCGGGAGATCGAGGCGGCCAACCGCAAACTGGTCTTCTTCGTCGACGACAACATCGTCGCTGACCCTGCGGCGGCCAAGGCCCTGTTCCGCGCACTGACCCCGCTCCGCATACGCTGGGTAAGCCAGGGGACCATCAACATGGTGGACGATCCGGAACTCATGGAAAGGATGTGCGAGAGCGGCTGCCTCGGGCATGTGATCGGCTTCGAAAGCCTGAGCTCCGCCGCACTCGCGGCCATGGGAAAGAAGGCCAACCTGAGCGCATCCCAAGGGTACGCCATGGAAATTGAGGCCCTCAAGAGCTACGGGCTTCAGACGTGGGCCGCATTCATGGTGGGACACGATGAGGACACGCGCGAAAGCCTCTACGCCACGCTCGACTTCGCGCTGCGGCACAAGTTCACCTTCGCTGCATTCAACCTCCTCATGCCCTACCCCGGCACCCCCCTCTACGCAAAGCTTCAGGCCGAGGGGCGGCTCCTGTATGACGGGCGCTGGTGGACGCACCCCGACTACCGGTTCAACCACGCCGCTTTCCGGCCCGCGCAAATGTCGCCTGACGAACTGACGGATATCGCCTTCGACCTTCGGCGCCGGTGGAGCAATCCCGGCTCCATCGCAAAGCGTTTCTTCGAACCCAGAACCAATCTGCGTTCGCTCTACCGCATGGGGGTCTATTGGGCGTATAACCCGTTGTTCCGCCGTGAAGTCTTCAAGAAGCAGGGAATGCGCTTCGGCACGGAGTGACGAAAGGACTACCCCTCGGCCCACCGTAAGGTCATGGCCTTCCGTCCCGCACAGCGCACGAAAGTCCGGGCCGGGTGCCCCAGCGCAATAACCGCGTAGACGGTCTCCTCGCGCGGAATGCCCAGGCGCCTCTGGATCGCCGGATCCCTTCGCATGGCGGCCACGGCAAATCCTATAAGGCACGTGCCAAGGCCCAGAGCATGGGCGGCCAGGAGGATGTTTTGCGCCGCGAGCAGCGCGTCATCCTGCGATGTTGCACCGCCGGGCTTGGACGCGATAACCATGAGCGCCGGAGCCCCGTGAAACAAGGCATCGATTCCCCGTTCCTCCCAGCCGGCAATCGCCCGCTTGACCGAGGCATAGTGCCGCCGGTAGTAGGCGGGGAGTTCCGGGCGTCCGAGCAAAGCCGCGCAGGCCCTGAAGAACGGATTTTCAGCCATCCTGTTGAGCTGCTTGAAGAAATTCCCCACCTGACCGGCAAGCGCCTCGACGGCGGGCCGCGTCGGCAGGACGGTGAACGTCCAGGACTGGCTATTCGTCCCCGACGGCGCGGAGACGCCGATCCGCACCAGGTCCTCGAGAACCGCGCGTTCAACCGCCTGCCCGGTGTAGTGCCGGCAGGACCGGCGTGAGCGCATCAGCCGGACAAGCTCCGCCGCGTCGCACTGCCCGTACGGCAGCCAGGCGTCCGGCACCTGCAGTGTCTTCAGGACTAGAGCGTTCGCATCGATTCCGTCCACCCGGACGGCACCGGTCTCGCAGACGGCCATGCAGTGTCCACATTCAATGCAGCGGTCGCCGACCGTCCTTGCTTTGGCACCCTCCATTTTCAGCGTGTCCGCCGGGCAAATATCAACGCAGCGTCCGCAGCCATTGCAGATCTGTGCGTCGATGTAAACCGCTGCCGTGGCGTTATTCATGCCCTGAACTCCTTGCTTTGCCTTGCCATGAATTCTATCCTCGCCGGGTCGCACATGAAAATCACGCTAATTCAGCCAAGCATGGGCAGAGCCCCGGGGACCCCTTACGTGCGGACATGGCTGATGGAGCCGCTCGCCATCGCCGCCCTCTCAGCCCTCACGCCCCCGTCGGTTGCGCGCGTGTTTCACGATGACCGGCTGGAGCCAATTCCTTACGACGACCCGACCGACATGGCGGCCATCACGGTCGAGACCTATACGGCCAGCCGCGCCTACCAGATCGCCGCCGAATACAGGCGGCGCGGCGTCCCTGTCGTGATGGGCGGCTTCCACGCAACGCTCGCCCCGGACGACGTCGCCCGGCACGCAGACGCGATCGTTCTCGGGGAAGCGGAGCCGGTGTGGGCGAGAGTGCTCGAGGATCTGGCGCGGGGCGCCCTCGCAAAGCGCTATGTAGCCGACAAGCCGGCCGGGATCGTCGCGCGTCCCGACCGCACCCTCTTCGCCGGGCGCAAGTACCTGGATATCGCCTTGGTCGAAACCGGCCGCGGTTGTCACTTTGCATGCGACTTCTGTTCCATCGCCTCATTCTTCAAGAGCTCATACCGCGCCCGGCCGATTGAGGAGATTGTCGGTGATATCGTGGGAGTCCGGTCCAAAAACATCTTCTTCGTGGACGACAACATCGCCGTGGATCGCGGCCGCACGCTTGCCCTGCTGAAGGCCCTGATTCCCCTCAAGATCCGATGGGTCGGCCAGGCCAGCCTCAACGTGGCCGCCGATGACGAGATGCTGCGCCTGATGCAGAAGAGCGGATGCTGGGGACTTCTGGTCGGCTTCGAATCGCTGAATCCCGCCGTGCTCGCCGCGATGGGCAAGCAGGTGAACCGGAATGCCCCTGATTACGCCACGGCCATAGCGCGGCTGCGCAGGCATGGGATTTCCGTCTACGGCACGTTCGTTTTCGGCTATGACATGGATACGCCGGCCGCCTTTCAGCCCGTCCTCGACCTCGTCCTGCGTGAACGCCTTTTTTTCGCGGCCTTCAACCACCTGATTCCCTTCCCCGGCACGCCGCTCTACGATCGGCTGCAAGCCGAGAACCGGCTGCTTCACGAAGCCTGGTGGCTCGCGCCCGACTTCCAATTCGGAGATGTGCCTTTCTCCCCCATCCACTTCAGGCCCGAGGAGCTGGCGGCCCGCTGCCTTGCATTCAGAAAGAAGTTCTACGAGGCAGGCTCCATCCTGCGCCGCGGCCTGGATCTGCAGGCAAACTGCAGGAGCATGGCCAAGGCCTTCACTTACCTGGCACTCAACCTCGCCTCGCGGCGCGATGTAGACGCGCGGCAAGGGATGCCGTTGGGGACGCCGGAGGCATGACCGCATCGTGAAGCTCCTGCTTGCAGACCGAACGCACGACGAAGCGCTGCGAAGACTGATCCGGGAAGCCCCCATGCCGGGCGGCATCCGGCTCGCGTTCGCGCGCGAGCCTGACTTCTTCCACGCCCTGGCTATTCTTGGCAAGCTGAACCAAAGCATCATCGCCACGGACAGCCGCGGCGCCATCCACGGCATGGGATGCCGCAGCATCAGGCCGGTCTTCATCCACGGGGAGCCGACGCAGCTCGGATACCTGAGCGGCCTTCGGATCGCGCCGGAGGCGCGGCAGGGCAGGCTGCTGGCGCAGGGCTATGCATTCCTGCATGAACTCCACGCAGATGGTGCCGCGCGGGCCTATCTAACGACCATCGTCTCAGGCAACCGCCCGGCGCGACAGCTCCTCACCAGCGGCCGCGGCGGGCTGCCCACCTATCTGCCCTTCGGGCAGTTCACCACCTGCGCCCTGTGCATCGGACGCCGGAAACGCAGGCGCGTTGGGAACAGCCCGTTCCGCGTGCAGCGGGCGACGGATTTCCCGGTTGACCAGCTCATGCAGTTCCTGCGCACGGAGGGGCGTAAGCGTCAGTTCTTCCCGGTGCTCGAAGCAGAGGATCTTGGATCGCCGTATCTGCGAGGTCTTCAACACCGCGATTTCTACGTGGCGGCTGCGCAGGGCCGCATCGTGGGCGCCGCCGCGGCGTGGGACCAAAGCCCCTTCAAACAGACCTTGGTTGCCGGCTACAGCGGGAGCCTGCGCATGATCCGCCCCCTGCTCAACCCGCTGATGGCCGTGGCTGGCTTTCGTGATCTGCCGCGCCCTGGATCCGAGCTCCGCATCCGCTACGTCAGCTTCGTCTGCGTGGCCGGGAATGACCCGGCCGTCCTGTCGGAGCTCCTGGAGACCATCTATGCGGACCAGCAGCAGGGCCACGCAGACTTCCTCGTAATCGGCTTCCACGAGCGAGACCCGCTCCGGGAATCGGTCCGCCCGTTCCTTGCCATCCGTTACGAAAGCACGCTCTATCTGGCCTGCTGGGAGGATGGGCTGGCTTTCGTGCGGAATCTGGACGACGGCCGCATCCCCTTCCTCGACGCGGCGACACTTTGAGCGGCGATGCGCCCGGCGTGGAAAGCGCAGGCCCTCAGTCGCGGGAGGGGCTCCCTGCGCCCTTGCGGCGCAGGTGCCGCAATTCAGGCTCCTGCCGGGTAAACCGGCAGGGAGCCACTGCCCTTCACTGTCACATTACTCGAAAGCCCTGTAAATCCTGTTCATCCTGACAAAAACATATTAGCGTCCACTGCGGTGTAATGCCCGGAGAGCAGCACCCTATCGACTTGCAGTCAGCCAGGGAAGAACGCATGCCCGTCAGCACCAGCATTGCCCGGTTGCACACCGTTTCGGAGGCCGACATGCAGGAGATGTATCGCCTGCACAGCCGCTATTTCGCCAATGTCGTGCAGGACATCTTCATGCGCGACATCCATGAGAAGGATTGGGTCATCGTCCTGCGGGACGCAGCGGACATCGTCGGGTTCTCCACGTTGCAGGTTCTGGCGCTGCAGGTCGACGGAAAGAGCCGCACGTTCCTCTTCAGCGGCGACACGGTGGTGGCCCACACGCACCGGCAGACCACGTCGCTTGCGGGCGGCTTCGGCCATTTCATGCAGCGCCTGATGCGGGAGCGGGGGCAGGAGGAGACGTATTGGCTCCTCATCACCAAGGGCTATCGCACCTACCGATTTCTTCCGGTGTTCTTCAACCGCTTTCATCCGGCGTGCGACGAAGCCACGCCCGCCGCCATGCAGGCGCTGCTTGACGCGGTGTGCACGCACAAGTTCGCAGCCGCATACGACGCCGCCACCGGCGTGATCCGGGCGGGGTCCGACAAGGATCGCCTGCGGGATGATCTGCAGGCAATCCCCGCGGGCCGCGTCACCGACCGGCATGTGCACTTCTTCCTCGAGCGCAACCCGGGGTTCACGCACGGCAATGAACTTGCCTGCATTACCCGGATTGCCGCGGACAATCTGAACCTCTACGCCCGGCGCGTCATTGAGCAGACCCACGTGGCCTGGCATGAGTAATCCACCCTCACGGCTGGCCGTCTTTGCAGCCAACGCAGCCTGGTTCCTGTCGTGCCTGCCGGGCCTGCTGAAGTTCCTTGCGGCCACGTTCCATGTCCGGCGCGCGCAGCTGCGCCTCCTCGGGCCGCGCCCCGGCTTTGACTCGGCCCCGCTCACGGAGTACGAAGACTGGCGCGACGCCATGGATGCAATCTGCGAAACCGGAAGCTCGCCGCTGTTGAATGAACCCGTCTTGCGCCTGCTGCCGACCAGCGGCTCAACCGGCGCGGGAAAGCTGATTCCCTACACGCGAACGCTCCTGCGGCAGTTCAAGCAGGCGACCGACCCGTGGATCGCAGGGCTGTATCTGCTTCGCCCCGGGCTCTTCCATGGGCGCCACTATTGGTCGCTCAGCCCGTCCACGCGCGTCCCCGACCCGCGTCCATCGGCCGTGCCCATCGGGTTCGGGGATGACGCCGACTATTTAAGCAGCTTCCAGCGGCGGATGGCGCGCCGCCTGTTTGTCGTGCCATTCGAGATTACGCAGGTACAGGATGCGGCTGCCTTTGAATACCTCACGCTCCTCTTTATGCTGCGGGAAAGAAACCTACGCCTGATTTCCGTCTGGCATCCGTCGTTCCTGACAATCCTTCTCGACCGGCTGGCCCACGAGCATGCAGCGTTGATCGAGAGCATTCGCGCTGGCCGCATTCCAGCCCTGCTGGATATCCCCGCCCCGCTCCGCGCGGCCCTGGAGAAACAGCTGGCTCCGGATCGCAAGAGGGCTGACGAACTGGCACGCGTCCGGTGGGACGACCCGGCCTTCCCCCTGCAGGTGTGGCCGCGCATGCAGATCATCAGTTGCTGGACAGAAGGGCACTCGGCGCCCTGGGTCGAACGGCTTGCCACCCTCTTTCCATCCGCGCTGATCCAAGGCAAAGGCCTCACGGCCACCGAAGGCATCGTCTCTGTTCCGCTGGGCCGGGCGGGGCGCCGCGTCTGCGCCGTCCGCTCCCATTACTTCGAATTCATCGAGCCCGGAAGCGACCGGACCCGCCGTGCCTGGGAGCTGGAGCACGGCCGTTCGTACAGCGTCGTCCTGACGTGCGGCAACGGGCTCACCCGCTACCGGCTGCACGACACCGTCACCGTGACCGGTTTCTTCGGGCAGGCCCCTTGCTTTGCATTCACCGGACGCGACAACGCAGTGAGTGATCTTGTCGGTGAGAAAGTCCATCTCACACACGTTGAGGAAGCCCTGCGGGCTGCCGAACATCGCTACGGCATGCTCTTTCGCTTTGCCATGGTGGCCCCCTTGAAGAAGCCGGCGGAGTGCTGCTATGTCCTCTATGTGCAGGCGCCTGAATGCACGATGCCCGACTGGGCTGAGATGGCAGGCTTCGTTGAAAATGAACTCTCCCGCAACTATCACTATCTTCACGCCCGGCGGCAAAGCCAGCTGCAGCCCCTGCGCATCTTTGTCGTCAAGGGGGAGGCTTTCCTGGCCTACCGCGCGCACCTGCTTGCGCGGGGCGCAAGCGCCGGCGACATCAAGCAACTCGCGCTGTGCAGCGGGGACGGATGGGATTCCGCCTTCGAAGGGACTTTTGCGGATGCACGGCCGAACGTTCAGGATGTGGACACGTCACAGCCACATGGGCATCGGGCCGGGTGATTTCCGATCCAGGTCGCCGGAGGCCAGAAGTGAATCCAGCTCTGCCAGCAGCCGTTTCTTGTCCCGCGGGAAGCGTCCCTCGAGCGGCACCACGTTGGAGCTGTGATTGGCCCGGAAGACGGTGCTGACGAGCTCCAGGCGCTCGATAAGGCACCGGAGCTCATGCACCGCCTCCCATTCCGTCACGGGGCGGAAACTGCCGCTGACAACCTGCGCGTGCAGCGGCGTGCCCGCGATGGGAATGACGCGCAGCGCCGACAGAAGACGCGGCTGCATCCTGTTCAGCGCCTCCGCCGTGCCCGCCACGTGCTCCGCGCTCCGGTCGGCGCCCCCGAGCCCCAGCAGGATCATCACCGACATGCGCAGCCCGGCCGCCTGCGCCATGACGCCCGCATCCACCATCCCCGCCGCGGTCTCGCCCTTACGGCACAGCTGCAGGACTTCGTCATCCCCGCTCTCAAGCCCCATGTAAAGCGTGTGCAGCTTGAGCGCACGCAGAAGCCCCAGCTCCTCCCTGGATTTGGCGGCGATCGAGCTGCCGTTGGCATACAGGCTCACCCGGGCGAGCCGCGGGAACGCGTCGTTCAGCGCTCGCAGGATCTCCTGCAGTTCGACAAAAGGACGCCGCATCACGTCGCCGTCCGCCAGGAAGACACGCTGCTCAGAAGGATAGCGGCGTGCCTCCGCAGCGATGAGGGCGCGAACCTGGTCCACAGGAAGGCGGCTGTGCTTCATGCCGCTATACATCCCGCAGAACGTGCACTTGTTGTAGGGGCATCCCCTGTCCACCTGAAGGATCAGGCTATCGGCCTCGGCCGGCGGACGAAACAGCGGGTTGTTCATGCGGCGTATCGTACCAGACGGCAGGCATCGGTTTCAGCTGCTATTCGCGCGGGCAAGAATCAGTGCCTCTTTTCATGATTCTTGCGTCCCTACCAGAGCTTGCGAAAGCACTCACGACGTCGCGCGGAGTGCTTGACGCTGCCGCCTATTCCCTGCCGGGCACTGTTCACGAGTTGACATTGTAGGCCGCCGGCGGCATGGTTACTCGCGTTTTGTGAAGCCAAGCGAGAGAGGTAATCCATGCAGCATGACATGCAGACAGCCGCCGTGATTCCCCTGCCCGCCCGGATTGAGACGGGCGACGGCGCCTTTACCCTCACCGCCGGCACTCTCATCGTCACCGACGCCGCAAGCCGGCCAACCGCGGACCAGCTGGCGACCTATCTGCGGCCGGCGACCGGCTTTGCGCTGGTAGTCGCTGATGGCGCCCGAAACGCGGGCAACGTCATCGTCCTTTCGCAGGACAAGGGGCGGACGGACCTCGGCACGGAAGGCTACCAGCTCGTCGTCGCGCCGGAGAAGATTTCGCTCACGGCATCGACGCAGGCCGGGCTCTTCTACGCCGTGCAGACCCTCCGCCAGCTGTTCCCCGCCGACATCTTCTCTCCCGGCGTCGTGAGCGGCACGGCGTGGAAAGCGCCGTGCGTGAAGATCGCGGATATCCCGCGCTTCGGGTGGCGCGGGCTGATGTTCGACACCGGCCACGACTTCCAGGATTTCTCCTTCATTCTCCGGTTCATCGACCTGATGGCGCTGCACAAGTTCAACGTCCTGCACTGGCACATCACGGACCTGGGCACCTGGCCGCTCGAGATCAGAAACTACCCCGGGCTGCTGGACCCCGCCACGCGCGACCCGCGCCCGCTGGGCGACCGGAAGTCTGTCGTCAGGCCCGGCTACTACACGCAGGCCCAGGCCCGGCAGGTCGTCGCTTACGCGGCCGAGCGACACATCACGGTCGTGCCCGAGATCGATATGCCCGGCCATTCCAACCCCGCCCTGATCGCCTACCCCGAGCTCGACTGTCCGGTGCCCCACAAGAGCGGGGACTGGACCCGCTGGGAATACTGCGTAGGCAACGAGAAGACGTACGCGTTCCTCGAAGACGTCCTCGCGCAGGTGCTAGAGATCTTCCCCTCGAAGCTGATCCACATCGGCGGGGATGAGTGCCCGAAGAACGGCTGGCACAACTGTCCCGTCTGCCAGGCGAAGATGAAGGCGGAAGGCCTGCAGAACGAGGAAGAATTGCAGAGCTACTTCGTCAAGCGGATCGAGCGTTTCCTGAACGCAAGTGGGCGGCGCCTGATCGGCTGGGACGAGATTCTGGAGGGCGGGCTGGCGCCCAACGCCGCGGTTATGTCATGGCGCGGCATGGACGGCGGCATCGCCGCCGCAAAGGCCGGCCACGACGTCGTGATGGCCCCCACGTCGCACACCTACTTCGACTACCCCTACTCCACCACCCCGCTCGACAAGGTGTACGGCTTCGAGCCGGTTCCCGAGGTGCTTTCCCCGGAGCAGGCCGCGCACGTCCTCGGCGGCCAGGCCCAGATGTGGACCGACAACCACCCGTCCGAGAAACAGATCGAATACCTGGTCTATCCGCGCGCCCGCGCCGTCGCGGAGGCCGTCTGGTCCCCGGCCGGCGCCCGCGACTACAAGAGCTTTGTCGAGCGACTCGGCGTGCATGAGCGACGCCTGGCCGCGCTGAAGGTCAACTACCGTCCGCTGTCGGAGGACGCCCCGCCCGCGGCGCTCTGACGCCGACGGCACGCAATCATCGCGATTGGACCCTGATTTTGTTTCCGGGATCCGAACTGTCTTCTACCCATTTCGCCACACGCGTGCGGGCGTGCATCTGGCCGCCGGCCGGAAGCCCTCTGGCTCAGGACCCACGCCCATATTCCAGGGCGGTGCGGTACATCGCCAACACATTCTCCGGCGGGGTCCCGGCCTGGATGATGTGGCTGGGCGAAAGGATGTAGCCGCCGCCCGGGGCGAGCGCGTCGATGTGGAGCTTGACCGCGTCCTCGACTTCCCGCGTGGTGCCGTGCGGCAGGAGAAAGAGCACGTCGATCCCGCCCCAGAACACGAGGTCTTTGCCGAACTCGCGCTTCAGTTCGAAGGGATCCATGCCTACCGCGCTGGTCTGGGTCGGGTTCAGCACATCCACGCCCACCTCGATGAGGTCGCCGAGAATGGCCTTGCAGGCTCCGCAGCAGTGAAAAATGATCTTCGCCCGGGTCCTGGCCTTGATGAACCGGACGATTTCGGCGTGGCGCGGTTTGATATAGCGACGGTAATGCGCGGGCGACATCCACAGCGCAGCCTGCGAAGCCACGTCGTCCCCCAGCCCGTACACCATATCCGGCTGTTCGCCCACGGCGCGGTAGAACGACTCGGCCGCGGCGTACGAGTGGGCCAGGTAGCGATCCATTAATTCGCACAGAAGATCCGGCTGCGAGGCCAGCGC
This sequence comes from uncultured Victivallales bacterium, assembly GCA_964424705.1. GTDB lineage: Bacteria > Verrucomicrobiota > Kiritimatiellia > UBA8416 > CAYRKB01 > CAYRKB01. The sequence goes on from CAYRKB010000061.1 coordinate 18,799, forward strand.
CGTGCACCAGCCTGTGAAGTCAAGTATGCCGAGGCTGGTCCCGGTCACAGGCATGATGATGCGATTGCACTGAACGGCGAACCCGCGCTTGTGAACCTCGGCGATCGCGGCGGCGGTCGCCTCGCGGTCGGCCCAGTCCGGCTCTGCGGGAGGCGAAGGGTAGATGCGATCAATATCGGCGGCCGTGAGGTCCCCCGTGATTGCCGGCCTGTAGAGCTGTACGTCCCACTCCCCCGCGGCGCGCCGGTAGATCATGCCCGCGGAATGAGTCCACTGGACTGTGCCGTCCGGCAGCAGTTCTTCCTTCGGCCAGGAAGGCTGAGGGTCGGGGCTCTGCGGCGCGACCTGCGGCTTCTCAACCGGGTTGACGAGGCGAACGTCCGCGCCCAGGGCCTGCAGCATCTTCTCGTCGGGCGTCACAAACGTATTGCGGTTGGGCGCGTGCTTCGCGTTGACGGGCTCCAGCCCAAGGAGTCCGGCAAGTCCCTCGTACACCTCCCGGGCCATAAAGGTGTCGCTCGTACCGAGGTCAATCGGAACCCGGTCCGGTTCCCGATGGTTCAATCCCGCCAGTACGCGTTCCCTGGAGTTCATTCTTTCCTTCATGCAACAAATCCGCAGCCCACATTCATCGCCAGCGGGGCGTACGTTACCACCTGCGGTCTCCGGTGTCACTCCTGCAAAAGAGCAGATGCACTAAATAATACGCGAAACACACAGAACGGTGAGCGCGGCGACTTATGGCGGCGAAACCGGGAGCGAAGCGCGCTGGGGGCACCGCGTCTCCAGCGGAGCGATCAACTTCGCGCTCCCCTCGCTTCTGGAGACGCGACGCCCCCGTCGCGGAGAGCACGAGAGGAAGAACGCCGCACCTGCCCCACCACCCCGGCGGGCGCGGCACTATCGGGATCGACGATGCGGGGGACGGCGACTTGCGACATGCGATGCCGATTCCGATTCCGACGCCGACAAGAGGCAACCAGTTGGCCGCGTGAATAGGCTAACGCCCGGGTCGGCGCTAGAGGGATGGATGCCGACAATCTATTGCAGCGGGGCAATTCGTTCAGGAGGCTGCTGATTTTGAGCCAGGGCCCAGTCCTTGAGCAACTGAGTTTGGTGCAACGTGGCCCATTCGATAACGAGACCTAAGGCTCTCGGAGGGAGAGAGCCTGCGAAGACCGCGAGAAGGTTGATATCTATCAGGACCTCGTGCTCGCCATAGAATGCATGAAAATGAGGAGGATTATGGTCATCGAAGAACATCTTGATGACGATGCCGAAGAATCTGGAGATCTCAGGCACAAGCCGCCTCAAGCTTGAGGAGTGGGAATGTCTCTTCTGGTTGCTTGCCGGTAACTTTCATATAGAGCGCGTCGGGACAGAGATCCACCACGTCCCCCCAGATCAACTCCCCCGACGTGCCGATCCGGACTTTGCGGAACTCGGCATAATCATTCCACAGTGAGAATACGCCCTTGCCGGCCAGGGCGGAAACATCAGCGATTCCAGTCACGCCATCCGAAAACTCCAAGCCCAGCTTGTAGTCCTTAAGCACCTCGACTTTTACCACATGTTTCATGGTGTGAATCTACCACAACACACAACGCCCGGCAATCCTGTTCTCCCCTCGCTGCCATTTCAGCGTCGCTTGAGCGGCATCACTCCCGCAACGCCGATTCTTTGGTGCGCCGTCCCGGGCGAAACCGGGAGCGAAACGCGGTGAGGGCACCGCGTCTCCAGCGGAGCCGGCCCACTTCGCGCTCCGCTCTCTCCTCTCGCTCCTGGAGACGCGACGCCCCCGTCGCGGAGAGCATGAGAGGAAGAACGCCGCACCTGCCCCACCACCCCGGCGGGCGCGGTACTATCGGGATCGGTATTGGAATCGGGGTCGACGATCCGGGGAAGAGCGATTGCAACATACGATGCCGATTCCGATGCCGACGCGGACAAGAGGCAACCGCCCGGCCGCGGGCGAAACCGGGAGCGAAGCGCGGTGGGGGCACCGCGTCTCCAGCGGAGCGATCCAATTCGCGCTCCCCTCGCTTCTGGAGACGCGACGCCCTCGTCGCGGAGAGCACGAAAAGGAATCGGGTTCGACGATCCGGATAACAGCGACTTGCGACACGCGATGCCGATTCCGATTCCGACGCTGACAAAGCGCCGGAATGAAGTTGACTTCGTGCGCAAGGCGGGCACAGTTATACCCCTTTTAACGGGGAGGAGTCGCCATGGGCCGTCTGATTGATCTGGAGCATCTCGAATACCTGCGCACCGTGAAGAGCGTACGCCGCATCCGCGGCGGCGTGCTGCTCGAGGTCGACAACGAAAAGGTGCGCATCGAGATCCTGCGACCCGCCGTGGCGCGGATCAAAATAAGCCAGGCCGGGGTGTTCGACGAAAGCCCCACGTACGCCGCGAGCTTCCGGCGCGGGCGCACCCCCGCCTTCACGGTCAAGCAGTCGCCCAAGCAGGTCACGATCACGACCGCGCGCATGGAGATCCGCGTCGCGCGCAGCCCGTTCGCGGTGGACATCTACCGGGACGACGGGACCACAGTCTTCGAGACCACGCGCACGGGCGACGGGACCCCGCTGTTCTACGGCTTCATCAACGACCGGTTCGTGGTCACCCGAAACTGCAAGCCGCGCGACGGGTTCTACGGGCTCGGGGAGAAGACGCGCGGCCTCAACAAGCGCGGGGCGGAATACACGTTCTGGAACAACGACATCTTCAGCCGCGAATGCCTGCCGGAGGTAACCTCGCTGCCGAAGGACGCCCCGGAGCGCAACACGACGTCGACCGTCTACGACCCGTACTATGTCTCGATCCCCTTCTTCTACCACATGCCCGGCGACACGGACGCGCAGCGGCTGGCCGGATTCTTCGTGGACAACGGCTACAAGGGGCACGTGGACCTCAACTGCGGCAGCCACTACCGCTTCGAGTTCTGCGGCGGGCAGTACACCGAGTACATCTTCGCCGGGCCCTCGCTGAAGGAGATCCTGGCCGACTACAGCTGGATTACCGGGCGCATGGAAGCGCCGCCGCTCTGGTCACTCGGCTACCACCAGTGCCGCTGGCACGCCTACGACCAGAAGACGTTCCTTGCGCTAGGCGCGGAGTACCGCCGGCGCAAGATTCCGTGCGACACGCTCTGGCTGGACATCGACTACATGGACGGCTACCGGGTGTTCACCTGGAACCGCGAGCGCTACCCCAACGTGCAACAGATGCTGCGCGCCCTGCGCAAGCAGGGGTTCCGGACCATCTCCATCATCGACCCGGGCGTGAAGGCCGAGCGCGGCAACGCGGTGTTCGACGAGGGCTTCAAGCAGGACCTGTTCTGCCGCACAGACAGCGGGCAGCTCTACGTCGGCCAGGTCTGGCCCGGGCGCACGGTGTTCCCGGACTTCGTCAAGGCCAAGGCGCGCGCCTGGTGGGGGCGCCTGAACGCCACGCACGTGCGTAACGGGCTGGCCGGCATCTGGAACGACATGAACGAGCCGGCCACGGGCGGGGTCGACTGCCTGCCCATGCGTTTCGACCGCAACGGCGCCAACCACCCGCACGAGCGCTACCACAACCAGTACGGGTTCCTCATGGCCATGGGGACGCGCGACGGCCTGCTCAAGGCGATGCCCGAGCTGCGCACGTTCATCCTCAGCCGCGCCGGCTTCGCGGGCATCCAGCGCTACGCCGCCAACTGGATGGGCGACAACTGCTCACGCTGGGAGCACCTGGCGATGTCCATCCCGATGGCGCTGAACTTCGGGATCTCCGGCCAGCCCTTCGTCGGCGCCGACGTGGGCGGCTTCGCCGAGGAATGCCAGGGCGAACTGCTGGCGCGCTGGACGCAGTACGGCGCGCTGACGCCGTTCTTCCGCAACCACTACGTGGCCGACAAGGAGCAGTACCCGTGGTCATTCGGCCCGGCGGTGGAGCGCATCTGCCGCGAGGCGGTCGAACTGCGCTACCGGCTCCTGCCCTACATCTACTCCTCCTTCATCACCAGCACCGAGACCGGCGCGCCGGTCCAGCGTCCCCTCCTCTACGACTTCCAGGATGACCTGCTGGCGATGGGCGTGGAGGACCAGTACCTGTTCGGCGACTCGCTGCTCGTGGCGCCCGTGTGTGCGCCTAAGCAGACGCACCGCTCTGTTTACCTGCCCGCGGGCACGTGGATCGACTGGCACACCGGCGCGGTGCGCGCCGGCCAGCGGTTCGTGACGGCCGACGCGCCGCTCGACCGCATCCCGGTCTTCGCGCGCGGCGGCTCGGTCGTGCCCATGCTGGCCACGGCGCCGCAGACGACCGACGGCCTCAAGCCCGAGGAGATCGAGCTGCACGTGTTCGTGCCGCAGGAAGACGGCGTATTCGAGTCCATGCTGCAGGAGGATGACGGCCTGACCTTCGCCGTCCGCGCCAAGCGCTACCTGCGCACGCGCTTCCTCCTGACTCGCAAGGGCGAGACGCTCCGGATCGAAGCGACCGTGTCCGGCAAAGGCTTCCCCGAGTTCCGGCGCAAGCGCTTCCAGGTTGTCTTCCACGGCGCGAAGCCAGGCAACGTCCGCCTCGACGGCAAGGCGCTGTCGCCCCGCGGCGAGCGCTACGAAATACCCAACCGCGGCGA
>CAYRKB010000062.1:0-23362 GCA_964424705.1 uncultured Victivallales bacterium
CGAGGGTGGCAGCATGCGAGATGAGCGCAAGATCGCCCACTTCCTGCACGCTGGCCGAGGAGAGCAGCGCAAAGCCCGTCTGGCGTACGGCCATGACGTCGGAGTGGTCGCCGAAGATCGAGAGCCCCTGGCACGCGAGCGAGCGCGCCGAAACGTGGAAGACCGTGGCCGTCAGCTCGCCCGCGATCTTGTACATGTTGGGGATCATGAGCAGGAGGCCCTGCGAGGCCGTGAAGGTTGTGGTCAGCGCGCCCGAGGTCAGCGCGCCGTGCACCGCGCCGCTTGCTCCGCCCTCGGACTGCAGCGCGACGACTTCCGGAACCGTGCCCCACAGGTTGAGCACCCCCGCCGCGGACAGCTCGTCCGCGGTTTCGCCCATCGCAGAGGACGGGGTGATGGGGTATATCGCGCAGACTTCGCTGCACGCGTGCGCAACCTCGGCGGCCGCGGTGTTTCCGTCAATCATTACCATCTTCTTCTCGGCCATGGGAAAGGCTCCTTACTTCGTGAGTTTCTTGCGAACGTCGTCCAGCTGGCCGGCGCTGCCGAGAACCTGATTCTTGTGAGCGATATACTTCGCGTATTCGGCGATGAAGATCTTCCCCGGGGGACGCAGGTCGAAATTCTCAGGGTTGTCACGCATGTGCTCGCGGTGCACGCGGCACCAGACCATGCGGCCGTCGGTGTCGATGTTGACCTTGCAAACTCCCATCTTGCTGGCCTTTGTGATCTGGGCCTCGTCCACGCCCTTGGCGCCCTTCATCTTGCCGCCCGCGGCGTTGATGCGGGCCACTTCGTCCTGCGGCACGGAGCTGGAGCCGTGCATGACGAGCGGAAATCCGGGTACAAGGCGGGCGATCTCCGAGATGACCTCGAAGTGGAGGCCCTGCGAGCCGCTGAATTTGAAGGCGCCGTGGCTCGTGCCGATGGCGCACGCCAGGCTGTCGCAGCCGGAGCGCTTGACGAACTCGGCCGCCTGCGCGGGATCGGTGAGGTGCGCATGGTCTTCCGAGACGGAGATATCCTCCTCCACGCCACCAAGCTGCCCCAGCTCGGCTTCGACGGAGATGCCCTTCTTGTGGGCGGCGTCTGCCACGCGGCGGGTGCACTCGATGTTCTTATCGAATGACTCATGGCTCGCGTCGATCATCACCGAGGTGTAGAAGCCGCTGGCAATGCAGTCCATGCAGGTCGCTTCGTCCCCATGGTCCAGATGGACTGAGAAGACCGAGTCGGGGAAGATCTCGTTGGCGGCGCGGATCATGGCCTCAAGGAGCCGCTTGTCCGTGTAGGAGCGGGCGCCCTTGGAAAGCTGGATGATGAAAGGCGCCTTGCTGTCCATGTTGCCGCGGAAGAGCCCCATGATTTGTTCCGCGTTGTTGATGTTGTACGCGCCCACGGCATACTTGCCGTACGCATGGCTGAACAGTTCTTTGGTTGAGACGATCATGTGTTTTGTCCTTTGTTGTGTAGTAATGTCCGAGTCACGTGACCTGAGAAAAAACGAAGCTATGAAATATATATCGTGACCGGCGCCCGGGTCAACAGAGGATTTCGCAATTCACGCGGTCTGTCGGGATTCCCGGGTGCAGCGCAGGCGCGGCGGGAATGCTGTGCAGTCAGGATGGACCCGCCAATCAGCATGACAAGTCAGTCGCTCTGTAGTACGCTCTCAGCGGCTAGCTTGGAGCGGAGAGCCCGGCGAGTATGGACTATATTTTCAACACTGGCGGCGAATCCGGCGATGACCGGGAGTTGGTGGAACGGTGCAGGCGCGGAGACGAGCAGGCCTTTGTAGAAGTCGTGGCGCGCTACAAGCGCCCGATCCTGGGGTACCTGCACCGGTTTTTGGGCGATGCCCACGCGGCCGACGACGTGGCCCAGGACGTGTTTATCAAGGCGTTTCGCGGGCTTGGCGGCTTTTCGTATGGGGCCGCTCACGCCCGGTTCTCCACCTGGCTCTTCCAGATCGCGCGAAATGCGGCCATCGACGCGCTGCGGCGCCGGAGCCGCAATCCAGCCCAGACTGCCACGGGCGACACGAGCGTTTTGCTGGAATCCACGCCGGCCGCCGGCTCCATGGCCCGGGATATAGCATCGCGCGAAGTGGGCGAGCAGATCGCCAGGGCGGTGACCAGCCTTCCGGAAGACCAGCGTACCGCCGTGGTGCTTTCCGAGTATGAGGGGCTGTCTAATAAGGACATTGCTGGCGTAATGCGCTGCTCTGTCAAGTCGGTTGAGGCCCGCCTCTACCGGGCCCGGCTGACCCTCCGCCAGATGCTGCGCGGGCTTCTTCAGGAATAGACCGAGTGTTTTCGCTGCGCCGTGCGTTTGACTGTATGAGAGCACGGGTCTTGCGAGTAGAAGGAGCGGCGAAACATGAATGCAGATGAGGATCTCTCCCGGTTGTTGAAGAAATGGAGCGCGGCCGAGCCCGGCGCTGATTTTGAGGCGCGCGTGCTTGAGCGACTTCATACCATGCCGCGGAGCGGCGCGTTCCGGGGTGAGCGGCTGCGTAAGTGGCTTGAAAGAAGCGCCATACCTTGGGAGTCCGCCGCCGCGCTCGCCGGCATGGCGGCAGGCTTGATGCTGGCTGTTCATACCTTGCCGACCGACTTACCGTCCACCGACGCCCGGTTCAGGATTCTGCACCCCTCCAGCCTGGCTGGGAGCTATGTTCAAATGGTAACAGGAGTCGAACGATGAATCGCACATGGTTGTCCGTCGTGGTGGTGGGCCTGGCGGCCACAATTGTTTCCTTTGCGGTGGTTCGAAGGCTGGCGCCGACGCAGGTCCCCCGGCTTGACGCGCTGCAGGATGTCGAGTGGCTGCAGGGGGCGCTGCGCCTCACCCCTGAGCAGGCGAAGCGGATCGGCGACCTGCAGCCGGAATTCGGACGGAAGCTGTCCGCGTGCTGCGACCGGCATTGCCAGGCTCGCGGGCAGGTGCTTGGGGCGCTGCTGGCTTCAACCAACGGGATCGAGAAGGCGCGCGAACACGTGGAAGAAATGTGCCGGGCGCAGGCCGACAGCGAAATGGCGACGCTGGAGCATATTCAGCGCGTGTACGAGGTGCTGACGCCGGAGCAGCGGTCCCTCTACAAGGACCGGCTTAACGCGCTGACATGTTCGGAGTGTGCGGCGTGCGGGTCATCCACATGCAAGCGGACGGCGGAGACAGGAAGCGGCGGATAAACAATGAAAGCGGGGGGCTCAATGAAAACGATCGTGGCAGTTGCTGGCGTGGCGATAGCCTTGATGGGATTTGGATTGGCAGGCGCGAGCGGAGGCATGACTGATGGCAAGACGGAGGCTGCGCAGCCGGTCAAGAAGCAGACCGTGTGTCCCGTTATGGGGGGCGCTGTAAATACGAATATCTACGTGGACGCCGTTGGCAAGCGCGTTTACTTCTGCTGCAACGGATGTCCGGCCGAGTTCAAGAAGAGTCCGGCTAAGTTCATCGCCAAGATGGAGAAGAGCGGGATCACGCTGGACAAGGCGCCCGTAATAGACGCGAAGAAAGCCGAACCTGTGGCTGGCGCTGCGCTCAAGAGCGCGGAGTGTGTTCCGGCGGCCGGCGGCGAATGCTGCAAGTAGGGTGGGCAAGCCTGAGCGCATGCGTGCCATGGCACGGCTCTTGGGGCGGCCTGCGCAAAGGCGGGGAAGGGTATGATCTTAACACGGGCAAGGGGAGCGCGGGCTGCGCGGATTGCGGCGCTTGCCGGGCTGGTTGCGGGGATCGGCGCGGCGCAGGCCCAGGCGCCGGCGGCTGACGCCAATTTCACGCTTGCTGCGGCGGTGGATGTTGCGGTGCGCGATAATGCCCAACTCAAGAGCATGCGCGCCAGGTGGGAGGCCATGCAGCAGCGCCCGGCGCAGGCCGGAGCGCTGCCGAACCCGATGTTCACGTACAGCGGCATGGATACGGCAAGCGGGGGAACCTGGCCCGGCACGGGTGAAAAACGGTTCATGGTTCAGCAGGAGTTTCCCGCGCCGGGAAAGAGAGGGCTCCTCGCCGGGATTGCCGCCAAAGATGCCGAGGTCATGCAGCGCGAGCTTGAGGCCATGACCCGGGACGTCGTGATGATGGTGAAGGCGGGCTACTATGACCTGTACGCCGTGCAGCAGGCCCTTTCGATCGAGCGGGAAGAACAGGGGGTGCTCCAGCGTATGGAGAAGATTGCCGGGGCCATGTACGCCACCGGCGATCGCCCGCAGGCCGATGTGATCAAGGCGCAGGCTGAGACCACGATGCTGAAGCGGAAGCTCCTGGAGCTGCATGCCCGGGAGACGACCCTCACGGCAAGGCTCAATACGCTTTTCAATCGCCAGGCAGACAGCCCGCTGGGTCCGGCAGTGCCGCCGCCGGAAATCGTTTTCCGCGCTGAGCCCGGTGCGCTGCTCGCGCAGGCGGCGACGAACAGCCCCGAAGTCCGCGCGGTGCAGGCGGGGGTCGAGCGCTCTGAACTGGAGCTCAGGCTGATGGCGAAGGAGTCGCTGCCGGGCTACAAGCTTGGCGTGGAATACAGGGATATCGACGGCAGCGACGACATGGCGATGTTCACCGTCGGCGTGGAGCTCCCGTTCTGGAATGCGAAGAACCGGGCGGGGGTGCGGGAGGCGGAGCGGATGCGGGCCTCGGGCCTTGCGGCGCGCGAGGACGCGGAGCGGCAGAACGCTTTTGATGTGCAGGACGCCGCCTTCCAGCTTCAGACGGCGCGGCGCTCGCTGGCGCTGTACCGGACCGAGTTGATCCCCCAGGCCGCCGCCCGCCTTAGCGCCAGCGAGGCCGGCTATCGCACTGGAAAGGTGGATTTCATGGACCTGCTCGAAAGCGAGCGGTTTCTGCTGGACGCAAAGGTGATGGCTGTCATGACCGAAGGCGCGGCGGGGATGCAGGCCGCCCGGCTGGAGCGCGCCACAGGCGCGGCGTGGCCGCGCTCCGGCGGCGTGGGAGAGGAAAAATGAAAACGAACTGTTTTGTGCTGGCCGTTGTGTTTCTGCTTGGGGCGGGCGCAGCGCTGCTGCCCGCGGGGTGCGGCAGCAAGAGCGTCACGAAGTACCACTGCCCGATGCATCTCGAGATTGTGCAGGACAAACCGGGCTCGTGCCCGATTTGCGGGATGGACCTCGTGCCTATCAAGGACGACGCGGTGACGGCGGATTCCTCCGCGGTGCCGGGGCTGGCGACAGTGGCGATTTCCGACGAGACGCGGCAGCGGATGGGCCTCAGGCTCGGCACGGTGGAGAAGCGATCCCTGGCCGTGACGGTGCGGACCTCCGCGAAGATCGTGGCCAACGAAACGCGGCAGTACCGGGTGACGACCAAGACGGAGGGCTGGGTGGACAGGCTCTACGTGGCCACCACGGGCCAGGCGGTCAGCAAGGGCGACCGGCTGCTGACCCTCTACAGCCCCGCACTGGTCTCCGCGCAGGCGGAGTACCTGGCGGCGCTCGCAATGCGCGACTCCATGGCCGGCGGGAGCGCCGACGCGCGCGCCGGTGGCGACCGTCTGCTGGAGTCGTCGCACCAGCGGCTGGAGCTGTGGGACATCAGCGCTGAACAGATTGCGGGCCTGGAGAAGTCCGGCAAAGCCGAAAAGTACCTCACGCTCTACGCCCCGGCCGGTGGCTGGGTGACAGAGCGCGCCGTGCTGGCTGGCCAGAAGATCATGCCGGGCGATTCCTTGATGGTTATTTCCGACCTGACGGAGGTGTGGGCGGATGCGGATATCCATCCGTCGGATCTGCCGTACGTGAAAGTCGGGATGCCCGTGGAAGTGACGGTGCCGTACGGGCCCGGCCAGGTCGTAACGGGCAAGGTGAGTTTTCTCGCCCCGACGCTCGATCCGGTGACCCGCACGCTGGCCGCGCGCCTGGAAATCCACAATCCCGATTTGCGGCTTAAGCCCGAGATGTATGCGACCGCAACGCTCGCGTATGAAATCGGCGAGAAGCTCGCCGTTCCAGCCTCGGCGGTGATCTTTACCGGCACGCGCGTGGTGGCCTTCCGCGCCGCGGACGGCAGCCAGCTTGTCCCGGTGGAGCTGAAGCTGGGTGCGCGCAGCGGTGATTACTATGAGGTCCTCGAGGGGCTGGGCGAGGGCGACGAGGTTGTCGTGTCGGCCAATTTCCTTGTGGATAGCGAGTCTTCCATGAAGGCGGCGAGGCGCGTTGAGCGGTGAGGTGGAGCGGGGAGGGTTGACAGGGAGTGTGGCGGATTATGAGGACCTGCCCGTGTATCAGATTACGTTTGAATCTGCGATGCAGAGCTTCGAGCTGACGCGAACATTTCCGTCCGAAGAAAGATACGCTTTGACGGACCAGATTCGGCGCCCTTCGCGTTCTGTTTGCACGAACATCGCAGAGGCATGGCGCAAGCGCAGGCACGAAGCTGCGTTTATCAGCAAGCTCAGTGATTCCGACGGGGAGGCCGCTGAGACAGACGTCCACCTCGAGTTTGCGCTTCGCTGCGGCTATCTCAATCCGGAGACCCATGCACGGCTGAAGGATCACTGTGATCATATCTGTCGGCAACTTACCCGGATGATTGACGACGCGGCATCCTGGCGCGCGGGGAATTGGGTGCGGGAAGAATGCGCCGATTACTTTGTCGACGCGTCCCGTTCCCCGCTTCCCGTCTTGCAGAGCGAGGCTTCGAGATGAATTTGCCACCAACCAACGCAGAGGGCGACGCGCTCTCTCCGCCCCCCGCCCCCCGCTCCCCGCTTTCCTTCATCCAGCGGGTCGTCTTCTTCTCCGCCCACAACCGGATGCTTGTGATCCTGGCGTGCGCGGCCGCGGTGGTCTTCGCGCTCCACGCGATGCGCAACATCCGGCTGGACGCCATCCCGGACCTGAGCGACACGCAGGTGATTGTCTACACGAAGTGGGATCGCAGCCCGGATATCATCGAAGACCAGGTCACGTATCCCGTCATCACGGCGCTGCTGGGCGCGCCGAAGGTGAAGGCGGTGCGCGGCGTCAGCGATTTCGGCTTCTCGTACGTGTATGTCATCTTCGAGGACGGCACGGACATCTATTGGGCCCGCTCGCGGGTGCTGGAGTACCTGCAGAAGATCGGCGGCAGCCTTCCGCCCGGGGTCACGCCGGAACTCGGGCCGGACGCCACCGGCGTGGGCTGGGTCTTTCAGTATGCGCTGGCCGACAAGTCCGGCTCGCATGACCTCGCGGCCTTGCGGACGTACCAGGACTGGACGCTGCGGTATGCGCTGCAGGGCGTGCCGGGCGTGGCGGAAGTGGCCGGCATCGGCGGATTCCAGAAGCAGTACCAGGTAACCATCGACCCGGCTCTGATGCAGAGCTACCGGGTCTCCCGGATGGACGTGGCCGGGGCGATCAAGCGCAGCAACAGTGAGGTCGGCGGGCGCCTGCTCGAGTGGGCGGGCACGGAGTTTATGGTGCGCGGCAAGGGCTATGTGAAGTCCACCGCGGAGCTGGAGCAGGTGGTGGTCAAGACGAACGGGAAGGGCACGCCGGTCCTGCTGCGCGACGTCGCCCGCGTCGCGCTCGGGCCGCAGATGCGCCGCGGCGTCTCCGATTTCAACGGGGCGGGCGATACGGTCGGCGGCATCGTGGTGATGCGGCACGGCGAGAACGCGCTCAACACGATCGAGCGCGTGAAGAAGAAGCTCGAGGAGCTCAAGCCGTCGCTTCCGGCGGGCGTCGAGGTGGTGACAACCTACGACCGTTCCACGCTTATCAAGGAATCCATCGCCAACCTGCGGCATGAGCTGGTCCTCACCATGATCGTTGTCAGCCTCGTGATCCTGTTCTTCCTCTGGCATTTCCCGTCCGCGATCGTGCCGATCATCACGATTCCGATCTCGGTCGTGCTGTGCTTCATTCCGATGTACCTGCTGGGCCTCGGCTCCAACATCATGAGCCTGGCCGGCATCGTTCTGTGCATCGGCGTGCTGGTGGATGGCGCTATCGTCGAGGTGGAAAACGCCTACAAGAAGATCGAGCGCTGGCAGGAGGACGGCTGTCCCGGCGATTTTCACGAGGTGCGCCTGAGCGCGCTGATGGAGGTGGGGCCGAGCATCTTCTTTTCGCTGGCGGTCATCGCCGTCTCGTTCCTGCCGGTCTTCACGCTGCCGGGCCAGGAGGGGCGGCTCTTTACGCCGCTGGCGTGGACCAAGACGCTTGCCATGGCGCTGGCCGCGCTGCTGGCCGTGACGCTCGACCCGGCGGTGCGGATGGCGTTCGCGCGGTACAAGCCGTTCGCGTTCCGGCCCGCCTGGCTGGCGAAGCTTGCGACGGGCACGCTGGTGGGAAGGTACTACCCCGAGGAGAAGCAGCCGGTCAGCCGCGTGCTGTTCCGGCTTTACGAGCGCCCCTGCCGGTTCGTGCTGCGCCACCCGCGGGCGACGATCATCACGGCGGCGCTCATTGTTGCCAGCGCCGTGCCGGTCTACATGAAGCTGGGCTCCGAGTTCATGCCCCCGCTTTACGAGGGCACGGTCCTTTACATGCCGACCACCATGCCCGGGCTGTCGGTGACTGAGGCGCAGCGGCTGATGGAGTTGGAGGACCGCATCCTGAAGAGCTTTCCCGAAGTCGTCAGCGTGTTCGGCAAGGCGGGGCGCGCTGACACCGCGACCGACCCGGCGCCGTTCTCGATGATGGAAACCACGGTCGTGCTGAAGCCGCCGGGCGAGTGGCGCCAGAAGAAGCGCTGGTATTCGGGGCGTGTGCCGGAACGGCTGCAGGCTCCGCTGCGGGCGGTCTGGCCGGACCGGATCAGCTATGAGGAGCTGATTGCCGCGATGGACAGCGCTTTACAGATTCCCGGCAACGCGAATGCCTGGACGATGCCCATCAAGGGCCGAATCGACATGCTTTCCACGGGAATACGCACCCCCATCGGCATCAAGGTGCTCGGCGCGGACCTGAAGCAGATCCAGCGGCTGGGCGAGCAGGTGGAGGGCGTGCTGCGAACGGTGGACGGCACGCGCATGGCCTTTGCTGAGCGCACATCGGTCGGGTACTTCGTGGACATCGATCCCCGGCGCGATCAGCTCGCACGCTCCGGCCTTACGGTGGAGGACCTTCAGTCGGTCATCATGGCCGCCATCGGCGGCGACACTGTCTCCACCACCATCGAGGGCCGGGAGCGCTACTCGATCAACCTGCGCTATCCCCGCGATCTGCGCACGGAGCTTGACCAGCTTCACCGCGTTCTCGTGCCGGTGATGGACGGCGCGCAGGTGCCCATGTCGGAGCTGGCCGACATCACCCTTGTGTCCGGCCCCGCCATGATCCGCGACGAGGGCGGCATGCTGGCGGGCTATGTCTTTGCGGAGACCACGGGGCGCGATATCGGGGGATACGTTGCTGCCGCCAAGAAGGCAGTCGCGGAGAAAGTTAAAATGCCGGACGGATACTCGCTTCAATGGAGCGGCCATTACGAGAACATGCTTCTGGGGAGCCAGCGGCTCTGGGGCTGGACGAAGGTTCCCGGCATTCCATGGAAGTTGCCGCTCTTCGGCATCGTTCAGCTGACGATCGTGCTGGTCGGTCTTTTGCTCTACCTGAACACGAAGAGCCTGTTCAAGACGGCGGTGGTCATGCTGGCGGTGCCGTTCTCCGTCGTGGGCGCGGTCTGGTGCCTGTTCCTGCTCGGATATAACATTTCAACGGCCGTATGGGTGGGCATGATCGCCCTCATGGGGCTGGATGCCGAGACCGGCGTTTTTATGCTCATGTTCCTGGATATGTCGTATGACGATGCGAAGCGCAAGGGGCGGCTGCGCAACAAAGAGGAGCTGGTTGAGGCAATTATCCACGGGGCGGTGAAGCGGATTCGCCCCAAATTGATGACGGTCGGCACGATGTTTATCGGCCTGATGCCCGTGATGTGGTCCACCGGCACGGGCGCCGACCTGATGAAGCGCGTCGCGGCGCCGATGACCGGCGGCCTGGTGACATCGTTCATCATGGAGTTGCTTGTCTATCCCGCGATCTACCTGCTGTGGCGTTCGCGGCAGATCAAGGTGCCGTCTGCGCCCGGCGATACGGCACCGGCAATGGATGCGGCTGCTCGCCCGGCGCAAGGGAGCGCGTAGTGAATCATCCCGGCGGGAACACTTCGGCGGGGCTTGTGCTGTGCCTTGCGCTCACCGGCTGCGCGACATGGTCCGACCATGGGGTGGTGCTCCGTTCACAGAAGGTGCCGGTCGCAGTACTCCCGGTCCGCAATGAGGTCGGAATCACAAAGCTGGAGGATATTTGCGCCCCGTCCGGCGAGCAATCCGCGCCGGACAGCCAGCCGGCCCTGATTCGCCGGGAGATGGCGCAGGTCGAGGAGACGATCCGCGGCAATGTCGAGAACAGGCTGCGCGACAGCTACTTCTTCGAGGTGATCCCGGATGCCCGCGTCGACGAGGCGCTCGCGACGCTCGGGGTGGAGTCAGGCGCCGCGTCTTTCTCCACGAATCAGGTCGTCGCGCTAGGACAGGCGACCGGCGCCAAGGCCATCCTGTTGACCACGATATCGGGCTACGGGAAGATCAATAGAAAGTGGCTCGTGCTCCTCGTGGGGAGCGGGTTGGTCGAGGGAGTTGTGCAGGGGGGCATCGCGGCGTTCGCCGTCAGCAACCCGTGGGTGGGGTGGGCGTAGCTGCGGAGGAAGTCCTGCACGAGGCCCTTACATGGGGCGGCGGAGCCTGGCTCTTCAACCGGATCATACACGCCGGTCATTCTGGGAACGGAGCTCTACAGCGCGGGCGATGGACGGGCTATCTGGTCGGACACGTCCATGGCGCGCATCAACCGCGGGGCCTTAAAGCTGCTTCCGGAGGATGATCGCAGGAAGAAGGAGATCCGGCTGCAGAAGACCGCAGAAACTGCTGTGGAAGACATGCTGAAGGCTCTGAACAGGAAAGCGTTCAAGAGCGTAGAGTAGTGCGGCCATTGGGCCGGAAAGGAGCACGAAGATGGATGCGCTATACGTCAAAAAGGCGGCGGGAACGGTCGACGAGGTGGGCGCGCGGCTGGAAGAGGCCGTTAAAGCCCGCAAGTTCGGAGCCATCGGGATGATTGACTTGCAGGCGAAGATGAGGGAAAAGGGCGTGGAGTTCGCCAATGCGTGCAGGGCTTACGAGGTCTGCAACCCGCTTCAGGCAAAGCAGGTACTTGAGAAGGACATGAGCATTTCAACGGCGCTGCCGTGCCGCATCACGGTCTACAAGGACGGCGGACACGTGAAGGTGTCCACCCTGTTGCCGACGCACTTGCTGGGCTTGCTCACGGCGGCGGATCTCGGGACCGTCGCGCAGGAGGTAGAGCGTGATACCATTGCGATGGTGGACGAGTCGTCGGCCGGATAATGGCGTAGGTATGGAGGTGCGGTGAGTACAGTCTTTGACATCAGGAAGGAATCCGGCCTGTCGGGTGGAGAGGTGTCGCTCCGCCTGGCCGAGGAGGGCTACAACGAAATACCGTCCGCCCAGAAGCGCGGGCTGTTCGATATAGCGTTTGAGGTGATCAAGGAGCCCATGTTCCTGCTGCTGGTGGCCTGCGGGCTGCTGTATCTGGTGATGGGCGAGGCGTCCGATGCCGTGATGCTGATGGGCTTCGTCGTGGTCGTGATGGGAATCACAATCGTCCAGGAACGGCGCACGGAGCGGGCGCTCGACGCGCTGCGCGACCTGTCAAGCCCCCGGGCGCTTGTGATTCGCGACGGGCAGCAGAAGCGCATTGCCGGCCGGGAAGTGGTCCGGGGCGACCTGATGATGCTTGCGGAAGGCGATCGCGTGCCTGCGGACGCCGTGCTGAAGCATTCCGTGAATCTTTCCGCGGACGAATCGCTCCTTACCGGCGAATCCGTGCCCGTCCGAAAGAAGGCGTCCGTAGCGGGCGACTCACTCACCAAGCCCGGCGGGGATGATCTTCCCTTTGTTTTTTCCGGCACGCTGATTACGGCAGGGCAGGGCGTGGCAGAGGTCCTGTCCACGGGCCCGCGGACGGAGCTCGGGAAGATCGGCAAAGCGTTGCAGGGGGTTGCCCAGGAGAAGACGCTTCTCCAGCGGGAGACGGGGCGACTTGTAAGAAAGCTTGCCATCATGGGGCTCACGCTTTGCGCCGTTGTTGTGGTTGCCTACGGCCTTACGCGCGGCAATACGGTCAAGACGTGGCAGGACGGGTTGCTGGCCGGGATCACAATGGCCATGGCCACCCTGCCGGAAGAGCTTCCCGTCGTGTTGACGATTTTCCTGGCTCTCGGGGCGTGGCGGATCTCAAGAAATAGCGTGCTCACGCGCCGCATGCCTGCCGTGGAAACGCTGGGGGCGGCCACTGTGCTATGCACCGATAAGACTGGCACCCTTACGCTCAACCAGATGTCTGTGCGAAAGCTCTATTCCGGGGGCAGCCTGTTCGACGCGGCGGCCCCGACCAGCCCGGAGCTGCCTGAGGAATTTCACCGGCTCCTTGAGTACGGCGTCCTCGCCAGCAAGCGGGATCCCTTTGATCCCATGGAAAAGGCGCTGAAGCAGGTGGGCGGCTGGTACCTTGCAGATACGGAACATCTGCACGACCAGTGGACGCTGGTCCAGGAGTATCCTCTTTTGCCGGACCTCCTGGCTCTATCGCATGTATGGAAATCGCCGGACGGAAAGGACTATGTCATCGCGGCGAAGGGCGCCCCGGAGGCGATTGCCGACCTGTGCCATTTGAGCAGCGCTGAGAAAGAGGAAGTGTCACGGCAAGTTGCCGCCATGGCCAACGAAGGGCTGCGGATGCTTGGCGTGGCGATGGCTTCCTTTGCCCGGCCCGACCTGCCCGGCGGGCAGCACGATTTTGAATTCGCATTTCTGGGCCTCGTGGGGCTGGCGGATCCCGTGCGGCCCACCGTGCCCGCCGCGATCCGTGAGTGCTACACGGCGGGCGTGCGGGTGATCATGATCACGGGCGACTACCCCGGCACGGCCCAGAGCATCGCGCGCCAGATCGGCCTTGAGTCGCCCGGGGAATTCATCACCGGCCCGGAGCTGGATGCCATGGGCGACGAGGAGCTTGCGAAGCGCATTCGCAGCGTTAACATATTCGCCCGCGTTGTGCCCGAGCAGAAGCTGCGGATTGTCAACGCGCTGAAGGCCAACGGCGAAATCGTGGCCATGACGGGCGACGGAGTGAACGACGCGCCGGCGCTGAAGTCGGCGCATATCGGGATCGCCATGGGCGGGCGCGGCACGGACGTCGCGCGCGAATCGTCCGCGCTGGTGCTCCTGGACGACGACTTCGCGTCGATTGTAAAGGCGGTCAAGATGGGGCGGCGGATCTTCGACAATATCAAGAAGGCGATTGCGTACATCTTTGCCGTCCACGTTCCAATCGCCGGGCTGTCCATGATTCCGGTGTTCTTCAAGGACTGGCCGCTCATTCTGCTGCCCGTTCACGTGGTGTTTCTGGAGCTGATCATTGACCCCTCCTGCTCGGTTATCTTTGAGGCGGAAGAGGCGGAGAGCGACGTTATGAGGCGCCCGCCGCGTAATCCCCGGGAACGTTTGTTCAGCGCAAGGACTGTCGCCTTGAGCGTGCTGCAAGGGGTGAGCGTGCTGGCCGTTATTCTTGGCGTGCTCGCGGCGGCCAGATATCTCGGCCATCCGGAGGAGTCCACGCGCCGCGCGCTCGCATTCACGACGCTGGTGATAGCCAACCTGTGCCTGATCCTGACGAATCGTTCGTGGAGCAGGAGCATTATCTCCATGTTCCGCGAACCCAATCGCGCCCTGTGGTGGGTTGTCGGAGGGGCGACGGTCGGCATAGGTCTGATTCTTACTGTTCCTTTCCTGCGGGACCTCTTTCATTTCAGCAGCATTCATATGCGGGACCTTCTGCTCTGCCTTGGCGCCGGTGTTGTAAGTATCTTGTGGTTTGAGGGGCTCAAACTGACAGGCTTTGGAAAGAAGCGTGCGGGCTGAGGCGATTGGGACGCCAGCGTGGGCTTGCTGACGCTATCAGTTCTTACGTCGAAATTGAGCGGGGGCTAAACGGACTCACCGAAAGCGTGCCCTTGGCGCAGTAGTCCAATCCTGACAGAATATCTCTGTTTCGTGCGAGTGCGGGGCGGCATCCCGCGTGTGGTTCTTCTGGCACGCGTCGCTATTTACCTCTCGGTTGCAAAGTGAAGGCTCGTGTCTAGCTCCTTCCTGACTCGTATCCTCTATTGCTTTGGCACTGAGAGTTTCGCTATGGTGTCCAAGATTGTCCAATGGTCGGCAAGAAAGTCAGAGAGGCGCTATGCAACTTGGGGTGCGCGAAGCTGCGCTCTTGATGAGCGTGTCGGAGAAGACGGTTTACAGATGGATTAAGCAGGAGGTGATCCCGGCCTACCGGATCAACGAGCAGATACGGTTCAACCGGGCCGAATTGCTCGAATGGGCCACCTCCAGGCGGATTCAGGTCTCACCCGACATTTTCAAGGAGGGGGATCAGGGGAAGACTCCGCTGCCCAGTCTTTCGGACGCACTGAAGGCGGGGGGCGTGGCCTATCGGGTTGGGGGCAACGACCAGCCGTCTGTGCTGAAGGCTATTGTCGATCTTCTGAACCTTCCGGAAGAGGTGGATCGCGGGTTCCTTTACCAGGTTTTGCTGGCCCGTGAGACCTTGGGATCTACCGGCATAGGCGACGGCATCGCGATTCCGCATGTTCGTAACCCCGTTGTACTGCATGTCTCCAAGCCAACTGTTACGCTGTGTTTTCTCGAACATCCGATCGACTTCCGTGCAATCGATGGCCGCGCGGTCAGCACGCTTTTCACGCTCATCAGCCCCACCGTGCGGGCGCACCTGCACATGCTGTCGCGGCTCGGGTTTGTCCTGCGCGACCAGGGATTCAAGGATGCGCTGCAGCGGCAGGCTACGCGCGAGGAACTGATGGAGTTGCTGGAGGGCGCGGAAGCCGCCATCCCGACAGAGGGCAACCATTGCGCAAGCAGTTAGATCTTTCGCCGCACGGGGCAGCGCAAGCAGGCTTGAATGGGTACGTCTATGTCTCTTGACCTGATCATTATCGCCATCGTTCTTGCAGCGGCCAGCGGCCTGCCGGGCATGGTGCTGGCACGCTCCTCCGCCTGGGGCCAGCGGATTGCTGCCGGGCTCATGGGCAGCAGCGCTCTTGCGGGGTTGGCGGGAGTCTGGGCTGCGCTGCGCGCCGCGCAGTGCCCGGTATCCTGGTTTCCCTGGCCGGCGATGGGTGATTCCGTCGTCGGCGTCGATGCGCTCAGCGCATTCTTTCTGGCTCCCATCTTCCTTATGGGCGGGCTTGGCTCCATCTACGGATTGGGATACTGGCCGCAGCGTCTGCACCCGCGCAACGGCCGGAGGCTTCAGTTTTTCTGGGGCCTGCTAGTAGGCGGAATGTCCCTGCTTGTCATCAGCCGCCATGCGATGGCGTTTCTGCTGGGGTGGGAGGTAATGGCGCTCTCAGCGTTCTTCCTGGTGACCAGCGAGGACGAGCGCGGGGAAAGCCGCCAGGCCGGGTGGATCTACCTGATTGCCACGCACGTGGGCACGCTAACGCTGTTCGCCCTCTTTGTCTTATGGCGATGGGCGACCGGGTCCTACGCCTTGATGCCGGTTGCGCACGACGCGTTGAGCATTGGAGTCATGAACGGCCTCTTCTGCCTGGCGCTTTTCGTATTTGGCCTCAAGGCGGGCATGATGCCGCTGCACTTCTGGCTGCCCGGGGCGCACGCCGCTGCGCCCAGCCATGTGTCCGCGATGCTGTCGGGCGTTGTGCTCAAGATGGGGATCTACGGGCTGGTGCGGTTTCTGTCGCTGCTGCCCGACCCGCCCGCCGCGTGGGGAGGGCTGATCCTTGCATCAGGCGTTGTCAGCGGGCTGGTTGGCGTCCTTTTCGCCATCGGCCAGCACGATCTCAAGCGGCTGCTGGCGTATCACAGCGTCGAGAATATCGGGATCATCCTGATGGGGCTGGGGCTGGCGATGCTGGGCCGCTCCGCGAACCGGCCGGAATGGGTTGTGCTGGGGTTGGCCGGATGCCTGCTGCATGTGTGGAACCACGCGCTCTTCAAATCTCTCCTGTTCCTGGGCGCGGGCGCGGTGGTGCACACCACGCACACGCGGCAGATTGACCGTCTCGGCGGCCTGGCCAGGGCCATGCCGTGGACCGCCGCCCTGTTTCTCACCGGCGCGGTGGCGATCTGCGGCCTGCCTCCGCTGAACGGCTTCGTGAGCGAGTGGTTGGTCTGTCTGGGCCTGCTGCGGTCTGCCACCACGGCGGGCGCGAACGGCTCGTGGGCTGTGATCGGCGTGCCTGTGCTGGCCATGATCGGCGCGCTGGCGCTGGCCTGTTTTGTCAAAGTGTACGGCGCGGTGTTTCTTGGCAACCCGCGCACCGCGGCCGCGACGCACGCCCGAGAGGCGCCGTTCACCATGCGGGCGCCGATGGTTGTCCTTGCGGCCTGCTGCGCGCTGATCGGCCTCGCGCCCGCGCTGGCATGCCGCAGCCTCGACCTTGTCATCGCGGGCTGGGGCCCGGACGAGGCTGCGCCTGCCGTGAACCTTGCCACCCTTGCCCCGCTGGGCGCGGTGAGTTCTCTCTCCGCTGCGCTGGTGGCGGGCATTGCCCTTCTGATGGCGGCCATGGCGCTCCGCGCACGGACGTCCTCCAGCGCCGTCACCTGGGACTGCGGCTATGCCAGCCCGACCGGCCGGATGCAGTACACCGCCTCGTCGTTCGCACAGACGCTCGTGGCGATGTTCGGCTGGGTGCTCCGCCCGCGCGTCCATCTTCCGCGCCTGGCGGGGCCTTTTCCAAAGCCGGCGCAGATGCACAGCCACGTGGACGACGTCGTGCTGGATCGCATGCTCCGCCCGTCCGGACTTGCCGTTGAGCGCTGGTTCAACTGGTTTCACCGGTTCCAGCAGGGGCTGACGCAGCAGTACGTTCTCTACATCCTGGTTACGTTGATTCTGATGCTGTGCACGCTTATACCGTTCAAGGAAATTGTCACAGGGTGGTTCGCGCGGTGATCAGGAACCGTCATCTATGGTAAGCGTTTGGATGATCATCGCGGCGATTGTTGTGCTGGGCGTCAGCGGCCTGCCGGGCTGCCTGCTGTCGGCGCGTTCGGCTGCGGGGCAACGTGTGGCGACATGGCTCATGGTGGCCGGCAGCCTGCTGGGGCTGGGCGGAGTCGCCGTGGCGCTCGGGGCGGGCGCCGCGCCTTCGCTGTGCGTCCCGTGGTTCTTGCCGTGGGGACGGTTTGCCGTGACCATCGATTCCCTCAGCGCGTTGTTCCTGGTGCCAGTTTTCGTCGTGCCCGCGCTGGGCTCGATCTACGGCCTGGGATACTGGAAGCACTCCGAGCATCCCGACAATGGCCGGCGGCTAGACGCGTTCTACGGTGTGCTCGCCGGCGCGATGGCGCTGGTGGTCGTGGCGCGCGACGGCGTGCTGTTCCTGATTGCATGGGAAGTCATGGCGCTCGCGGCCTACTTCGCCGCAACCGCGGAGGATGACAACCCGGAGGTTCTCCGGGCAGGATGGGTGTACCTGGTTGCCACGCACATCGGGACTCTGGCCCTGATCGCGATGTTTGGCTTGTGGCGTCATGCGACCGGCACGTTTGACCTGGGCGCCGCGTCGGCGTTGCCGGCGGAGGTGGCCGGGGCAATCTTTGTCCTGGCGCTGATCGGCTTCGGGTTCAAGGCGGGGCTGATGCCGATGCACGTGTGGCTGCCCGGCGCGCATGCCAGCGCGCCCAGTCATGTATCTGCGGTCATGTCGGGAGTCATGCTCAAGATGGGCGTGTACGGGCTGGTTCGCATGACCGCGCTGCTGCCTGTTCCGGCCGCCTGGTGGGGCGGCACGCTGTTGGTTGTCGGGGCGGTCACGGGCGTGGCGGGCATTGCGTTTGCGATTGGCCAAAAGGACCTGAAGCGGCTGCTGGCATACAGCAGCATCGAGAACATGGGCATTATTGCGATGGGCCTCGGCCTTGCGCTGCTGGGGCGCTTTGCGGGCCGGTCGGACTGGATCCTGCTGGGCCTTGGCGGGGCTCTGCTGCACGTGTGGAATCACAGCCTGTTCAAGTCTTTGTTGTTCTTCAATGCGGGAGCGATCATTCACGCCACGCACACGCGGAACATGGACCGGCTCGGAGGGCTTGCCAGGCAGATGCCGCGCATGATGGCGCTGTGCGCGGTGGGCGCGGTCGCAATCTGTGCGCTTCCTCCCCTGAATGGGTTCGTTAGCGAATGGCTGCTCTACATCGGCCTGTTTCGTACGCTGGGTTTTGGCGCAGAGTCCGGGTTTTCCGGCGCAGCCGTGGCCGTTGTGGCGCTCGCCATGATCGGCGCCCTGGCCGTTGCATGTTTTGTGAAGCTGCTCGGAACGGTGTTCCTCGGCTCGCCGCGCTGCGAGATCGCTCCGCCCGCGCATGACCCGCCAGCCAGCATGCTCGCGCCGATGGCCGCGCTTGCGGCCGGCTGCGTTTGCATCGGCCTGTTCCCCATGCTCGCCGCGCCGCTTCTTGAATCGGCAGTCCGGGCGTGGGCCGTCCTGCCCGGCCCGGCGATTGCCCTGTCGGCGCTCGCGCCGCTGCGCTGGATCAGCGTGCTGGGAATCGCGCTCGTGCTCTTTACGGGAGCGCTGGCGTGCGCCGTGAAACTGGTGGTACGTGGGAGGGCGGCCGCCCGGACGGGCACGTGGGACTGCGGCTACGCCCGGCCGACGGCGCGCATGCAGTACACCGGCTCATCGCTTGGGCAGATGCTCGTCAAACTGTTCGCCTTCGTGCTCCGGCCGAAGAGCGATGGCGAGGCCGTTCGCGGGAGGTTCCCCCGCGCGGCGGGCATGCAGTGCAGCGTGCCGGATACGGTTCTGGACCGGCTGGTGCTGCCGGCGTTTGCCGCAGCCGGCCGCTATGTGCCGCGCCTATTTTTCTTGCAGCAGGGCCAGACGCATGTGTATGTGCTCTACATCCTGCTCATCATGATTGTGCTGCTGGTGCTGGGAGGGTAAGCGATGATTGCGATCGTGATTCATGGGGCGCTGCTGCTGGCGCTGCCCCCGCTGATGCTGGGCGTGATCCATAAGACCAAGGCGTGGTTCGGCGGCCGCGTGGGCGCGCCTCTGCTGCAGCCCTATTACGACCTGGCCAAGCTCATGCGCAAGGGCCTGGTGCTCAGCACGACGACGACGTGGATCTTCCGCGCGGGGCCGGCGGTGGCGCTCGCGACCGTGGTGCTGGCAGGCCTCCTGGTCCCGATGGGCCGCTTCGACGCGCCCATCGCTTTCGCCGGAGACCTGATCCTGTTCGCCTACCTTTTCGGTCTGGCGCGCTTCTTCACGGCGTCGGCCGCGCTGGATACCGGTTCCGCCTTCGAGGGCATGGGCTCGGCGCGCGAGGTGACCTTTGCCTGCCTTTCCGAGCCGGCGCTTTTCTTTGCCCTGCTGGTGCTGGCGAAGGTGTCCGGCTCGCTGACGCTGACGAACCTGCTGCACTGTTCCGCGGGCGGATTCGCATCGACGGCGGCCGCGCCGCTGGTCCTGGTCGCCATCGGGCTGTTCATTGTGCTGCTGGCGGAGACGTGCCGCATTCCGGTCGACGATCCCAACACGCACCTGGAGCTGACGATGATTCACGAGGTCATGGTGCTCGATCACAGCGGGCCGCTGTTCGGCGTGATCCTGTATGCCGCGGCCATCAAGCTGTTCGTTCTGGGCACCGTGCTGCTGCACGTGATCGCGCCGTTTCAGACGGGGCAGGCGGGGCTGGACTGGTTGCTGTTTGTCGTGGAGATCCTGGGGCTGGCGGCCCTGATCGGCGTTGTGGAATCGGTGATGGCCCGGCTCCAGATGCGGCACGTGCCGTATCTGCTGGTGGGCGCGCTACTCTTCTGTGGATTCGGGTTTATCCTGCTGGTAAGGTGAGTCTCATGATCGACATGCTCAACGCGATTCTCGTGATGGTCTTGATGCTGAACCTGTTTGCGCTCGGAACCAGCCGGATTCTCTCCGTCATTCGCACCGTGGCGATCCAGGGAGCGCTGCTGGGCATCATTCCGCTGCTGGTGCATGAGCACATGACGCTCCCCATTGCGCTGGCAAGCGTTGCGGCCATTGTTCTCAAGGGCATTGTGATCCCCGGCATGATGGTCCGAGCGCTGCGTGACTCGAAGATCAAGCGCGAAGTGGAGCCTTTGATCGGCCTGCTGCCGTCGATCATTCTCGGCGCGCTGGGGACGGTGTTCGCCCTCTTGTTTGCCAGCCACCTGCCCCTGCTGAGCCAGCACTCCGGCTCGCTGCTCGTGCCTACGTCCATTGCGACCATTCTCGCAGGCTTCATTCTTCTGACCACCCGGTTCAAGGCGCTCAGCCAGGTCGTCGGCTATCTTGTGCTGGAGAACGGGATCTTCATCTTTGGCATACTTCTCATTGAGGCTATGCCGCTGGTCGTCGAGCTTGGCGTGCTGCTGGATCTCTTTGTCGGCATCTTCGTGATCTGCATTATCGTCAACCACATCAATCAAGCGTTCTCCTCCATGGACACGCGCCGGCTGGTTTCCTTAAAGGAATGATTCATGGCGTATGCACTGATATTCTTTCCTCTCATCATGGCGGCCCTCGCGGCGGCGCTGCCCTCAAACCGCGTGCGGCCGTGGTTCCTCCCCGTGACGGCGCTGGCGCACCTGGCGCTGACCGTATTTGTGATGGGGCGGCCCGAACGTGCGGTGTGCGCGGCGTGGCTGGTGCTCGACCCGCTGGGCAAGATCGTTCTGCTTCTCGCCAGCACGCTCTTTCTGTTCTGCTCGTTTTACGCGATCGGCTACCTCAAGGCTCGCCAGGAGCGCTCCAACCGCGTGTTCTGCGCGTGCCTTCTGGCGTTTCTGGGCATCATGAGCCTGGTCACATGGGCGCATCACCTGGGCCTGTTGTGGGTGGCCATCGAGTCCATCACGCTGGTGACCGCGCCGCTGATCTACTTCAATCATACCCAGCGCAGCATTGAGGCGACGTGGAAATATCTGCTCGTCGGCTCGGTGGGCATCGCCATCGCGCTGCTGGGTACGTTCTTTCTTGCCTACGCGTCGTTGCACGCGGGCCTCGCGTCCACGCTCACGTACGAGGGCCTCCTGCAGCATGCGCCGCAGCTGTCCAAGCCCTGGCTTCATGCGGCGTTTGTTGTGCTGCTCGTGGGGTACGGCACCAAGATGGGGCTCGCCCCGATGCACACCTGGAAGCCCGACGCGTATGGCGAAGCGCCGGGCGTCGTCGGCGCCATCTTCGCCGGGGGCGTCACCAGCTGCGCGTTCCTTGCGCTTCTGCGAATCTATCACATTTGTCACGCGGCGGGGGAGGGCGCCCACATCTCCAGGCTGCTGTTGTTCATGGGGCTGCTCTCCATGGCGGTGGCCGGCCTGTTCATGATTGGCCAGCGCGATTTCAAGCGGATGCTGGCGTACTCGAGCGTCGAGCACATGGGCATCCTGGTGCTGGGTCTGGGAATCGGGGGCCCCGCGCTCTTCGGGACGATGCTGCACGTCGTGACGAACGGCCTGACGAAAGGGGTGCTCTTTCTGTCGGCCGGCAATATTCACAGGGCGTACGGCAGCAAGAGCACCGACCAGGTGTGGGGCGCGATCCGAAGGCTGCCCCTGTCCGGCTCGCTTTTTCTCGCTAGCTTTCTGGCCGTTACCGGGTCGCCGCCGTTCGGCCCGTTTGTGAGCGAATTCGCTATTCTCAACGGGGCGTTTGACGCCGGGCGTTTCTACACGGGCGGATGTTTTCTGTTCCTGCTTCTGCTGGTCTTTCTTGGAATGGGGACCACGGTGCTGAAGGTCGTGCAGGGCCGCCCGCCCGCCGAGGCGCAGAAGACGCCGTTCCGGGACGGCGTGTTTACCGGCGCGCCGCTGGTGGGGCTCATGGCGCTCGTGTTGCTTCTGGGCTTGTATATTCCCGCGCCGCTGAGCGCGATGCTCAAGGACGCGGTCCGCTTCCTGGAGGGCGCGGGATGAGCCAGCCCTCCTCCAGCCTGGCGGCATTGACCAACGGCCGCGCGATTTCGATGAACGCGATTCCGGCGCTGTCCGCAGACGAGTTCGAGCGTTCGGTGCTCGCCGGCGTGGCGGCGGGCCAGCGCGTCGCGGCGTTCTTCGGCGCGGCGCCGCGGGCCGGGCGGACGCCTCTCTACGTGGTCCTCGCGGACGATGCGCAGAACCAGCTCTTCGTTGGGCAAACGGAGGTCGAGGGCTGCCAGTTCGCCTCGCTCACGCCGCGCTGCCCGCAGGTGCACCTGTTCGAGCGCGAGATTGCCGAGCAGTTCGGGCTACAGCCGGTCGGCCACCCGTGGCTGAAGCCAGTGCGCTATCATCGCTCCTGGACGGGCCGCGATGCGTGGGGCCGCCCGTCCGATCAGCCGATCTTGCCGGGCGTGTGCGATTTCTTTCGCGTCGAGGGCGAAGAGGTGCATGAGGTGGCCGTGGGGCCGGTGCATGCGGGCATCATTGAGCCCGGGCATTTCCGCTTTCAGTGCCATGGCGAGCAGGTGTTTCACCTCGAAATTGCGCTGGGATTCCAGCATCGCGGGATCGAGCAGGCTCTGCGCGGCGGCCCGTCCGCGCTTTCCATGCCGTACGCAGAAACCGTGGCGGGCGATACGACGGTCGCGCACGCCACCGCCTATTGCCAGGTGCTCGAGGCGCTCGCGCACTGCCAGAAGTCGGCGCGCGCCCAGACGCTGCGCGGCATCGCCCTTGAACTGGAGCGCCTGGCGAATCATGTGGGCGACCTCGGTTCGCTCGCGAACGATGTCGGGTTCCTGCCCACCGCGAGCTATTGCGGGCGCATACGCGGCGATTTTCTCAATATGACAGGGCTGCTCTGCGGCAACCGGTTCGGGCGCGGCCTGATCCGGCCCGGCGGGGTCGGGTACGACGTGGAGGGTGGCCTTGTCAAAGAGCTGCAGGGCCGCCTCGATGCGGCCGAGCGGGATACCGCGGTCGCCGTTAACCTTTTGTGGGATACCCAATCGGTGATGGCCAGGTTTGAGAGCACGGGGCCGGTGCCGAAGGATGTCGCTGTTGAGCTGGGGCTCGTCGGCCCGGCCGCGCGCGCGTCGGGGCTCGCGCGCGATGTGCGGCAGGACCAGCCTTCGGGCATCTTTCGCTTCGTCCAGATTCCTGTCGCCACTTGTGACAGCGGCGACGTGTTTGCGCGCGCCTTTGTCCGGTGGCTTGAAATCCAGCAGTCCGTCGAGTTCATTCGCGAGCAGCTGCGGTCGATCCCGCGCGGCGCCGCACTCGTTTCGCTCGGTGCGCTTTCGCCCAACAGTCTGACCGTCGCCTTGAACGAGGGCTGGCGGGGGGAG
>CAYRKB010000063.1:0-23182 GCA_964424705.1 uncultured Victivallales bacterium
GGAAGTAGTTCTGGATGGTGATCGTGGCCAGGGTCTGGGTCTCGCGCTCGATCTTGACGCCTTCCTTGGCCTCGACGGCCTGGTGCAGGCCGTCGCTCCAGCGGCGCCCGGGCAGGATGCGGCCCGTGAACTCGTCGACGATCAGGACCTGATTCTCCTGGACGACATATTCCACGTCCCGCTCGTACACGCAGTACGCGCGGATCAGCTGGTCGACGTTCTGGATTCGCTCGCTGCGAACAGAGAACGCCTCCTGGATCTGCTGCCGCCGGCGCGTCCGGTCCTCATCGGACAGGGACGGGTCCGTGTCGATTTCCGCGATGAGAGAGACCAGGTCCGGCAGCACGTAGGCGTCGGGGTCGGTCGGATTCATCTCGGAGCATCCCTTTTCGGTCAGCGAGGCATCATGGCCGCGCTCGTCGATGGTAAAGTATAGCTCCTCGCGCAGCTCGCGGGCCTGCTCTTTGCGCATATCCGTGAGCATGGCGCCGTCGATCTTCTCGCAGAGCTTGCGAATGTCCGGTTCTTCCATCAGCTTCTGATACTGCTTGTGCTTCGGCATGCCCTGCTTTACCTGGTACAGGAGCAGCTGCGCATCCTCCTGCTTGCCGGCATCCAGAGTGTCCTTGGTTTTTTGCATGAGATCGTTGCACAGGGCGCGCTGCTTGCGAACGAGCTGCTCGACGCGCGGCTTGAGTTCAAAGTACTGGTGCGAGGATGTCGGCGCCGGGCCCGAGATGATAAGGGGCGTGCGCGCTTCGTCGATCAGGATGCTGTCGACCTCATCGATAATCGCGTAGGTGTGGGAGCGCTGGACCTGCGCCTCCGGCGTGCAAGCCATGCCGTTATCGCGGAGGTAGTCGAAGCCGAACTCGCTGTTCGTCCCGTACGTGATATCCTGCGCGTACGCCTCGCGCCGCTCGGAGTGGCTCATCTGGTTCTGAATGCAGCCGACGCTCACGCCGAGGTACTTGTAGACGTGGCCCATCCACTGGGAGTCGCGGCGGGCAAGGTAGTCGTTGACCGTGATGAGGTGGACGCCCTTTCCTGTCAGGGAGTTAAGATAGAGCGGCATCGTGGCGACGAGCGTCTTGCCTTCGCCGGTGGCCATCTCGGCGATCCGGCCCTGGTGGAGCACGATGCCGCCGATCAGCTGGGAGTCGAAGGGCACCATTTCCCACGGCAAGGAGTGTCCGCACACGTCAACCGTCGTCCTCAAAAGGCGGCGGCAGGCATTCTTGACGACGGCGAAAGCCTCCGGAAGCAGGGCGTCCAGGGATTCCCCCGCGGCAATGCGGTCTTTGAACTCAGCCGTTTTGGCTTTGAGCGCGCTTTCGGACAAGGACTGATATTGCAGCTCCAGCGCATTGATGCTTTCCACGATCGGGCGCAGCATGCGCAGGTCCCGTTGGTGCTTTGTGCCGAACAGTTTCCGTAGGAGACCCACCATTGCACCACCTCGTTTGATATGCAAACCGCAGTCGAGCGGCCGGCGGCGATCCGTCAGCCGCTTCCGTTTCAGCCTGCGGAGATGGCCGTGACCGGGCACTCGCTCTCGCAAAGCCCGCAGTCCACGCACTTATCCGCATCAATCTGGTACTTTGCGTCGCCCTCGCTGATCGCCTCCTGGGGACAGACCGGCGCGCAGGTTCCGCACTTCGTGCACGAATCAGAGATAATGTATGCCATGGCTCGCTCCTTGGTTTTACGTACCGACTTGCCTCTTCTCCGTGAAAAGGACCGGGAACGTTACCATGTTTGCCACGCGCAAAACAAGAACAACCGCAGTGAACTTGGCGGGCGGGAGAAGCCTACCACTTCTTGAACACGAAAAAAACCGCGGCGGCCATCAGTCCGAAGCCGACCAGATAGTTCCAGCGCAGCTCTTCTCGCAGGTAGGTGACGGAGAAGACGCTGAAGACGACCAGGGTAATGACTTCCTGCATCGTCTTGAGCTGTGCGGCCGTGAACTGGCCGTGCCCATAGCGATTGGCCGGCACCTGGAAGCAGTACTCTGCAAAGGCGATGAGCCAGCTCGCCAGAATGGCGATCCAGAGCGGCCAGCTCTTGAATTTCAGATGCCCGTACCAGGCGAACGTCATGAAGACATTGGAGATGGTGAGCAGCAGAATCGTTCTCATGGGATCTGGCTCCCGCGCACTCTATGGCCGGCGCGCCTCGCGGTCATTCAATAATCCGTTTGTGCTTCCAGCGGCCAGTTTGGAACCACATCCCCGTAAGGATGCCGTGTGCGGTGAGTGTTGCGGCGATGGCCCACCAGATGCCTTGCGTCGGAGGATGCATGGCGCGCGACAGCCAGATGGCGAGGGGCATCTGGATGCCCCAGAGGCATACGATGGTAAGAATCATCGACGCCATCGAGTCGCCCGCGCCCATCATGGCGCGGCTCAACACGACAGCGACGGCAGCGAAAAGGTAGAAGAACGAGACGATTACCAGATACTCGGCTCCAATGTGGATGACTTCCGGGTCGGGCGTGAAAATGCGCATAAGAGGTGAGGCAAAGGCGACGAGGATGAGTGTCGCGCCCGCGGTGACCGCGCAGGCGATTCCCGTGGCCAGCCATGCGCAGCGGTGCGCCCGGTCCGGACGGGCGGCGCCGAGGTTCTGACCGACCATCGTGGCAGCGGCGTTGCCGAGGGCGAAAGACGGCATGAGGACGATCATATGGAAGCGCATGCCGATGCCGTAGGCGGCGAGGGCGAGCATCCCGCAGCCCGCCACGACGCGCGTCAGCGCCAGCGCCATGAGGCTTCGCGCCAGCATCTGCCCTCCGCCAGGCATGCCGATGCGCAGGATGCGCCCGGCGATTTCCCAGTCCACGCGCAGCGAGGTGAAATGCACCGCCAGGCCTGCCTTGCCGCGGTGAAGGCAGTACAGCAGGTAGAGCACAGCGATGCCCTGCGACAGCACGGTCGCCAGCGCGGCGCCCTCCAGCCCAAGCGCGGGGAAGGCCCCGTACCCGTAGATGAAGAGGGGATCGAGTATCAGGTTGATGAGGTTCGCGAGGACCATGGCGAGCATCGGAATGACCGAGTTGCCGGCGCCCTGAATGGTGCTGCTGGCGGTGAATAGTACAAAGACGGTATACGAGCCCGCAAAGGAGACGTTCAGATACTGCACGCCCAGCGCGGCCACCTCCGGCGTCGCGCCGAGGAGCATGCAGAGCGGACGCGTAAACGGTATGCAGGCAAAGCCGGTCAGGAGCCCGACGAAGAACGAGATGAGGAGCGACTGCCGGGCCGTGTCAGCCGCCTCGGCCGGACGCCCGGCTCCGATATAGCGCGCGACAAGGGCGACGGTGCCCACGGCCATGCCCATTACAAAGGGGAACAGAAGCATCAGGATGGTCCCTCCGATGCTCAGGGCGGCCACTGCGTCGGCTCCGAGGCGCCCCACCCAGAACAGATCGATCAGGGTTTGCAGATTCTGCAGCTGGGCGCTGAGGAACATCGGGCCGGCCAGGCGGAAGATTCCGCGAAGCAGACTGCCGGAGGTAAGATCGTTGCCGAGGGGGTCCGCAGCAGGTTTTGCGTTCATGAAGGCGTGCAGTGAATCACACGCGCGGCGTTTTGTCAGCAAGAGTCTCCCTTGCGCTCGAATTCCGATCTTCCGATCCCAATGATCCCAATGTGCCGATGCTCCGCCGCTCCGGGAACCAGGAAACATTCGTTTGTGCTTTGGCGGAATACGTGTTTGAATACGCGTCGAAAGCTGTCCATCTGCTGGCAGAAGAGGCGATTATGTCTTTAGTTCACGATAGGCTGCAGAGAAGTTCCGACGTGGTGCGAACCTGGTATCTCAAGGACCCCGCCGGCTTGGTGTATGGCCCGGTCGATCTGTCGCTGCTGTGCGAATGGTCGGTCCAGGGCCGCGTCGTGCCGGGCAGTGAGGTCTCGGAGAACGCGCAGGCATGGATGCCGGCGGAGAATCTTTCGGACCTGAAGCTGGAATGGATGGCGGAACTGCCGGAAGGCGGGGCCTACGGTCCTTTCAACGTGTTGGCCGTGCCTTTCCTTTCCCATAACGGGACGCTCCCTGCCGGCGCAAAACTCGTCAACCGCACCACGGGTAAGACTCTCCTCGTCCGCGAGATGCTCAAGCCAGCAGTCTCTCCCGACGCCAAGGGCCGGGGCGCCGCTTCCTCCGAGAAGGATAGGGCGTGGGAAGAGCGCTATCACGAGGAGAACCGAAAGCGCCTGGAGAGCGAGGCGCAGCTTCAGCAGGTCGCGGCGCTGAGGGAGGCGCAGGAGCGGATCCTGAGGGAGGCGCAGGAGCGGATCCTGAGGGAGCGCGCGGAGTGCGAGAGGCTACAGGTGCGCACCCGAGCCGCGGAGGTGCAGGTCAAGCAGGCCTTCGAATCCGGCAAGGCCGAGACGCTGGCCAAGGGCAGGGAGGACGAGGCCCGTTTCAAGGCGCGCATCGATAAATTGGACAGGGATCTTCAAGTAGCCGGCGGCGAGCTGGCCGAACAGAGAAAGCGCTGCCAGATGCTGGAGAAGGAGGCCTCCCAGCGGGAGACCCGCTGCCAGTCCCAGGCGGATGATTTCAAAAAGAAGAGCGACAGCCTGGCCGCTGAGATTGCACGACTCAGGAAGGAAGCCGAGAGCCAGCGCTCCCTCCATGCGGAAAGTGAGAAGAGTGTCGCCGGCAGGGAGTCCGAGCTGAAAAAGGACGCGCTGATCGCCCGCGCGGCCGCGGCAAAGGCGGAACAGGAACTGGACGCATTCAGGAAGCAGCACGAGGCATTCAGGAAGGAAAGCGGGCAGAAGGAACGCGACCTCAGCGTGCGATCCGAGCAACTCCTCGACCGGGCAGGGCAGGCCGAGGGCGAGGCGGAGCGATTAACGCAGAAGCTGGCTGAGAAGATCAGCCGGGTCCTCGAGGCGGAGGACCGGCTGAAGAATGCCGCAGGGGACGTCGCGGGCCTTCGATCCACGCTGTCCGAGCTTCAGGCCCGGTATGACGCTGCGGGGAAGGAATCGGCCGCACGGCGGGACGCTATGGAGCAACAGGTTGTCACGCTCGGCAAGGATCGGTCTGCCTTGGTGGAGACGGGCAAGCGCCTGGAAGGGGAGAAGGCCGCGCTCGCGGGCCGGGTGTCTGAGCTGGAATCCGAGTCGCAGCGGCTTGCCAGCCAGGTGAAGCGGGCGGCGCAGAATGAGAAGGACCTGCGGCTGGCCCTGAACGAATCGCTCCGGTCCGTCAGCACCGAGGTGGGAGAGTTGGAGGTCATCCGGAAGCAGCGTGAGGACGAAGCCGCCGGGTTGAGGCGCGCTCTTGAGGAAATGCAGGCGGCTGGAGAAAAGTCATCCCTCCTTCTGGCGCAGGCCCGGGAGCGGGAGCTGGAGCTGGAGCGGGAGCTCGCCGATCAGAAGGCGAGCTGCGGGGCGCGGGTGCTCGAGGAGGACGGACTGAAGAGACGATGTGCCGTCCTCGAAGAGGATCTCCGGAAGAAAGACCGGCAGGTGGCGGCTGCCCTGCGAAAACTGGAAGAGGAACAGACCCTTTTCTCGGGAATTCAGGCGACGGAAACGCAGAAGGAATCAGAGCTGGGGCAGCGGCTGCGCGCGACCCTTGAGGAGAATGAACAGATCGCCGCGGAGCTGCAGGCGCAGAAGGCGCGGCATCAGCAGATGGTTGATGAAAATACGGCGGTGCTCCAGAAGATCGATGCCCGCGCTATTTCGCGAGCACGGCAGCTGGATGAGGTAACTGCGGCGCGGGACCAGGCGGCGCGGGAACTGGAGACGACCAAGGTCAGTCTATTGACAACGATCAAGGGCCTGGAAAAGCAGGTGGCCGCCAAGTCCGACGAGCGTCAGGCTGCGGAGAGGAGAGCCGAGGCGTTCTCCGAGGAATCGAACCGGATCCATCTCGAGATGCAGGCGCTGCGGCAGCAGCACGAGGCCCTGCAAGGCATAATCAGGGGCAAGGACAGGGCGCCGGCGCAGCGGGAAGAACCCGCGCTTGTGGCGGGCGAGGGCAGCCCCCAGTCGAAGTATCTGAGGGCAGCCCTGGCCGTAGCGGCGGCGATCGTCTGTTCCGTGATCGCCTTTCAGTGGGGGGTAAGCTGTGGCAGGGGAGCCTCGGCGCACGGCGAGCCGGAGATGGATTCGTCGACACTGCCCGAAACTATTGTGGATCCCACGCGTGCGGCGGAGGAAAAGCCGCCGCCCGCAGCACCGAAGCAGAGCATCACGTGGCCGATCGTCAGCGTCGAGGGCGTGAAGGTGACGACCAGCGACAGGGAATGCGCCATGGTTTTCGATTCGGGAGTGTTCAGCTATCGCACCACCATTTCGCCCGAGGCGGCGAAGGCGCTGCGGGCCGTTGCGGGGCAGGTGCGCGGAAGCCTGGCGGACCTGACGTTGGTGATCGAGGGGCATGCGGACATGACGCCTGCAAGTGCTGCGACGGGCGACAACAACTCGCTGAGCCTGGCCCGGGCCAACGTCGTGTTGGACTTCCTGAAGAGCCAGTGCGAACTGCCTGCCGCCTCGATGACTGCGACATCCAAAGGCGCTGACGATCCGCCGTATTCCAACGACGACGAGGCCTCCCGCCTCAAGAACCGTACCGTCATCCTCCGGCTGGTCCCGCAGGACAGGAAGTAGTGAAGCGCATGGCCGCCGCCGGGATCATTCCTTCCCCCGCCCCGCGTCGTCACTGGCTGCTGGGCCTGATCAGCCGATACTTCAAGGAGTCGTGGGATTCCGTATCTCTGGACGATCTGCGCGCGTTCGCTCGAAGCGACGACGAGGAAGTGATTGCGAACCGGCTGATAAGGTCGTCTGCAAGAAACGCCGCAATACTGGGCGCATTCACGGGCATCCTGATGTCGGCCGATGAAGCGCTGGCCATTGCCACGGCAGGCGAAGGCGGGCTGGGATTGCCGGTTAATATACTGATAGCCATCTTCGCGCTGACAGTTGACACGATCATGCTCATTCGCATCCAGCTGTCGCTGGTGGCCTGCCTGGGCAGGCTCTACGTGGCGCCGCTGGACCCCGACGATCCCGCGGACATTCTGACCATCTTTGCCTATGCGGCCGGCGGCGTGGCGGCCAAGGCCGCGGGAAAGGCCGGAATGAAGGTCGGGGGCAAGGTCGCCGGCCGCGTCGCGAAGTCGGTGATACAGAAAGAGGCCATGAGCGTGCTGACCCGCGTTTCCGAGAAGGTGGGCATCCGGATTCTCCAGAGCGCGGCCATCAAGTACTCTTTGCCAGTTGTTTCGATCGGGCTGGGAATGATCGTCAATTTCTTTGCGATAGGGATCATGGGACAGGTCGCAAGGCGGCATATGAAAGAACTCGCCGCAGTGCGCGAACGGAACGAGCCGGCAGGGGCGACATGAGTCGCACAGCACGGGCGCTCCTGGGCGCCGAGCCGTTTGGATTGACTGCATTGGCCTGGTGTATGGCCGCTTTAGCTACGTGAAGGCGACCCACGAGACCCCATTGGGGCCGCTCGCGCGGTCGATGAAGGACCGGCAGACGGTCGTCATCCCGGTATGGGTCGGCGTGGGGGCGATTGTTGTTGGCAGCGGGCTCCTTCTCTTAGGCCCGAAGCGCTGAGCGACTTTCCGGCTGCCGTCGCCACGTCGCTGCTGTCGCTGTTGTTGGCATGCACGAATTCTGCGACGCTTGTAGCCGGTGCGGGAAAGGCAATGGAATAAAGCTTTCGTGCTTATGCGGCACAGGCGTCTATTGCGGCAAGCCGGACGGGATGGTCCGGAGGACTTTGACGCCGAGCTGATCCGCCACTACCAGCGCGTCGTCAAGAATCGCGGCTTGATTGCCGTAGCCGCGCAGGCGGCGGTCGCGTGGGGCAATGGGCACTTTCTGGGTTTGGAGCAGGCCTCCCGTGTTACGGTCGAAGACATCCAGGTAAACATGCGGAGCCTGGTAACCGCCGCTGATATGCGTTTTCGAATAAAGATCGTTTTGACGGTCTGGACTTATGACGTACCAGTATCCGCCCGCAACCTCGGCTCCAACACGATCGTTGGGCCCCAGTCCGCCCGGGCCACCGTTCCAGGAGATGCCGAGACTGGCCGCCTTGCGCCCGGTGTTGGTGCCTGCCGATGCGTCAACAATCTGAATCCCTGAAAATGACCCGGGCAC
Source organism: uncultured Victivallales bacterium (assembly GCA_964424705.1). Lineage (GTDB taxonomy): Bacteria > Verrucomicrobiota > Kiritimatiellia > UBA8416 > CAYRKB01 > CAYRKB01. The sequence goes on from CAYRKB010000063.1 coordinate 8,148, forward strand.
GGACTCCAGCGCGAATGCGTCATTGGTAAGTTCCGTAAACTTGACGTAGTTGACTCCCTGGACAAAAGTCGTCCGATGCGTCGGGTTCTTGAAATCCCAGCCTTCGCAGGTCTGCCGTTCCTTGTTATCGAGTTTTACCCATGACGGTGGCGGAGATCCAATGGCGCTGACCCCGTATACAAAGACATCGTACTTCGTCCACCCGAGGCTGTTTAGGTTGCTCATGGACATCCGGTTCTCATGATAAAACTCGCTGGCCAACCCGTTCAGCAATGTAGCCACCGGGCTCGTGCAGGCCTCGGGAAAACCCTGTCCTGCTGCTGGTATGCCAATCTGTGCCGCCGCACCACCAAATTCGAAAAATCTGATGGTGACATCGCCCGCGCCCGTGTCGTCCTTGAGGCCCCCGAAGGTGTAAAGTCGATCATCGCTGCTCGGGGGCGGAGGCGGCTCCGCCGACACCGCCATAACCGTATTTGATGCTTCCCATAATTCCAGAAGCAGGCAGGGCGCCCTCTCGCCGGCTTCGCGAGGCAGCGTGCAGGTGATTTCCCGCTTCGCCGTCGGATCATAGAAGAAGATATTGTTCAGTTGTTTGACATACATTCCAGCCGCTGTGGTGCCCATTGCGAGCGCGCCCGCGTACTTTCCTTCCTGCTGCAAATCCAGCGCGCGCTTCCAATCCGGCGCCAACTCGGGGCCGGGCCCGCACGGGAAGAGGCGGATTCGGCTCTCTTTGTCCAGCAGCGCCACTTCGTCCCGGCGGAATCCGAGGCGATGGGTTGGGAAGAGGAACGGCTGCCTGCGCGTGTAGGTCCGCGCGTGATCGACAAAGGCTATGCGCTCAGGCCAGCCCGGCTCGTCGCCCAGGAAAGGACGGACGTCGCGGATGACGCCGGACAGCGCATCAATCTCCACCTCGGCCGGCCGCGGGCCTTCCTTGCCGAGCGAAGCGTTCTTCACGTAGAGCAGCAGCGTTGGCTTATACGCAGGAGGTCGCCGCATGGAAATCCAGACAGGCTGGCCGCCGGCAAGCCGCGTGTCCTTGCTGAAGCGGCGGCGCCACAACAGCGCGCCGGTGCCGGCGTCAAGGGCGACGACCTTGCCGTCAGCAGTCAGGTCACTTGTGACAATAAGCCGGTCATCGCCGGCAACGAGCCGGGACTCAAAAGGGAGGCGGCAGGTCCAGGCTATCGCCCCGCTCGCAACATCCAGTGCCGTCAACAGGTGTCCGCGGGCGACGATCACACGCTGGCCTTGGAATCCGACAGAGTCAACACCGTCGCGGAGCAGGGCTTGCCACGCGACGGCACATCGCGGGGTGGTGGTCACGGACGCGAACGTCCGGCCTGAGAGTATGCCGAAGGTGTTCTTCGGGCCCTCGTCCGCGGGCGGAATCACGAGCAGGGGATTGACACACGCGTAGGTCCAATCGTTGGTAACGGGTACCACCGGAGCGCCGGTGCCGCTTTCCATTGTGCCTACGGGCCCCGGCGCTGCTTCCTGGCTGATTTCCGCCAGCGTCCCGTCCGGAAGGAGGAGTTGATCGCAGCCCGCACGCGGCGCGCAGCGCATCTCTTCTCTGGTCTTGCCGCTGTCTGCAGAGACTCGCAGCAGCTTCTCGCGCGAAACAACAACCACATCCGTCCCGACGATCAATGCGCGTGACCCGTTGGCCTCCATGTCCAGACTTCGCGACCAGATCTCTTTTCCGGTCGCCACGTCCAGGGCAGCCAGGCCATCGCGGCCGCGCAGCAGGAGTCCCGTGCCCGCGCTGCCGATGATCTGATCGGACGGCATTGGGCCGGTTTCCCACAACAGGGACCCGGTCGCGCGACTGAGCGCGAGTACGCCGCAATGGTCGCGAGGCGCGACGATGACACGTTCCGTGCTCACGAGCGGCGAGGTGCCTTCGCGCCGGAACTGGGCTGCGAGCCGACTGTTCTGGATCGCGCTGGCATACGTCCGGACCCACTCGACCGTGCCATCACGTGCGTTGCAGCGCGCGACCAGTCCGACATTTGCGGACACATAGACAGCCTCCTGAAAGACAGTGACCGCGCTGCCCAGCCGCATCAACTCGCGCAGCTCACCCTCGACGGGCGCCTTTCCCAGCAGCTTCTTCCAAACCATCTTGCCGGTCACACCGTCCAGGCCGACCAGATAGATCTGGCAGGCGGGCCCGCCGTCCGCGCTGCAGGCCGTGAGGTAGACAAGACCTTCAGAGGCAGCCGGCTCACTGATGGGCTCAAGGCCGACCCACTCCGTCTGGTCACGGGTGTGCCAAAGCATCTGGCCGGTAAGCGTGTCAAATGCTGCCACATCAGCCAATATGCCCTGGCGTAGGTTGTAGCGCAGCAGGGAGTAGAGCACCTTCGGGGATGCTGTTACGAGGTCTTCTGGCCCGCCGCCGGGCACCATGGTCGCGCGCGACCACGCTGTGCCCATCGAGACGGGCCGCCACGCAGGTTCCGGCCATCCGTCGCCACTATCAATGGACGCCGGAGCTGTCAGTACCGTATCGAGCGATGGGTCGCCAGCCTTTACCCACCGGAGTGACAGATCGTTAGCGTTGTAGCAGGCCACATGGCCGGTCCCTATGACAAAGAGCAGCTGACCGGAGATTTCGACGCGGCAGATCGGCCAGGGCCCGAGAGCTCGCGGCGCCGGCAGCAAGCCCAGCGGGACCGGCTCATCCGCGGCAAGGCTGGGCGGGAGCCTGAGCTTCAAATGCCGCACCTGCGCCGGTTCGGGGGTGGATGGCGTGACGGTTGGATCCGGGACCAGAAGAGCGTGTTTCACTTCCACTGCGGGGACATTACTGCCCCGCCATGGCAACAGGGCGTCACCGGGTAGCTCGGACATGGACTCGACCAGGGCTTCTTGTCCGGCGTCGGAAGCCGAGGCAATCGTCAGCCACAAGCCGACACGTGCCTGCGCGATCACGAGCGGAACGGTGCTGTAGGCGAGTGCGCTCTGGAATGCCCAGTGAGCCTGGCTCCATTTGCCTTCCCGGAGCGCGTTCTCGCCGAACGCGACCAGCAGTTCGTGCATGCTTGCCGCCCTGGGATAGCGCTGGAAGAGGTGCATCACGTCCTGCGCGTCCGACGATGGGGACAGTTGCCTTACCAGGGCGCCGCCGCTTCGCTCCTGCAGGTCGCGCAGGGGAACAAGCTCCTGAGGCTTCAGACGTCTCAACGTCTCATCCACGGCCAGCCAGCAAGAGACTCGCTGTGACGGGCCAAGGTTCCACATGGTGGGAACATCGGCGATCATCTTCAACGTTTCCTGCACCATCTCCGGATGGCTGACCACTGTGTCTGCGCCCGCATCTCTTCCCAGGATCAGCAATCCCATTCGCGTCGCCAGTTCCGACGGCGCGCTCTTGCCAACGCCGTCCACGTCGACCGGCCGAACGGGACCTGGCAATTCAGTCACTTGCGCGGCATCGGTCCGGGCTCGCTCCGTGGTCTCAGTGCCGCCGCTATAGTATTCGTCCGGCGCGGGCGTCCAGTCGCTCTTTACTTCAGATGTTGTGATGGTAACCGATTCGTCCGCCGGCAAAGCAGGCCGGGGCGCTGTTGCAAAGCACGCAGTCATCAGGATCACAGCCGGTTTAGCAAGCGGCATCCTGTAGTGACAAAACAGAGCTGGGTGAAAGATGTTCAGGAATTCGTTCTCCCGCGTGGACCCGGCCGCTGCAAATACCACTTATGCCGCAGGCCTGCAAGGGCGCGTGCAATGTTTGTCAGGGCTCGGAAGGGCGGATTTCATTTCCAAAGTGTGGCGTTTTTAGTGCGGTGTAAGCTACCATCATGACGAAGAGCGTGAGAAGAAGTGTGCGGCTGGCGGCGCAAGGCCTGCTGCATGCATCTTTGATGTGCCCCTTTCAGTCTCTTGCGAATGCGAATGCGAATGCGGATACGAACTTCATCGATCCAGCCTTCACGGCTGAGGGCCACGCCATGCCGCAGTTGAATGCAGTGATGAACGTGCAAGGCGGCAAACCGGCAAGTCTGCTGGATGCACATTTTCTCTTTGCCTCGCTTTTGTGTGGGTCGGTCGCAGGCGGCTATCTCCTTTACGCTAAGAAGAAGCGGGAGATCGCCCCGTTCTTGGGCGGCGTGGCAATGGCGGGGGCCTCCTTTCTGATCACGTCGTGGTTTTGGATGTCGGTCGTCTGTCTGGCGCTGATGGTGGAAGTTTATCAGTACATGAAGCGGCGCGGGTAGAGGTGCCAGGCGTCGCACTTGTCGAAGCCCATACGGCGTACAGCGAATAGTGAAAGGGCACGGAGAAACTCCAGTCAAAGACGTCGATCCTGGGTCAACGTGAATAGACAGTCATTGCTGCTGTATCTCTGAGCATCAGTTACAAGCTCGGGACCGGAGAGTCTCGCGCAGGTTCAGTTTTAGTACCTTGCGCCCGGCGCTCGTTTTCAGATAGCCCTCACTTCGCTCTGCGTCTTCGTTGGAGAAGAAATGCCCGTAGAAGATCAGCCGGAACGGACGACGGAGTGCGGTGGCTTTGGACTCGCCGTGAAAATGCGCGGTCAATCGCAAGGCCGACGAGCCCGTGCGCGAGGAGCTTAGGCATCGCCTGGCCGTTTTCGTGCAAGCGGAGCGGGTGCTTACAGTGTGCTTGCACGCCCATGCGAGTTCGGCTACTACTTCGCGCGGAACGGAACCAGCCTTGGGAGGATGTTTATGCTGACTGTTGAAGTGCGGGGACATAACGGCTCGCCGGCTCTCTTTGTGAATGGACAGCCGCACGTGGGGCTCATGTTCTGGATTGTCGACGTCATGAAGCCGGCCGGCGTGGCCTGCGTGGCGGGATTCCGGGACGCCGGAATCCACATGGTCTCGGTCCCGTTCTCGCTGGGCCAGTGCATCAAGGCCGATGGAACGTATGACTTTGGCGTGTTTGATGCGCAGACGGAGTCGCTCCTGAAGACCGACCCGTACGTGCTGGCGATGCCCCGCGTGGACCTGACGCCCACGGACGCCTGGCTCGACGCGAACCCGGAGGAGCGCATGGTGCATTTCGACCTCGCGGGCAAGCGCTCATGGAACCGGGGTGGGGGCGTGGTCTCGTTCAGCTCTCTCAAATGGCGCGCCCTGATGGCACCTGCGCTGCGCGCTTTTGTGCGTCACGCCGAGGGCCGCTTCGGCGATCGCGTGATGGGCTACCACATCGGCGGCGGCGACTGCGGGGAGTGGAGCTACATGTGGGCGGACTGCCTGAGCGACTACAGCCTCCCGCAGCGCGACGCCTTCCGCCGCTGGCTGCGGCAGCGCTACGGCGATGACGCCAAGCTTAAGGCCGCCTGGCAGGATGACAAGGCGACGATTGACGCGGCCGAACTGCCGATGGACCGCGTGCGGCCCGCTGGCGCATGGTCGATCATGGACCCCGTTAAGAACCGGCGCGTCGCGGACTGCCTGGAGTTCCACTCGGATGTGGTGGCAGACGCCATTATTGATTTCAACGGCTACACGCGGGAAGCCCTGCGCGAGATTCGTCGCACCAAGATCATCGCCACGTTCTACGGCTATCACTTCTGGTTCAGCCGCTTCGCCTGCGGGTACCACAACAGCGGGCACCACGCGCTGCTCAAGGTGTTGGAGCGCGCGGAGGTCGATGTAATGTGCGCCCCGGGCAACTACCACGACCGGCATCCGGGGGGCATGTTCACCTCCCAGCTCATCGCCGGAAGCGTGCGCCTGCACGGCAAACTGTTTTACAATGAGGATGACACGCGCTCTTTCGCGACCCCGCTTGACGCAGCCTGGGGGCGCTGCCCGGACCTCGCCACCTCGATTGGGGTGCTGCGCCGCAATCTTGTGGGAGCCCTTACTTCAGGCGGCACGGAGTGGTGGATGGATCAGCAGATCGGATGGTTCAACGATCCGGGCATCCTGAAAGACATCGATGCGCAGCGGAAGGTGGCCGAGGAGATTCTGCGCGGCGACCGGTCTGCCACGGCTCAGATTGCTGTCATTGTGAGCCAGGAAAGCTCGCGCTACATGTGGTACGACGGGGCTCTGACGGAGGCCTCCCTGATCATGCAACTGTCGGAGCTTGGCGGTCTCGGAGCGCCCTTCGAGATCTTCGACGCGGGCGACCTCGAACGCCTCTTTATCGGCGGGGATGCGAGCCGCTTCAAAATGGTTGTGTTCCTGAACTGCGTATACCTGACGCCTGAGGAGCGCGAGGCCATCCGCACGCGCGTCGCGCGGGACGGACGTACGCTGGTGTGGGTATATGCGGCGGGGATTGTCACGGAAGGCGGGGTGTCCACCGAGTCCATGGAGAAGCTCACCGGCATCCGGACACAGTTCTACGACCGGGGGTGGCCGCTGGAGGTGGCGTCGTTCTACAAGGGGGACCGTCACACGTACGGGACGGCGGAGTCTGTCGGACCGCTGCTGAACGGGTGCGATCCGGATGCCAAGGTCCACGGCTGGCTGCGGCAGCACACGCATAAGGACTCGGATATGCCGGGGCTGCTGGAGAAAGACTGCGGCGGCTGGCGGTCGATCTGGAGTGCTGCGCCGACCGTGCCGGCCAGGCTGCTGCGCGAGTTCGGCCGCACGGCGGGGGTGGATATTTACTCCGACTGCGGCGATCAGGTCTTTACCGGGCCCGGGCTGCTGGCCGTCCATGCCTCCTTCGATGGGGAGCGCACGATCCGCCTGCCGCACGCGATGACGCTACAGGACATGTTCACGGGCGAGACGATTGCCGCGGCCGATGGGAAGGCGACTGTGATTATGCGGCGCGGCGATACGCGGGTGTGGAGAACGGGCGCGAAGGCGGGCGCCTCGGGGAAGTCTGCAAGCTGAACCGCAGATTGCCGAGTGCTGTTACTCCACGTGCAGACCCGCCTGGGGCGGAAACCGTAGTATGTCGAAGTCCGGAATGGTATGACGTTGAGGCAGAGTTACTGCGACGTTCTTCTTCATGTACGACAAAGCTCGCGACGAAGGGCGGCGGAGCCGCTCAGGCCCTGAATCGGATGGTTTTGCCCGCAGTGAGCTGTTTCGCGGGGGAGAATGTGCGTTTGCCACCTTCACCCAGCGTGAACCGGGCGAGCTTCAGGGAGCCGGCGCCTACGCTCAGTTCAATCTCGGTCTGTTTGCTTACCTTCTTTTGACGGCAGGTGCCCCACGCTGAGCCGTTCGACCAGAACGTGGTCCCGCTTCTGCGGGCCAGCGTCATGCTGCCGTCCACGCCGGAGTAGTGGAAACCGGTCGCGGCAACCACCGCGCCCCAGGAAGCCATCGCGCGGCCGTAGTGGTGGCCGCATTCCGCCTCGTCCCACGGGCTGCGCTTGAGACCGTCGTAGCGATCCCGGATGGAGCCGATCACCTTCAATGCGTCGGCTGTCAGGCCTTCATACAGCATGCCGACCGCAGCAGAGTATTCGAAGCCGGTCATGACTTCCGTAAAGTAGGGGAACGGCATTTGCGGACGCTCGCCGCGCGGGTAAGTGGCCATCAGCAGCGCGCGTTCCTCGTTGAGCATGAAGCTCCGCATATTGTTGAAGTGCCCGTACCCCTGCTTGTAATTGTACTTCATGATGCTGCGCAGCGTGGTCCGGACCTTGATGGGATCCAGAAGGTGGCCTAGGCCGGCGGTGTGGGCCAGGTACTGGCCGACAAGCTGGTCCACGAGACAGGCCTTCCCGAGCTGCCACTCCGGGTTGGCGGGATCCTTCGCGCCCATCCCTATGCTGCAACCTTCCGCAACGGACTCCGGCTTCATCGGCCACACCTGCTGCTCGTAGTACTCGCCGTTGAACAGGTTGGCGTCCACCCATGCGCTGCCACGCTCGAAGAGTGCGCGGCACTTGTCTGCGAATGCGGCGTCGCCCATGTGGCGGGCCATCTCCTCGGCCGCGCGCAGCGCGCCAAGGTACCAGCCGCACATCTGGCCGTTGGGCCCGTAGTATTCGACGTCCATCGTGTTGTGCTGGCAGCCTTCCATGACGCCGTCCTGGTCGCCATCCCACCCGCCCGGCAGCCAGCAGAACTCAAGCGCCTTCCTGGCGTTGGGCCAGAGCTTTTGGATCATCGCCTCGTCGCCGGAGAGTTGCCAGTCACGATAGAGCTTAATCAGGCAGCCCATCTGACCATCGGCGGCGGCGGCCTTCCACTCGTTGGCGAGGGAAATGGGCAGGTGCACGCGAAAGCTCATCAGTCCGTTGTCGTGCATGGCAAGGTGAAACTCCGTATCGCGCATGGACCGGGCAATGTCGCCGAAGAGGAAGGCCGTGGCAGACTCGTAGTTCCAGACGTGGGTGCAGGTGCCATCGCAGCAGCCAGCCTTGTCCTGGCAGCCCTCCCATGCAAAGAACCGGCCGTCCTCGGTGCGGAAGCAGGTCTGGGTCCGAAGGTTGCATAGGTTGCTGAGGGCGGCATCCTTGATGACATCCGGCAGGTTGCTGTCACAGAAGCTCCCGACGAAATTCATGGTTTCGGCTTCAAGCCGCGGCAAGGCGGCCGCCGTGCGCTCGGCCACGTCCCAGGCATCCGTGTACTGCGTTGTGTAGTAGTTGCCCACCCGGTTGGGGTCACAGCCGCACTTCGCGCGCTCTTCCGGCTTCCGCTGCGTCCATCCCTGGCGATTTGGGAAGTGCCAGGTCAGCAGGAACGTGATCGAACGCGTGCCGCGCGGCGGAATCGTGACGGAGGCGGCCAGCGACCCGAACGGGCTGTTCTCTCCCTCAAGCGCACGCTCCTCGACACGGCCATCAGCGCTGAAGTCATCCCAGAAGTCCAGCAGGGGAACAGCCCACCCGAAGTTCTTCCAGGCGGTGCGCGAGGTCACGCCGGTCTTTGCGGTCACAGCCAGCGCCATGGTGCCCCATTGTTCGGCCTCCTTCGGGACGCCGTTGGACTTCATAAGAATCCCCCGGATTTGCCCGGCGGACTTAAATTCGTTGATGTTGCACTTTACCTCGCCATTCGAGCCGTCTGTGCCAATGATGTTCCTGAGGCTGCCGCACACCGAGGCCTTTACGGTCTTGGCTGTCTTGTTTTCCATGACGTAACGCAGAACGGCAACGGGTATGCCGCTCTTGTCTGAGTCGGGCGGCACGAGCGGGTTGAATGCCTCGATCCGGACGTTCACGGGAACGTCGGGGTCGGCAAGGAGCACCTGGCCCAGCGGGTAGGCGGCGGCAAAGGAGCACGTGCGGAAGCGGGGCAGATTGTGGTTGGGAATGATGGCGCTGTACGCCGCTTCGTAATCCTCCCGGGGAATCAGGCCTTCGAGGGCGCGGGTCACGGGGGCCGCTTTGCCCGCTTTCGCGTAGAGGGCAAAGAATGCCAGGCAACTGTTGAACCCCTTGGCCGGGCGGTTGACGATTTCCCAGTCCTGAAGGTTTCCGCGGCCGCCGAGCGATACTGTGCCGGTGCCGATGCCTCCCAGCGGCAGCGCAAGCCGCCGTGTATGCCGCTGGTCAAAACGCTTAAGGACAGGCCAATCTCTGTTGAGTTTCATCATTTGGACACCCTTTCGTGACCTCGTACCGTCAAATTCATCTTCTCTTTCAGGAACGCCATTGCTTTTGCGATGTCCCCGGCCGGCTCGTCCCCGACTTCGCGCTCGATCGTCAGGAACCCTTTGTACCCTATGGACTGAAGTGCGTCGAGATAGCGGTCCCATTCCACGCCGCCTTCGCCGAGAGGTACCTCTTTCCAAGCGGGGCCGCGATCCTTTGGCAGGCCCGTGTGGTAGGCTTGAGTCGCGTCGCAGGACCAGAGCTGGATACCATCCTTGGCATGCGTGTGGACGATGTAGTCCTTGAGCGTGTGCACGGCCTGTACCGGATCGTCGGCGACGACCATGACCAGGTTTGCGGGGTCAAGGTTGACCCCCATGCCCTTGGAGTCCAGGTCCTGAAGGAATCTCTTGAGGGTCGTCGCCTTCTCGGGACCCGTCTCGATGGCAGCGGTGACGCCAATCGACGCGCCGTATTGTGCCATCTCCCAACAGGCGGCGAGCATGACCTTGTAGATGTCGTCTTTCGGGTTCTCGGGCACGACTCCGATGTGCGTGGTCACGACGTTGGTCCCGACGTCTTTGGCCAGGTCGAGAATGCGCTTGAAGAGTTCCACCCGGGCCGTATTCTCCTTTGCGTCGCGGTACGCACCCATATCGCCGCAAAGCGCGGAGATGGCGATCCCCTGGTCGGCGCAGAACCGCTTGAAGTCCTTCCGGTCCGACGCCTTCATTGTCTCCGGCTCGGTGAGGTAGACTTGCACGCCATCTGCGCCGAGTTCCGCCGCCTTGCGGATGCCCTCCATGCGTCCAATCCGGAACGAATCGCTCATGACGCCAATCTTGAACTGTTTCATGCCTGCCTCCTGGAACGATGATCACAAGGCGCAAACTCTGTGATATGGCGTCAGCGGTTGCAAGACAGAATGCCGGCCGTAAGAGCGTGGGGGCGCATGTGAGTTCCGGGGATCGCCGCCCGGGGAGATGCGGCGAAGCTCGGAGAGGACGCGGCGGGGTCGCCGCATCTCCAGTCGGAGTTGCCCGTTGTCGCTCCCGGCCTCCTTCTGGAGTCGCGACGCCCTCGTCGCGGAGATACAAAGACGCGCCTGAACGGACAACTCCCTGGAACTCACATGCGCCCAGAGCGTGGCCCGTCAGCGCGCGCCCAGCGCGCGCTGGTCGGCGATCATGCGGTCGAAGATGGCCTCCATGACAGGATCGGGCTTCTGTCTGTCGCCGCCGCGGTCGCGAAACGCCTGCACGAGGATCCTCATGAACGGGTCGAGCGTCGTGGGACAGGAGAAATCGCCGACGACGGACTTGATTTTCGAGTTATCGAAAACCTTGCTCCACATCTTGTCGCCCAGGAGGCCGCCTGCGCGGTCCGGCATGTATTGAACAATGGTCTCCGACGGGACATGGACGATCTCGGCCTTCACGCCGAGCGCCCGGGCAAGGGCCCCGTAGATCTGGTTCCACGCGTAGACATTGTTGGACGTGAGGTGAAACGTTTCGTTGCGGGCGCGCGGGTTGCCGAACAACTTCACGAAGGGCGGCGCGAAATCCCGCGCGCACGTGATGGTCCACAGGCTGGTCCCATCGCCGGGAACCACCACGGGCTTCCCTGCGAGCATGCGCAGCGGGGCCTGGTCCGTTTCGCTGAGGGCGGTGAGAAGGCGATCGCGGCTGGTGTGGCTGGGGCGGACGATGGTGTAGGGCAGGTCCGCCTGGCCCGTCAGCACCGCCTCGCACGCCGCCTTATCTCGGCTGTACTGCGCGTAGGGGTTGGCGAGCGGGACATCCTCTGTGATGACCGCGCAGGGCAGGGGCTTTTGATAGCACGAGGTGGAAGAGATGAACACGTACTGGCCGGCGTTACCCGTGAAGGCCGCCAGGTCGCGCCGGATCTGGTCCGGCGTGTAGACGAGGAACTGGCAGACGACATCGAAGCGCTGTGAGGCAAGGCTGCCGCAGGCAGATGGGTTCTTTACATCGCCGCGGATGTGGCGTGCCTCCGGCGGCAACCCGGCGCTGTTGTTGCCGCGGTTGAATACATACGTTGCATGCCCCTGCCTTACGCTTTCGAGGACGCAGTCTAACGATATCTGGCCGGTGCCGCCGATGAAGAGTACTTTCATTCTGCCCCGCGTGACTTCGTGCGCTGTTGATTTGCGTGGGTCTATCCTATCGGAGCCAGCGCCCCGTGCGCAAGCGTGCGCGCAGAGGGGGGGGGCGCATCACCGTTCCAGTGCAGCCGCCCGTCGGGCTTGTCCCACTGGAGAGAGAATCCAGCGCCGCTGCCAGACAAGACGGCGGGGAACGCAAGAGCGGAGATGCGCCGGCGTCCGTCCGCGTCACTCGCCTCGGTAGTTTCGTCCTTGCGGTCGGCGGCGGCGCGTGTACAGTTAGCGCTTCAATTTTCCGGGGTAGGGGCGCAGTGAAGGAGGGTGTGTCTGTGGCAAAAGCAAAGAAGAAGTCGTCGAGCGGGCTACGGGTTGGCGTTGTGGGAATGGGCGGCATCGGCAACACGCATGCGGCGTCCTACGTCAAAGACCCCCTTGCAAAGCTTGTCGCGGTCTGCGACGTGGTGAAAGAGAAGGCCGACGCAGCGGCGAAGACGCACGGCGTGAAGGCGTACTACAGCCTGAAGGACCTGCTGGCCCATGAGGAGATGGATTTTGTTGACGTATCGACGGGCGGGTACGAGAACGGCAGCTGGCATTTTGAGCCGACAATGGAAGCCCTGGCGGCGGGCAGGCATGTGCTTTGCGAGAAGCCGCTTTCCAACGATATCGGCGAGACGCGCGAGATGGTCCGCTTCGCTGCGGAGAAGAAGCTCTACCTCGGCTGCAACCTCAATCATTACTTCACCCCGACCGCCGAGCGCGCAAAGAAGTACATCGACGACGGCATGGTGGGCGAACTGCTGCACCTGCTCTTTAAGATGGGATTCAATGGCGGGGAAGAGGGGTACACCTTCGGCAAGTCGGCGCGGTTCAACCATCCCTACGCCCACATGAAGGCTTTTCTCACGCACCCGTTCAGCGTGATGCGCCACCTCTGTGGCGACATTACGCACGTGCAGACCTTCTCCGCCCGGCCCGGCTTCAGGAAGAACAAGGGCGACCTGCTGGTATCGGTCAACAGCGTGCACGTCCAGTTCGCCAACGGAGCCGTGGGATACCTGCTGAGCCACCGCGGCGATTCGGTGTTTGGGCTGGGCGGCTGGTGGAGCTGCGAAGTGGGGGGAAGCAAGGGCACCTTCTGCATCGAAAATTGCATCGAGAAGCTTACGTACTGGCAGGCGGCCAAGCCGGGCCAGCCCCAGCCGGCGCCGGAGGTGCTGGACACCGGTATCAAGGATTTTGGAGAGACGTTCCCTCGCCGCATTCACGCGTTCCTCGAGGACGTGACCGCCGGGGTGTACCACGAGCATCTGCGCTCGTCGGGCCGCGATGCGCTGGCGACCCTGGAATACATTGATGCCATGATTCAGTCGTATGAGAACGGCGGGGCGGTGGTGCGTCCGAAGGCGCTGCCAGGCCTGCATGGCGATCCAAAAACCGAACGCATCTAGCAGAACCAAGGAGCCGGACCATGATCACACTCGGCGTGAATTCAGTGCTGTTCCAGGGGCACGACCTGGCAACCGCCATGCAGCACATCGCATGGGCGGGGTACGACGGGATTGAGCTCTCGGCGATCAAGGGAATGTGCGAGCATCTCGACCTCGACAACTGGCGGGCGCAGGCGGAATCGATCAAGGCGCTCGCGGCCGAGAACAAGCTCGCCCTGCTGAGCATGGAGGTCGCCTCGCTCGAGGAGGATCGGCTGACCAAGGCCTTCGAGGCCGGGCAGGCGCTCGGCATCCCGCTGATCAACGTCGGGCCGGGCGGGAAGTCGGATGTGGAGGAGGACTTCGTGCGGCAGGCCGGGATTCTTGCCGCGATGGCGGACAAGGCCGCACAGTACGGCGTCACGCTGTGCTGCAAAGCCCACGTGGGCGGCGCGATCTACAATACGCCCACCACGCTGCGCGCCATGCGTGAGCTCCAGTCGCGCTCCTTCGGGATCGACATGGATCCGAGCCATATCTACCGGGCAGGCGAGGACCCCGCCAAGGCGCTGCCCGCCGTCCTGAGCCGCATGCGGCATATTCACATCCGCGACTGCAAGGGGCGCGGGCCCAGCCCGGGCGAGCCGCGCGACCAGGCCTGCGGGCGGGGCGACATTGACCTGCGCGGATACTTCAAGGCCATGGCGGAGGGGGCGTATGACGGGCCTGTGTGCCTGGAGGTGATCGGGGCCGGCGCCTACGAGCTGGCGCGGCGGGATGTGATTGCCGCCGAGAGCTACGGGTACATGAACGCGTGTCTCAAGGCGCTCGGGGCCCGCTAGGCGGCCGATCACGGGAACGACGAAAGGACGATAATGACCACGAAGCGTAAGACCAACCTGATTCTGATCGGCATCGACAGCCTGCGCGCGGATCACATGAGCCTGTACGGGTACCGCCATCTCACCACTCCGCACATGGACAAGTTCGCGGCCCGCGGCGCAGTGTTCGAAAACGCGTTCAGCCCGAGCATTCCCACCACGCCGGGCTATGGGTCGATGCTCACGGGAATGGATTGCTTTGGCACCAACGTGGTGGCGCTGCGCCACGAGGGCGGGCTTGGCAAGCATCTGGAGACGTTGCCGGAACTTCTCGGCAAGCAGGGCTACAATACGACCTGCGTGGGGTTCAGCGGCAACGCAGCGTCGCGCGGGTTCCAGAAGTACATCGATTTCTCGGGGTGGGGGTCATGGGCGGAGGGGCGCAGCCGCAAGGCGGAGAACCTCAACGCCGTTACGATCCCCGAACTCAAGCGGCTGGCCGATGAGAAGGAACCGTTCTTCCTCTTCATGCGGCACATGGACCCGCATTCTCCGTACCTGCCCCCGCAGCCGTTCGATCGGGCGTTCTACGACCGGAACGAGTTCGACCGGAAGAACAAGTCGCTCAAGGCGCCGCTCTCGTTTAAGCCCTTCTGCGACTATTTCGCGAGCTGGTTTCCGCCGGGCTGCGCGGACAAGGATTACATTGTCGCCCAGTACGACGGGGCGGTGGCCTACATGGATGCATGCATCCAGAACATTTTCGCGACCCTCGAGGCGCTGGGCATCGAGGAGGAAACCCTGGTGGTGATCAACGCCGACCACGGCGAGACGCTGTACGACCATGACTGCTTCTTCGACCACCACGGGCTGTATGACTGCACGCTGCACATTCCGCTGATCTTCGTCTGCCCGGGGAAGGTGCCCGCGGGCAGCCGGCACAGGGATGTCTGCCTGATGAAAGACATCATGCCCACGATGCTTGAGATCATGGGGGTGACATCAAAGACCCGTTTCGACGGACGCAGCCTGCTGGGGCTGATGCGCGGGGAGCCCCGGGCGCCTGAGCCGGAGTTCTACATCACCGAGTGCACGTGGATGCGTAAGCATGGCTGGCGTACCCCGCAATGGAAGCTGATCCATGCCCTCGA
>CAYRKB010000064.1:0-22242 GCA_964424705.1 uncultured Victivallales bacterium
AGTTGGTGAAGATGGAGTTGGCCTTGATGCTATCCATGGCCATGGGGTTGGATTTGTAGCTGGTGCCCGGGGCGACCCCGAAGAAGCCGGACTCCGGGTTGATGGCGCGCAGGCGGCCATCCGGGCCGATCTTCATCCAGGCGATATCGTCGCCGATGCATTCGCACTTCCAGCCCTCGATGGTGGGCTGAAGCATGGCGAGGTTGGTCTTCCCGCAGGCGCTGGGAAAGGCGGCGGCGATGTGGAAGCGCTTCCCTTGCGGGTTGGTCAGACGCAGAATGAGCATGTGCTCAGCCATCCAGCCTTCGCGGCGGGCCATGTTGGAGGCGATGCGCAGGGCCAGGCATTTCTTGCCGAGCAGAGCATTGCCGCCATAACCGGATCCGTAAGACCAAATGAGATTCTCTTCCGGAAAGTGGGCGATGTACTTCTTCTCGATCGGGGCACACGGCCAAGTGCCGTCCTTCTGGCCGTGTTCGAGCGGCGCGCCGACGGAGTGCAGGCAGGGGATGAATTCGCCCATCTCGCCAAGGGCTTCGATGACCTTGTCGCCAACGCGCGTCATGATGTGCATGTTCACCACAACGTAGGGCGAATCGGTAATCTCGATGCCGATCTTGGAGATGAGAGAGCCGATGGGGCCCATACTGAAGGGGATCACGTACAGGGCGCGGCCCTTCATGCATCCCTCGTACAGCCCGCGCATAGTTGCCTTCAATGTGGCCGGGTCAATCCAGTTGTTGGTAGGACCCGCTTCTTCCTGGGATTGCGAGGCGATGTAGGTGCGGTCTTCGACACGCGCCACGTCGCTGGGATCGCTGCGGAACAGGTAGCTGTTCGGCCGTTTCTGCAACGGCGTCGCGCTGCCGGCGTCGACCATGATCTTGATCATGGCGTCGTATTCGGCCTTGGAGCCGTCGCACCAGACGACCCTGTCCGGCTTGACGATCGCTTGGATTTCAGCAACCCAGTTAAGTAGCTTCTTGTTCTTGCATGCAATTGTCATTTTATATGGACTCCTGTCTACGTTGTCTCATGTGTCTTCGCGTTGCGCGCGACCCAAGCAAACAAAAAAGGCCAGCACAACCGTCATGCGGCTGTCACTGACCTTGCGCTCCGAGTAGCCACCCGCCGAAGCGGACCGCTCCCGACTCACAATGTAAAGATATCCCGCGCAAGCGCGCGGTGCCTCAACAACCCAGGCAGCCCTATCAACGCCTGTACCATTGCGTTCAGACCTGCCCGAACTGTCAACTGGAAGGCGTGTATATCAGCGAATGATAACAAGTCAAGCACATGCTGTGCATTCTTGATTGACGCCTCGCACGCCTCGCAACAGCGCTAACAGATGGCCGCAATGAAACTCGGAAGAAACGGAGCGGAAGTCTTGTCGCTGCTGCAACTACGAAATGTCGAAATGCTCTTTACGATGGACGCAATTGAGGGAACGTGGACCAACATCCCGCGTGCCCCGTACTACCTTTAGGCCGGCGATTGACAGTCGGCTCAATGCGCCGCGCGGATCCAGCCGCGTCGAATCGCCCACTTGCCAGCTTCCAGGACCGGGATGATCGTGACCGCTACGCCCAGTAGAACGGGCCAAACCGAGAGCGGCAACGCGAACGTTCCGAATGGCTTGTGCATCAAAGGCAGATACACGACCCCCGCCAGCAGCAGCAGTTCCCATACGATCGCCATGTTCAGCCATTTGTTCCCAAATGGGTGACGCAACACAGAATGGCGGTCGGAGCGGAAACTGTAGGCCTTGAAGAACTGGATCAGTATCAGCGAGACGAATACCAGCGTCATGCACTCTTCCGTAGGAAACTGCCGCGCCCGCGCCCAGATGAAAAGACCCAGATTGGCAATGGCCGACCAGACCCCGCCCACCACCATCAGAAACACGACCGGCCAGCTGAAAATGCCTGCCCGGGGGCTCCGCGGCGGTCGCCGCATCAGGTCGCGTTCCGGCGGATCCACCGCCAGCGCCAGTGCTGGCAGGCCATCCGTGGCTAGATTGGTGTAGAGGAGCTGAACGGCACTCAGCGGCATCGGCAAGCCAAACAACGCGGCGCCAACCATGAGCAGCATCTCGCCGATGTTAGAGGACAGCAGGTACATCAGGTACTTCTTGATGTTGCTGAAAATGCCGCGCCCCTCCTCGACGGCTGCTACGATCGCCGCGAAATTGTCGTCCGTGAGCATCATGGCCGCCGCTTCCTTCGTGACGTCCGTGCCCGTGATGCCCATGGCAATGCCGATATCAGCTTTCTTCAGGGCCGGCGCATCGTTCACGCCGTCGCCGGTCATGGCCACGACGCTGCCGCGGATCTGCAGCGCGCCGACAACCCGAAGCTTATGGGCGGGGGAAACACGTGCGTAGACGTCAATCGTATCGACTTCCCGTTCCAACTCGGGCTCCGACATCGCATCCAGTTGCGCGCCTGTGATCACGCTTCCGCCCTTCAGAATGCCCAGTTCGCGGGCGACGGCCTGTGCGGTCATTGGGTGGTCGCCGGTGATCATGACGACCCGGATGCCGGCCTGTTCGCATTTCTGCACCGCCTCCTTGGCCTCAGGCCGTGGCGGATCGATCATGCCGGCCAGTCCCAGAAAGGTCATTCCGTGCTCCGCCGTTTCAAGCGATGCATCGGATTTTCGCGCCACGCCCAAGACGCGCAGGGCCTGATCGGCCAAGCTGCGTGCGATCTCCATAATCTGTTGACGGCTGGCATCGTCAAGCGGCTGGTCCCGCAACGCCCCGTTATCGCATGTCAACAGGTGAGTGCAGGACGCCAGAATCACCTCCGGAGCCCCTTTGGAGAAGGCCACAGTTCCAGCGGCGAGGGTATGCAGCGTGGTCATGCGCTTGGTCTCAGACGTGAAGGGAATCTCGCCCGTGCGTGGGGTCTGCCGCTCGAGTTCTGTCTTGTTGAGGCCTGCCTTGGCGGCGGCCACCACCAGCGCGCCCTCCGTGGGATCGCCCTTGATGTGCCAACCACTATCGGCCTCCCCGCGCGTGCTGTGGGCGTCGGAGGCGAGTGTGGCGGCCCCAAGAAACTCCAGCAGCGCCTCGTCTGGCTCCGCGGCGTGACCATCAATGAGAAACTGCCCGCATGGCTCGTACCCCGCGCCTGACACCTCCCACATACGCCCCGCCACGTGGAGTTTGCGTACGGTCATCTCGTCCTTGGTCAAGGTGCCGGTCTTGTCCGAGCAGATGACCGAGGTGCAGCCCAGCGTCTCCACGGCCGGCAGCCGCCGCATCAGGGCATGTCGCTTGACCATGCGCTGCACGCCGATCGCCAGCGAGATGGTCACCACCGCCGGCAGCGCTTCCGGCACGACGGCCACGGCCAGGGCAACCCCGAAGATGAGCATCTCCAAGAACGGCTGACCGCGCAGCAGGCCCAGCGCCACAATCAGCACCACGAGGACCAGTGCGACGCGTGCCAGCAGGTGGCCCACCTTGTCGAGGTTCTTCTGGAGCGGAGTGCGCTCGGTCTTGACCGTCTGGAGCATCCGCGCGATCTTGCCGAACTCGGTGTTCATGCCCGTGGCCACGACTACGGCGCGGCCGCGCCCGTAGCTGGCCGACGTGCCGGCATACGCCATGTTCTTGCGGTCTCCCAGGGCAGCCGCGGCACCGGCCATCGGCCCGGCGTGCTTCTCGACCGCCACCGATTCACCCGTCAGCGCGGCCTCCTCAATCTGGAGATTGACCGACTCAATGAGCCGCACGTCGGCTGGCACGCGATCGCCTGCCTGCAGCAGTACGATGTCGCCGGGAACGAGGTGCTGGGCCTGCACCTCGATCTCATCGCCGTTGCGCAGCACGGTGGCCGTGGGGGCAGCCATCTTGCGGAGGGCATCGATAGCCCGTTCAGCCCGGTATTCCTGGATGAATCCAAGCCCCACGGCAAACAGCACGATCACACCGATGACGATCGCCTCGACGCCTTCGCCGAGGAAGGCGGAGAGGCCCGTGGCTATAAGCAGGATTACTATGAGCACATTCTTGAACTGGTCGAGCAGCAGACTCCATGGAGACTGCCGACGGGCAGCTTCGAGTTCGTTGGCCCCGTACTCGTCCAGGCGCCGCCGGGATTCCTCTGCGCTGAGACCGGCGGGGCCGGTCTTCAGCTCTGCCAGTGTCGCATCAACGGTTAGCGAATGCCACACGGAGGCGGGAGGCGGGTCGATGGTTGTTCTGTCGTTGTGAGCTGGCATTCGTCACTTCTCCTTCTGGTGGAGCGCCCCTAGGATGCGCTTTCCTGCTTGCGATGCGGCCTGTTTTCGGCAACGGACGCTTCGGCAAGCCTGCGGCCACTGGCTTGCCACAATGACAGACGCGAAAACACTGACAATCGTGGAACTCGGCTTCATCGGTTCACTTCCGCCCGCCGATCACACCGGCGCGCATAAGGTGATAGAGAAGCTGCAGCAGCGCCGTCAGTGCTGCCGCGACATAGGTCAGGAACGCCGCGTTCAGGACGGCGCCAGCCGCGCTCCGCTCAGATGGCCCCACAATGCCAGTGGAAACCATGAGTCTCTTTGCGCGGGCGCTCGCATTCCATTCGACCGGCAGTGTGACGAGCGAGAACAGGACTGTCAGCGAAAAAAGCACAATGCCGATCTGGATCAGACCCAGAACGCTCGTGAACGAGCCGAGCAGGATGAAGATGTAGCTTCCGTAACTCCCGAACTGAGCCGCCGGCACCAACGCGGACCGCAGGGTCAATGGAGCATAATGCGCGGCGTGCTGAAGAGCGTGCCCCGCCTCATGACACGCTACGCCGATCGCCGCCAGGGATGAGGAGGCATACACCTCAGGCGAGAGCCGCAGCGTTCGGGAGCGTGGATCATAGTGGTCGCTCAGGAACCCCTTGACCGGTTCGATAGCCACATCGCGCACTCCCTGCAAAGCTAACAGCCGCTGGGCCGCTTGAGCGCCGGTGAGCCCTGAGGAGGGCCGCTGTCGCGAGTACTTGGCAAACGTGGTCTTTGTGAGCAGCGCCGCCAGGCCTGCCAAAATCAAGGCAGGCAGCATGATCATTATATAGAGCGGATCAATTCCAAACATGACAGTGCCTCCTCCAATCAGTATGGATGCTATTCATCTCCGTCCTCTTCATCATCCTCACGCCATGCAGGGCTGGCCTGATGTGCCCATTGCCTTGCGGCGCCGCCGTCCTGCGAACCGTCCGCCCGCCCTAGGCATTGCCTGATGGACCCGGGCGACGGCGCGACCGACAACGCCGAAAAGGCTGGCTCCACGATCTCTGACGATGACCGATGCCGCGCGTTTTAGATGAATTTCGATGCAGCAGCTCTTGTCCTCTCCCCCGCGCGGTCCGTTGACGTCTGCAATATGAACGCCCACGCGTCGAATCATGTGATCAAATCGGTTGAGATCCTCCGCAATGTGCCGGTGAATACTGCCGATGAGCGACCTCGGCAGCTCTACGTGATGCTGTCTCACTACAATGTGCATGGAACACCTCTTTCCGTTGCTGAAGACGATAGAAGGTAGAGGATCATTCGACTAATATATTTTGGCGATTGTATTATGAGGAAAAAACTAATAATGTAGCCCCCTGTGGATTGGCTCAATTATCATCATTTGCGGTACTTCTGGGTGGTCGGCAAGGAAGGCACCCTGCGACAAGCAGCAGAGAAGCTTGCAGTTTCGCAGCCGTCCATCAGCGCTCAAATCCACTTACTGGAAGAGTCGCTGGGCGAAAAGCTCTTTCGGCGGAGCGGACGGCGTCTCGCGCTGACCGATACGGGCCAACTGGCTTTCGGCTACGCGGAAGGCATTTTTTCTGCAGGCCAGGATCTTCTGGATGCAGTAAGGGATAGACCAGGCTACCGTCCTATGCGCTGCCAGGTTGGGGTGACTGACTCTGTGCCGAAACTTGTAGCCAGCCGAATGCTCCGGCCGGCTTTCAAGCTGTCGCAGCCCATGCACATGCTTTGCCGGGAAGGCAACATTGATACACTGCTGCTGGAACTGGCGGGGTATCGGCTCGATCTTGTCCTGGCGGATGCGCCCTCCTCGCGGGGTCTCCACGTGAAGACGTTCAACCATCTCCTGGGCAAGTGCGGTTCCGTATTCTGCGCGGTGCCAAAGATGGCAGACCGGCTTCGCCGCGGATTTCCAGGCTCGCTACACGATGCAGCGGGTCTGCTTCCGGTCGAGTCGACGCCACTGCGAATGGCCCTGGAAGAATGGTTCGACTCACTGGGTGTCAGGCCCATCGTTGCGGCCGAGTTCGAGGATCCGGCGTTCATGATGGTGATGGCTGCAGAAGGGCTCGGATTTGTCGTGGCTCCGTCTGTCATCCTGCAAGAGACGCTGCAGCATTACGGGCTGAAGGCGTTCGGAAGAACCGAAGAGTGCGCACATCACTACTATGCCATCACCGCAGAGCGCCGGCTGAAACACCCCGCTGCAATCGCGATCACGGAGCACTCGCGAACGGATGTGTTTGGGTGAGTGGGACTATGCCGTCTGCTGCGGTCTTCGCGCACTTGCCCGGGCGATCACGACCATGATCGCCATGCGAGCACGGGCAGAATCCCGAGCAGGCAAGCATGGTGTACCGTCACCCCAGGTGGCAGCACCAGGTCAAGACCCTGATGTATCCCCGGAATTCCGAAGACGGCGAACGTGGTCGCCGCGCTTCCCTGTTGACATGCGGATGGCGAGGCACAATCATGAATCCGATCTTCAAGCCACCAGGCTGGATCCGCGTTCCATTCGTAATGAACAGTCGACGTCTTGTGCCGATGATGCTTCGTTCCTTCACGCTTGCCGTCCTTCTTCTTCCCGCCGCCTGCCTGGCGGCGGACCGCCCTCCCTCCTGGACTTCGGATTGCATTCCAAAGGCTTGGACCGAAATGAACATCGACTGGAAGGGCTCCTGGGCCGAGACGCTGGCGGCCAACGTCGACACCAACACCATGCAGCGCAACCTCGCGCAAAATCCCGAACTCCGGGAAGCTGCGGATCGTATCGCGTGGCTGCGGGAGATCACGCTTCTGCGGGAAATGATCGGGCATTTTCCGGGTGACAAGGCCCGTCATGCGGAGGCCTACCGCAAGATGGCCTCTCTCTATTCAACCCTCGACGAACGGCCTCGGGCGGTGGAATGCATGGCGCAGCTGGCCGGTGCGTTCCCGGATGACACGGCCCTCGCTGCGGAGGGCTACGCCGGCATTCTGCGCTACGCCCACCCGTTCGACACGGTGCCCGATGCGCGGGCCTGGGTGGAGTACGCCGCGCGCGGAGTCGATGCGCTTGAGAAGGCCGGAGGACTTGCACGCGACCACCTGGCGGCGGATCTGGCGCGCCGCTATTCGTGCCTTGTGCTCGTCAGCGAGGGAAACTACGCGGAGGCGCGCCGCTATCTCGACCGGCGCAAGACGGCGGAGGGCGGCCAGCCCTGGTGGAGAGAGGAACGGGCTTCGCTCCTCGGAAAGGCCGGCCACCTGTTACAGGCGGCCGACTGGTACGAGCAGGCCGGGAACAAGGCGCTGGCGGATCAGCTGCGCGCGCAGTCCAAGCCCGGGCTCGCGGATGCCCTGGTCCGCCGGACGCCCCTGGAACTGGAGATGCGCTGGAAGGCCATGCGCGACCGCGCGAAGCAGCCGGGCGGGCCGCTTCCCGCGGACGCCGCGGTGATCCACGATGCGCTGCGGCTGAGCGCCGATACCGACGCGATGCAGGGCGAGGACCCGCTCTTCCGTCAGGCGTTCTGGAGCGTCATCGACCAGATGCTGCGGAGCGCGAAGCCGGCCGACCTCGCGCCGCTGCGCGAGCTTCAGGAGAGCAAGGTCGTGGCGCTGGCCGGCGAGATCCGCCGGATGGGTGACGTCGACGGGGCGGCGCATCTGTTCCGCCGCTACGCCTGGGCGCGCAGCGCGCAGGAGCTGCTTGTCGATTTCGGCGAGGACGCGCTGCGCACCGGCCGGCTCAACTGGGCGGCCCGGGCTTTTCAGGATGTCCTGTCGCATGCGGATGACTCCGGGCTGCTCGCCGCGGCCCACGTGGGCTACTGGCTTGCGCTCGCCGGACAGCCGGACTGGCGGGAAGAACTGGAGCGCGCCATGGCCGCCGTGCCGGACGAGGCCCTGTTGCCGTGGCGCGGCGCCAGCGCCAAGGCGTCCGAAGTCAAGGCGGCGATCCGGATTCCGGCGGGCGGCGCCGCGCCGCTTGCGCTCTCGAGCCTGCGCCGGGTCAAGCTCCAGCTGCCGGCAGAGCTGGCGGCCGATGAGCCGGCCGCGCCCGGGCAACAGCTCGTCTCTGCCAGGCTGGGGCCCTGGACCCTCCAGCGGATTGACGCGGCGGCCGGCCTTCTTGCCGTGACCAGCTCCCGCCATATTGCCTGCTACGACGGCGCCACCTTGGAACTGCTCCAGGTATGTGATTCGATTCTGCCGCCCGCCGGCCGGGCCGGCGAAGCTCCCCGTGCGGCGAGGGGCCGCTGGAAACCCGGCACGCCGACGCCGGCCAGAGACCGCGGCGAAGGGGAGGTGCCCGTTGATGAGAGGAGCATGTCCGCGCCGGTGTGGCGCCCGGCCATTGTTGGCCGGAGCTGGAATTCCACCATCGGAGGAAGCGCGGGGCTGGCCATGGAGCGCCCGGCCATCTTCGGCCTTGCGACGATCAGCCGCAACGGGGCCCTCGAGCATGACGTCGCGGCGTGGGAGGCCGAATCCGGCGGGCTGCTTTGGACCACGGGCGGACGCGCGGAATGGAGCGACCTGCTGCCGCAGAGCGAACCGTCCGCCGGGGAAGGCCGCGTGTACGTGCTGGCTGCGCAACGGAAGGCCGCGAAGAACCGTCCCCTCTATCTCGTGTGTCTGGATAGCATGAGCGGCGCCCTCGTGTGGCAGCGCCTGCTGGGCGCCATGGCGGCTGGCGACCGCCAGCGCGGGCTTGCCTGCGGCGGCAACGCGATCGCCCTGCACCAGGGATCGCTCTACGTTTCCACGGATGCCGGGATTGTGGCGCGCTGCGACGCGCGCGACGGCCTGGTGGAGTGGGTGCGAGCCTATCCCAGCGCGGCGCCGCAGGACGCCCCGGAATTTCCGTACCGGCGCGAGGGCGCGGCGCCGCAGGTGGCGGCCGGCGCGGTCTTCATCGCGCCGCGGGACCACACGGGCGTCATGGCGCTGGACCCCGCGACCGGCGGGCTGCTGTGGGAGAGCCTGCTTGTTCCTTCCGAACGGATCGTGGGCGTGGCGGGCCGGATGCTGATCACGCAGGGCGGGGGCGAACTCGCAGCGCTCGATCTGGGCTCGGGCGACGAAGCGTGGGTCAGGAATCTCGGCGGCACGCCGGACCTGCGGGCGACCGTGGCAGGCGCGCACGTACTGGCCGTCGCGGGGGATCGCCTGCTTCGGTACCAGGCCGCGACCGGCGCGCCTGTGGATGAGCTGCGCCTGAACGGGGCGGCGGGGTCCGGGTTTGCGCTGCTGGCGGACGGGTCGCTCGCGGAGTTCACCGAGGAGCCGCTGCCGGCGCCGGCCGAGCAGCCTGGAAGCCTCGCCGGGCCGCTGCGGCTTCCGCTGGCCGAGCAGTGGTCCCTCCCCTGCAGGGCCCCGCTGCTGGTCAAGGGCCCCGCCGCAGGCGCGGGGACAGACCGGTTCGGAGTGCTCTCCGGACGGCTGCTGCTCTGCGTCGAGGCGCAGCCGGGCGGGCGGATCGTCTGGCAGAGCCGGCTGCGCGGCCGGCCGGACTCCGTGGGTTTTCATGGCCGGCTTGTCCTTGCCGCACAGGGCGGCACGCTCACGGCGCTGAACGCCGCGAGCGGGGCGACGGAATGGGCGCTGCGGCTGCCGTTCCACGTCGATCTCGTCGGCGGGGATGAGCGGCTGATCTTTGCAGGCGAAATGGCGGAGTCCGGCCGCGTGGCGGCCATCGATCCCGGCACAGGCAAGGCCCTGTGGCTGCGGTGGTTTGGCAGGGAGGCGCGGCTCGCCGCCGGACGATTGCAGTGGATCGGGCTGCAGGAGGAAGCCGGGGCGCTCGCGCTGCGCCTGTACTGGAACGCGGCGCTGTTCGGCAGCGAAGGGAAGCGCCCGGCGGAAGTCGTCGTGGCGGCGGCTTCCGGCACAGTCCTGGATGTGCGGCGGTTCCTGCCGGACGAGCCGCAGTGGCCTCCGGCGCTCGCGTTCGGCGACGGCCGGGCGTATGTGCTCAAGCTGCCCCTGCCGCCCTGGCCGGGCCGCGGGCCTTTCCTCCCGGACGCGCTGGCTTACGTTGGGCAGGGCAGCCTGGCGCACTTCGCGCTTCTCACGCAGCCCCCGGAGCCGGCGGCCGCGTGGAGCCCGGTCATGGACGTCAGGCCGGAGTCCCAGTACTGGAGTTCCGCCGGGCTGCACCCGACGGCCGCGGGCCCCTTCGTCCGGCGGGTTGGCCAGCTCGCGACCTTCGACGTGAACAGCGCCACGGGGGTCGTGTATGATCTGCCGCGGAGCGTGGATCGCACGGCCTATAACCTCCTCGATTTCCGGGCCGACACGGGAACGGTGGTGGTCGTGTCGGGAACGGAAGGCTCGGTGTTGGAGGCAACCCGCGGATCCTTCATCCCGTATTTGTGGAACGGCCTTCATGACTCCACGGGGATGGGCGCCGTGCGGATCCAATGTTTCACGGACCAGGCCCAGGTAGGCACTTCCTCGCTGGGACTGCCGGAGGCGGGATCGAACCTGACGGCGACGCTGCTCAACGGGCAGATCAAGCAACACTACCGGCCATCCTGCATCCGGGTGGGCAACATCTCGAGCCTCGGCTGGTCCAAGTACGATGTCTACTTCTATGGATTCATCGGAACCGCGAGCATCGAGGGCGTATCGACCCAGAAATGCGCGGGGGTTGACTACAGCAAGGTCGAGCACCGGACCACCTTCATACCCGGAGTCAACTACATGAAGTTCTCGGGAGTCAGCGGCGATGAATTCCTGCTGGAGTTCTCCGAGGGGCAGTTCGCCGCGATCCAGATCGCCAACGCTTCGCCCGGCGTCGCCAGGGAGCGGGCTGCGGGGCTGGGCCTCTGCTGGTCGCGCCTGCTGCCGACAGACGTCGTGGGCGCAGAGGTAGTCTGCGACGGCTGGTACAGCGCCATACCCTTCTCCCAGCCCTACCGCCCGCCGGTCCCGGCGCCCGCCGGTCGCACCAACACCGTCCAGCGTGCCCGGTCCGGCGTATACGTGGACGTCTTCGACCGCGTGACCGGCGTCCCGGGCGGGACGCAGCCGCTGCCCGGCGAGCCGCCCGCCGTGCAAGTGCCGAGCTATGTGAACCAAGCCCGCCTGCTCGATGGCGGGCTGCTCACGACCGACGCCGGCGGAGTCCATTTCTTCCGCTCGGGCTCCGAGCCGTGACGGGCGGGGAGGATCGTTCGCGCGGAGAGGAGCTCGCTCCCGCGGAGGAGATTGAGATTAGGATTAAGATTACGAACAGGCACCCCGCTTGATCACTGTTTACTGATCACTTCTCCCACCTCCCACCTTCCGCCTCTTCTGCCTTGCACGAAGCGGCCGGCTTTCATAGCATGCCATGCTTTCTCATACAGGAAGGAGCGGCACGATGGCGAAGACTTACAACATTGCGGTGATTCCAGGCGACGGGACCGGCCCGGAGGTGACGAGGGAGGCCGTCAAGGTTCTCGATGTTGCGGCAACGAAGCACGGGTTCAAGCTCAACTATTCCCACTTCGATTTCGGCGCTGCGCGCTACCTCAAGACCGGCGAGACGCTGCCCGACGCCGCGATCGCGGACATGAAGAAGTTCGACTCCATTTTTCTGGGCGCGATCGGCCATCCCGACGTCAAGCCCGGGATCCTGGAACTGGGAATCCTGCTCAAAATGCGCTTCGCGCTGGACCAGTACATCAACCTGCGCCCGGTCAAGCTGTACCCCGGGGTGGAAACGCCGCTCAAGGACAAGGGGCCGGCGGACATCGACTTCGTCGTCGTGCGCGAGAACACCGGCGGCATCTACACCGGCGTGGGCGGCACGGTCCAGAAAGGCACGCCCCTGGAAGTGGCGACGCAGGTGATGATCTATTCGAGGCCTGTCGTGGAACGGTGCGTGAAGTTCGCGTATGAATACGCGCGGCGCCGCAACAAGAAGAAGCGCCTGACGCTCGTGCACAAGTGCAACGTGCTTACCCACTGCGGCGACCTATGGGTGCGCGTGCACAAGGAGCTCGGCGACGCGCAGTTCAAGGACATCGAGCAGGATTATAATCATGTCGACGCGTGCACGATGTGGTTCGTCAAACAGCCCGAGTGGTATGACGTCATCGTCACCGAAAACCTGTTTGGCGACATCATCACGGACCTGGCCGCCATCATTCAGGGCGGGCTGGGAATTGCCGCCGGCGGGAACATCAACCCCGAGGGCGTTTCGATGTTCGAGCCGATGGGCGGGTCCGCGCCGAAGTATACGGGCAAGAACGTGATCAATCCTCTCGCCGCAATCTGCGCCGGAGGGATGATGCTCGACACGCTGGGCGAGCACGAGGCGGCGGCGGCGGTCGAGGCGGCGGTGTGCGCCATCACGAGCACGAAGGTCAAGAGCCTGGCGGCCGGGAAGATGGGCTATTCAACGACGCAGGTAGGGGACCTGGTGGCGGAGCGGGTGGCATAGCGGCGCCGTAGCGGCGCAAAGTCGAGGACAGTCATGAAGCAGTACAATGTTTGTGTCGTGGGCATCGGGGCGGTGGGGACGGAAATGGTGCGGCTGCTGCGGCAGCGCAATTTCCCCGTGAAGTCGCTGACCATTCTGGCGCGAAGCGAGCGCACGGAAACGATCGATGGCGTCGGGTATCCCGTGAAGGTTGCCCAGCCGGATGCGTTTGAAGGAATGGATTATGCCTTTTTCGCGGGCACAGAAGGCGCCAAGGGCGCTTCGCAGACGCTCGGCTGGGAGGCCGCCAAGCGCGGCTGCATCGTCATCGATAACGGCGACGACTTCCGCATGGACCCGCGCGTGCCGCTGGTGATCCCGGAAATCAACCCGGACGCGCTGAAGAACCACCAGGGGCTCATTGCCAACCCGAACTGCAGCACCATCATTGCGCTCATGCCCCTGGCGCCGCTGCACCGCGCAGCGCATCTGCGGCGGCTTGTGGCGAGCACGTACCAGGCGGTGTCGGGCACCGGCAGCGCCGCAGTCAAGGAGCTTGAGTCGGAGAGCCGCGCGTGGGCCGCGGGGCAGTCCTTCAAGCCCGAGGTGTATCCTCACCAGATCGCGTTCAACGTGATTCCCTCGGTGGGATCGTTCAAGGACGATTCGGGCGAGAGCACCGAGGAGATCAAAATGCGCAAGGAAACGCACAAGATCTTCGGAGACGCCGCCATCCGGGTGGCCACAACGTGCGTGCGGGTGCCGGTATTCAACGGGCACAGCATCGCGATCAACGCGGAGTTCGAGCGGCCGCTGTCGCCGGACGAGGCGCGCGCGCTGCTGGCCAAGACGCCGGGCGTGGTGCTTGCGGACGACCCGAAGAACGCCGTCTACCCGATGCCTCTGCACGCGTCCGGCAACTACGACGTTCTCGTGGGCCGCATCCGCCGCGACCAGAGCGTGGCGAACGGCCTCGTGCTGTGGTGCTGCGGCGACAACATCTGGAAAGGCGCGGCCCAGAACGCCATCCAGATCGCCGAGGTCCTGATCGCGAAGGGGTAGCGCTACGGAGATGTGGGGAGGGTTCGGGCAAGTGGACGCAATTCTGGTCCGAGACACCCTTCCGGGAGATCCGTCGTAGCGTGTCATGCTTGAACGTCCAACATCGAACATCGAACGTCCAACGTCGAAGTTGGAAGCAGATGTGAACGTCGGACTTCGGTGTTCGATGTTCAGTGTTCGATGTTCGATGTTTCTCATCTCCGTGGCCGCACTCTTGCTGGCCCTGCCCGCAGCGGCACCGGCGCGGACGACCTGCACGGCGACGAACGGGACGATCGCCGTCACGATGTATATCGACTTCGCCGGCGCGTCAAACAGCGTCGCCTCCGCGTGGACGCGCGAGATCCTGGACGTCTGGAACGGGCCGCAGAAACACCGGGCCTGCGGCAAGTGCGGCTGCGCGGTGGTCTTCCGCGTCGTGACGAACCACGTCGCCGCCGGCAGCGCGATGCGGGCGGGCTGGCACCAGGTTCAAGCCATTCCCAGCAACACGGTTTGGGCGCCCGTTCTCCCCTATGGGCCGGACGTGAACCGCCCCGTCGTCGCGTACATGGGCAAGACCACCCATAGCCCGCCGCGCGGGGGCGCAAGCGTGGACGGCGAGTGGTCTGAGCTGGCGAGCCGGCCCGTGGATCCGGCCCAGCCCGACGGGGAGCGCTACAAAGACGCGGCGCACGAGGCCGGCCACATGATGGGCCTGCCGGAGCAATACGACCGGGCGACCGATTCGGCCGCCAGCAACATCATGGGGCGGACCTCGGGGCCCGGAGCCGTTGCGACGCCGGACCTCGTCCGCGCCGTGGTCGACGGGCTGACCGGAACGTCCGCCTGCCCGCTCTGCGGACGGCGCTGAGCGGGGGGCGCGGCGGTCGGCAAACGCTCAACGTCCAACGTTCAACGCCCAAGGTAAGAAACGTCCGGAATTGAACATTCTCCCGTTCCTCGTCCTGACCCTCTCGGAATCGCCATCGGAATCGATTCCGATCCCGATTCCGACGCCGACCCGAGCGGATCTTGTTTGAGAAGTGCTCTTACCGCTGGCGCTCGCGGATTCGGATGAGGTCTTTCATGACCTGGTCGAGCGCCCCGCGCGACGCCTTGGTCCCGAACGCATCGTGAACCTGGCGGTAGAGCTGGTAGAGCTCTGCGTACACCTTGTGGTTGGCCGCGTTCGGCTTGTACACACGCTCGCGTACCCCGCACAGAGCCTTCTGGGCCGCGCCGACATTCGCGAACCCGCCCGCGGCTTTGCCGGCGGCCACCGCGCCGAAGAGCGCAGCGCCCACGGCGCAGGTCTGGTCGCTTGCGGCCACCTTCATCGTGCGGCCCGTAACGTCGGCATAGATCTGCATCAGGAACGGGTTCTTCACCGCCAGGCCCCCGCAGTTGACGATCTCCTTCACGGGCACGCCGTATTCCTCGATGCGGCGGATAATCGTTAGGGCTCCGAAGGCCGTGGCCTCAATGAGGGCCCGGTACACCTCGTGCGCCTGCGTGTGGAGGGTCTGCCCGAGGAGCAGCCCGCTCAGGCGCACGTCGACGAGGATGCAGCGGTTACCGTTGTTCCAGTCGAGCGCCAGCAGGCCGTGCTCGCCCGGCTTCTGCGCCGCCGCGGCTTTGGCCAGCCGCGCAAATTTCTCATCCTGCGTCTTTCCGTAGCTGTCCGGGACCATGTGGTTGACGAACCACAGGAAGATGTCCCCCACGGCGGACTGGCCTGCCTCGATGCCGAAGTAGCCGGGCAGGATCGATCCGTTCACGATTCCGCAGACGCCGGGAATGTCCTTCAGCCGGCGCGTGGTTTTCTGCACCATCATGTCGCAGGTGCTGGTGCCGAGGATCTTGACCAGCACGCCTTCGCGGATGCCGCTGCCCACCCCGCCCATGTGCGCATCGAAGGCGCCGACGGCGATGGCAATCCCCTCCTTGAGGCCCAGGGCCTCGGCCCACTTCTTGCACAGCCGGCCCGCCAGGCGATCGGACGGCACAGCCTTGGTGTAAAGCCGGTCGCGCAGGTCGGCCAGCGCGGGATCCAGCCGGGCCAGGAACGCCTTGTCCGGCAGCCCGTCCCACTTGTCGCAGTACATCGCCTTGTGGCCCGCCGCGCAGACGCTCCGCGCCATGGTCGCCGGGTCGGTGTTGCCGGCCAGCATGGCCGGAACGAAATCGCACAGCTCGACGAAGCTGTGCGCCGCCTTGAACACCCTGGGCGCGACGCGCTTGCAGCGCAGCACCTTGCTCCAGAACCATTCCGACGAATAGGTACCGCCGCACTTGGCCAGGTAGTGCGGCCGGATCCGGCGCGCAACCTCCGTGATCTCCGCCGCCTCCGCATGGCTGGTGTGGTCCTTCCAGAGCCATGCCATGGCGTTCAGATCCCCGTCGAACTCGTCGTGCAGCGCAAGCGGCATGCCTTCCTTGTCCACCGGCAGCGGCGTGCTGCCCGTGGTGTCGACGCCGATCCCGATGATGCGGTCCGCCCGGAACCCGCGCGAGGCCTTCTTCGCCTTCCTCAGCGCCTCCCGCACGATCACCACGAGCCCGTCGATATAGTCCTCCGGGTTCTGGCGCGCGACGTTCGGGTCCTTCGGATCCAGCAGAACCCCGGCGGAGCCGCTGGGGTAGTTGTACACATGCGTGGCCACCTCGCGCCCGTCTGACAGGTCCACGATCACCGAGCGGCAAGAATTCGTCCCGTAATCAAGTCCCAGCGCGTACTTCTGCATACAATACCTCCATCGTGTGCTTCGGCATTCCCCGGCCACGGACTGGCATCATGGGGTAGGGACCGCTCTCCGAGCGGTCCGCGGACGCCTCGGAGAGACGTCCCTACCAAACAGGCCAGCCGTACGCCGCGGCGTGTTTTTGTTTTCCGCGGCGCGTGTTTCGGCTATAATTCCACCAAGTTGCGATTTGTGCAAATGCTTCGTTTGGGAAAGGAACGACGCCCATGGCCCTCATCCCTTCAACCATGCTGCCGCTCGGAGTACGCGCGCCGGACTTCAGCCTGCCGGATACGGTCAGCGGAGAGAAGATTTCCCTGCAGACCTTTGCGGGGAAGAAAGCGCTGCTCGTGATGTTCATCTGCCGGCACTGCCCCTACGTCAAGCACGTGCAGGCCGGGCTCGCCCAGCTCGGGAAGGACTACGCCGGCCGGGAGGTCGGGATCGTCGCGATCAGCTCGAACGACGCAACGAACTTCCCCGCCGACGCGCCGGCAAGCCTTGCGCTGCAGGCGGGGGAACAGGTGTTTTCGTTTCCCTACTGCTACGACGAGAGTCAGTCGGTGGCCCAGGCGTATCGCGCCGCCTGCACGCCGGACTTCTTTCTGTTCGACGCCGCGCGCGCTCTCGTATACCGCGGGCAGATGGACGATGCACGCCCCGGCAACGGGAAGCCCGTGACGGGGAGCGACCTGCGCGCGGCGATAGAAGCCGTGCTCGCCGGCAAGCCGGTCTCGGCCGACCAGGTCCCCAGCATCGGATGCAATATCAAGTGGAAGTAGGGGCCAGCGGTCCGCGGCCGACAAACGGATTCAAGGCCGAACGTCCGAGGTCACCGGATTCCGAACCCGCCGCGGGTGAGGAATAAGGTGGATCTTGACCGTTCGATGCGGCCTCCTATCTTCCGGCTGCCACGCTCTGCATCAGAATAATGAAGATGGGCAATCCGATGAGGAACCCCAGGAGCCAGTACGCCCCGGCCGTCCTGCCAATATTGAGCGTCCATCCCATCCACGGGATCGATTTAGGAACCCATGTCCGGCTATCCTTCTTGCTGAAGTAGAGCGGACCCGACCAGTTGTCCGGGTTCCTCCATTCTGACTCGTTGGTTTCTTTCTGATCCATTATCCTCACCCATCCAACGTCTAGAAACCAGATAGCTTCTGTCACGAGAAGTGATGCTGCGAGAGCCATCAGGAATCGGAATCCATTCATTCCCCGTGTTTCAACGGACGCTCTTTGGGCCGCTGAATTTCATTTCCCGGGCCGTTGCTGCGTTCTACAGCTTCACGATCGTCACGCCTGAGCCGCCGGTTTCTTCCCCGTCGCGCCCCGGACGGAACGAGCGCACGCCCAGCTCGGTGAGCCGCTCGTGCACCATCTTCGCGATGGCCATGGTGCCGTACCCGTGGACAATCCGGACTTGCTCCAGCCCGCCGGCCATGGCGTCGCTGATGAATTGGTCCAGCAGGGAGCGGGCCGCTTCCACGCGCACGCCGACGAGCTTCAGCTCGGTTTTCACGTCGCGGGGCGCGGTCCAGCGCACGGCGGGCGGCGGCTTGGATGGCGCGGACGCCCCGCGCGGGCGGCAAAGCGATGCCGACTCGACGGCCACGGAGAGCTTGCCGACGTCGACGATCGCACGCTTCCCCGCGTCGCCCACCGACTTGATGATGCCGTGCTCCTGCAGCGCCGCAACCCAGACGCGCGCGCCCGGCTTCACCTCGTCCCTGCCCAGCCGGTCGGCCGGCTGCTCGCGCGTCTCCTCCCGGCTCTCCGCCAGGGCGGCGTTGCGGTTATCCAGCTCCTTGCGCAGCTCACGGGACTGGTCCCGGCCGGGCTGCGCGCGGGCTGTGGTGAGAATTCGCTCCACCTGTTTACGCGTGTCCGTGACAAGGGCCGCAGCCTCGCCCTGCGCCTCATGCAGCAGCTTGCGCCGCTCCCGGCGCAGGTCGGCGAGCTCCTTTCCGAGCCGGTCCCGGTCCCGCTCCGCGGCAGCCTGGGCGAGCAGCGCCTGGTCGCGCGCCGCCTCCAGCTCCTGCAGCCGCAGCCGCAGGCTCACGTTCTTCTCGTCCAGCTGCGCCAGGATGCCTTCCATCTGCGCCTCGCCTGCCGGGATGAACCCGCGCGCCGCCGCCATCACGTCGTCGGGCATCCCGCAGCGCACCGCGATGGTGAGCGCATAGCTGGCGCCTGCGCGCCCCAGCTCCAGCCGGTAATCCGGGCGCAAGGTCGCCACGTTAAAGACCATCGAAGCGTTCACCATGACGGGGTGGTCGAACACGAACGTCTTGACCGTGCCCAGGTGCGTGGTGGCCAGGGCCATGCCGCGGCAGCGGCTCAGGACGTCGAGAATGGCGCACCCGAGCGCGCCGCCTTCGCCCGGGTCCGTGCCGGCGCCCAGCTCATCGAGGAGCACGAGCGTGTCCGCCCGCTGTGCCGCTTCAAGCACCTCGACGATCCGGCGCGTATGCCCGCTGAAGGTGCTCAGGTCCTGGTCGATCGACTGCTCGTCCCCGATGTCGGCCATGACCTCGTGGAAGCAGCGGATCGACGTGCCTTCGGCGGCGGGAATCGGCAGCCCCGCCTGCGCCAGCAGGGTCAGCAGCCCCACGGTCTTGAGCACCACCGTCTTGCCGCCGGTATTAGAGCCGGTGATGACGAGCACGCCCTTGCCCGCCGGCGGGTCGAGATCCAGCGGCACAAGGTCGCCGGCGCGCTGCTCCTGGCGAAAATGGCGATGGAGGAGCGGGTGGCGCGCGGCCATGAGGCGCAGCTGCCCGCCCAGCGCGGGGAAGCGGCAGTCGTCCTCCAGGGCCCAGGCGCTCACCGCAGACGCCGCATCATAGCGTGCGAGCAGGCCTGCATTCCGCATCAGGTCCGCAGCATTCGCGCGCACCTGGTCGGTCAGGCCGGTGAAGATCCGGTGCAGCTCATTGCGCTCATCGAGCCGCAGCTGCTCCAACTCGTTGCCCGCCTCGACCGATTCCTCGGGTTCGATAAAGAGCGTTTCCCCGCTATTGGACTGGTCGTGCAGGATGCCTCGCACGCGGCTTCGCTCCTCGCGGCGCACGGGCACCACGAAGCGGTCGTGGCGCGTCGTGACGAAGGACTCCTGGAAGGCGCCCGCCAGGCCCGCCTCGTTGAGCAGCGCCTGCATCCGCCGCTCGAGGCGATGCGTGAGCGTGCTGCGCTGCGCGCGGATCGAGGCGAGCCGTTCGCTGGCATGGTCCCGCACCTGGCCGTCGCGCGGGTCGAACACGCGGTCGATCTGCGCCCGCAGCCCGTCGCAGCCCGCAAGTTCCCCGGCCAGCGCGCGCAAGGCGTGTGCGGCCTCGCAAGGCGGACCCAGCCCGAAGGTGCGTACCGCATCCGCGGCGAGCAGCAGGACGCGGATCATCAGAAAATCGGCGGCATCCAGCGCCGTGCCCTCCGGGCCCGCGTGCCGCAGCGCCTCGTCCGGCGACTCGAATTGCACCGGGGGCAGGACGAGCCCACGGCGGCGCAAGGCCGTGCAGTCCTGAAAGAGGCGGCGCGCAGGCGCCTCCGGGCTGGCGTCCGCGGCCGGCCGCAGCGCGAGGACGGCGCGACGCCCGGCCTCCGAGCGTGCCTGCGCGCCGATCAGCTCAAGCACGCGGTCATATTCCAGCACGCGTAGGGTATGGTCATTCATTGCCAAGGGTTTTCCTGTCCGCGTAGTATGGACGCTTGACGCCGCATCGGCAAGCCGAACGGCATAATTCCATGCCCGGCGGAAGCTCCCTGCCGGTCCGTTGCCACCTTTACCGCCTGCTTAATCGCTTGCGCGTTAACGCCTAGGATCAAAAAGGCTGGCCGACGGATTCGCTTTCTGCCGCGTTGACAACGGACGGCGTTCTGCGACACTTTGGCCGAATGTGAGGCGGCTGTACGACTGGCTACGGACGCCAGCGACGGTCGATCCTCCCGTGAATTGCCAAGTTGGCAGATACTATAGTCGATCGCGGAGGAGAATAGATGAAGACAATGAGTCGAATGCTTATGGCGTTGGTGCTCGTGGCCCTTCTGTCCGGTTGTGCCACATACGGAAAGAGGAAGAGTAGCTCCGGCCTCACGCAAGTTGCGGCAGGCCGCATGACGGAAGTGCGCCCTGAAAGGATGCTGATTTGGAAAGCGCACCTGAGGATTCAGGTATGGAGCGTGAGCAATGCGGTCAGTGAGGCCTCCGCCTTGGCCGAACGCCAAGGCGGTTTTGTCGAACAGAAGTCCGACACCGGAGAGGAGTCGGCAACCGTGCTCCTCCGCATTCCAGCCAAGAGATTTCAGGCTGCGCTGGCGAATCTTGAGACGCTCGGTACGGTAATGTACCGGAACATTGAAGGGGAAGACGTAACGGAGCAATACATCGATGTCGAAGCGCGGCTGAAGAACAAGATCCTGCTGCGGGACAGGCTGCAGCAGCTTCTTCAGACGGCGACAACCGTGAAGGACATCCTCTCAATTGAGACGGAGCTGAGCCGGGTGCTAGCCGACATTGACTCAATGGAGGGGCGGATGAAGTTGCTCAAAGGCCAAGTGGACTACGCCACGGTCAGCCTAAGCCTGGAGCGAAAACCGATCTTGGGGCCTCTCGGCTACCTGTTCAAGGGACTGTGGTGGGGCGTAGGGAAACTGTTCGTTATCCGAGAATAGAAGATCGAACGATGGCTCGCATGCTATCGGCCCAGCCGGGCCTCAGCATGAAGCCTGACGATCGGTGAACAGATGAATATCTCCGAGATGACATGTCTCAAATGCGGAATGGCCGGAACCTGCACAGAAGTCCC
Organism: uncultured Victivallales bacterium; assembly: GCA_964424705.1. Classification (GTDB taxonomy): domain Bacteria; phylum Verrucomicrobiota; class Kiritimatiellia; order UBA8416; family CAYRKB01; genus CAYRKB01. The sequence continues at coordinate 21,234 of CAYRKB010000064.1, forward strand.
GAAGCTGCAGCCGAATATCAGCTTGTGGGCTCTAATAGCTGGCGGTGTTGTCGGCTCCCTTCTATGGGTGGCGGGACGGAAGACAGACGTGAGGTGTTCGGCCTGCGATAACAGATTCTCTTTCCGATCGAGCAAGGCGAAGATCTGCTTGTCCATCTTCTGGGTCACTATTGGGTTGGCAGCAATCGGCATCCTGAATTGGACACCATGGACCTGAGTTCACCGAACCATCGGCTGCAGCAACGTTGCAGCGCCGTTGTTGAGCCATAAGGTCTGGCGAGGCAAGTGATGAGAACAAGGCTGATACTACTGGTTGTCTTGCTCGCGCCGTTTTGTGCAGACGCAGAGGACCTGCGAGATAGGCTCCTCGCATCACCACTCATGACCTCGGAACAATGCTCCCGTATGTCGCCGACATCCCTGTGCGACGAATTGGTGCGAAGTGGCCAGTTTGGGCCGATTGGCCTGGTACAAGAGGACATTATCCACCAAGTGTATGAGGAGCGGCTCGCCCCCGTCGCGGATAAGAAGTACCCGAAGGCGGCCACACTTCGTCCTCACATGACCGCTGCGTTGCGCATATTCAACCTGTTCATTGCGGAAATCCACCACGGGGGCGGCACTGGTATTGGACATTGGGAAAGGAGGATTCCTGCACACCTCGAATGGCAAATGCACTGCAGCAGTCGGGATGAGTTTGCAGATGCTAGCAATGCCCCGGGATATTCGCTGGGCGACATGACGAACACGGCTATAGTGCTTTTCAAAGCACAATTCCACATTCAAGGCCCGGAAGATGAGCCACAGGGCGAACGCCAGAAGCGGATTATGCATCTTCTCGACGAATCATTGGAGCATTGGAGAAAGGCGGAAGGCTTGATGACCCCAGCGGAGATCATCTGCTTCCGCAACGTCTTTATGAAAGTCGTGGCGACATCTCTGTAAGAAAGCGAACAGGCGCTTCTGGGTTTGTGAGGGGATTTTGTGCTGGCCCGGACGTGATTTGAGG
>CAYRKB010000065.1:0-22230 GCA_964424705.1 uncultured Victivallales bacterium
AGAGCCCGCTTTACGCGGGCTATTCCGCCATAACGCGAATTGCTGACAAAGAGGACGCGCACAACATTATGAAAAGTGGCATAAAGCCCTCCTGGCTCCTGAATTCTGACTTCCGAATTCTGTGCGATTGCAACCTATTGCAATCGCAGCCTGAATCGTGCAGCGTAACGTAACCGGTCAGTCGCGGGAGCGGAATCCCGGGGCCTTGCGCCATGAGGGCCAGAATGGCGAGCTCCTGCCGGGGAAACCCTTCGATCGGCTCAGGTCGGACCGGCAGGGAATGTCAGCCGTGACTGACGTCCTGCCCGTGCCGGGCGCCGGGTCACTCTTTCGCAAGGGCGGCCAGGTAGCGGTAGCTTTCCGCAAGGCAGTCGAAGGGCGAGGCGCCGTAGCAGTCGTCCTGCTCGACGATAAACCACTCGCAGCCCGCCTCGTCGGCGGCGCGGATGATTGCGGGCATGTCAAGATTGCCCTGGCCCACCGGCGCGAAACAGGGCTGTTTCTCCCGGACGGTGTAGTCTTTGAGGTGGATGACCGGCAGGCGCCCTTTCAGCCGCCGGCACCATGCGGCTGGGTCGCCGCCGCCATGCTGCACCCAATACGTGTCCGGCTCTCCCTGCAGAAATCGCGGGTCGGTCTTCTCGTAGATCCATTCCAGCGCGGTCTTGCCTTGCAGCCGCTGGAATTCGAAGCTGTGGTTGTGGTAGGCAAGGATCATTCCCGCCGCGGCGAACTTCCGCCCGGCGTCGTTCAACTTCCCGGCGAGCAGGAGCACCTGGTCGAGCTGTGAAAAATCATAGCCCGCGGGGTAGGGGTAGGCCGTGATCTTGCAGTCGAGGGCCTTCAGCTTGGAGATTACGGCGTCCGTCTGGTTGAGGATCATGTCTCCGCCCTCATGTGTGGCGCAGCAGGACAGGCCTTCCCCATCGAGAATCCGCTTGAGCTCGCCGGGGTCGATGGGGCCAAGGCCCGAGCATTGCACGCTCTCGTAGCCGAGCGTGCGCACGCGCTTGAGCGTCACGGCAATTTCCGCGGGTGTTTTGAGGCAGTCGCGGAGGGTATATAGCTGAGCTGCAATCCTTGCGAGTTTCATTGGAGCGGGTCCCGCGGCCGTGCCGATTCTCTGATCTTGCGTTTAAGGAGGCGCTGGTACGCGCGTCCGTCAAGCGGCAGCTCGAGGGTGCGGCCGGTTTCGGATGACAGCAGCATGGCGTTGCCCAGCTCCACGGAGCGGATGCCTTCCGCGGCCGGTGCGACCAGCGGCTTGCCCTCTGCAATGGCTTCGATGAAGTTCTGCAGGACGCCTGCATGCTGGGGGCCGCTCGAGTCGAAGGATTCCGTTTCCACGGTCGTGGTCGGCCGCCCGAACCGTTCGGGGGAGGTGTTGATGAACTCGATGGACGATGTGCTGTTGCGTGTGAAGGTGAGCTTTCGGTTTTCGAGCAGGACTGTGCCGAACTCGCCTGCGACTTCCAGCCGGTTGACGCCCGGCGCTTCACCGGTTGACGTGACGAGGATGCCCGAGGCGCCGTCGGGATACTCCATGAGGGCTGTGACTTCGTCTTCGACCTCGATCTTATGCTTGCGCCCGATCTTGCAGAAGGCCCGGACGCGGGCCGGCATCCCGAAGCACCATTGCCAGAGGTCAAGGTTATGCGGGCATTGGTTCAGCAGCACGCCGCCGCCTTCGCCCGCCCAGGTGGCGCGCCATCCGCCGGACGTGTAATACGCCTCGGTGCGAAACCATTCGGTGATGATCCACGTAATGCGGTCCAGCCTGCCCAGCGCGCCCCGGGCGATGAGGTCCTTGAGCCTGATGTAGAGCGGATCCATCCGCTGGTTGAACATTGCGGCGAAGACGAGCTGCTTGTCTTCATGGGCGGCGATGAGCTTTTCGCAATCCGCCTTGTGGACCGAGATCGGTTTTTCGACCAGGACATGATGGCCGCTTTTCAGCGCGGCGATCCCGAGGGTCGTGTGGGAGTAGTGGGGCGTGGCAATCAGGACGGCGTCCGCCGCCCTGGATTTCAAGAGGCGCGCCGCGCTGGTGTAGGCCCTGCACTTGTATTCGGCGGCGAAGCGTTCCGCGCGCTCCGGGATTACATCGCACACCGCCGCGAGCTCGACGCCCGGCATGGCCGCGGCGTTCTTCAGGTGAATTTCACCCATCGTTCCCGCACCCACGACTGCCAGCCTGACGCGCGCCATGTTTTCTCCGATCGATTGCGCCCGCTCAGAGCGACCGGTCGTAGTCGGGGTTATCTGTCCGGCGACGATAGTCGCGCTCGATATCTTCCATCATCATGTCGTACATGTCCGTGCCGGGCATGATGACGCGTTCGCTGATCGGCTCGCCGGAGGCGATGCGGAAGATGTCCTCGAGGTAGCTCTCCGCGTCCAGCCCCTGCAGGCGCGGATCAAGATAGTGGCCGTACAGGTGCAGGGAATCGTTGATGTCCACGTAGCTGCCGCGTTCCACCGGCACGCCGAGCTCCTTCTCCAGGCCAAGCCGGACTTCCTCGTGCATGCCTTCCGTGACGCCGAAGACGTTGGATGGCACGGCTTTGAGGTGATCGCGCGATCGCCAGTGGCCGTTCACATTGAGGATGTAGCCTTTGCCGTTCTTCTTCTCCTGGAGGCGGAACCAGAAGCGCTGCAGGCAGGGGGAGTGGTAGGCGGCCCATTTGAAAGGCCCCATCTGTTCGTCGTTGTGGTCCCAGCGCGGGTCCCACGTGATGCACTGCGCCGAGCGGCTGGTGGGATTCTTCTTCAGGTTGCGGATCACGGACTTGATCTGGTTGACCGTGCGCAAGTCCCCCTTGAAGTCAAAGAACGGGTAGGCGCGAAAGCGCTGGCTGTAGGTGTAGTTCCAGCGTTCGTCGTTGCGGACTTCGTCGAACCGTCCGGCCTTCATCTTTTCCGTCACGGCGGCGGGGGAGATCATCCAATGGTCTTTGACGCCTTCGATTTCCGCTTTGTAGTCGCCGAAGCCCATCCACCCGCCGAGGTAGTGTTTGTGGAAGCGCGGCTCGCCGAACGGCTCCTCGATGTGCATCATCACGCTGGCTTCCAGGCTGGGGAAGCTCTGGTACTTGCCGTCCTTCGACGTGGGATCGTAATGCGTGTGGATCTCCTGCCCGATCGCCATCAGCGCCATCGCCGTGTCTTCCCAGACCTCGGGCAGCGTGCGGCGGCAGACGTGGATGGACGGGAGATGGCGGTCCGAGGGGTCGGAGAATGAGATGCGGCCTTCGCTGCGCAGGCGGTAGGTGTATTCGCGGGCCACGCGGCGGGCCTCGGCGAACACGCCGTCCGGACCAAGCTTCTTCAGCATGTCTTTCACTACGCTCATAGCGGGATCCCCGTGCTGTTGGTTTTCGTGGATACGTTGCCTGTCGAGCCGAATCCGCCCGTGCCGCGGCGGGTATCGGAGAGTTCCGAGACTTCCTCCACGTCCACCGTGAGAACGTGCTGGATGACCATTTGCGCGATCTTCATTCCTTTTTCAACGTGGAAGGGGGCTTTGCCATGGTTGATAAGGATGACGCACACCTCGCCGCGGTACCCCGCGTCGATGGTGCCGGGGGAATTGAGGACGGTGAGGCAGTGTTTCGCGGCCAGCCCGCTGCGCGGCCGCACCTGGGCCTCCGTTGAGGGCGGCAGTTCGATTGCGATGCCCGTGCGCACCATACGCGATTCTGAAGCCGGGATGACCGTCTCCTCGGCGGCGAACAGATCCATCCCGGCATCGCCGGGATGGGCGTAGTGTGGCACGATTGCGTCGGGCTGAAGTTTGCGGATTCGAAGATTCATCGGCGGGGCGGGGCTACTTGTTCTTCTTCTCCCGCTTGGCCTGTTTCTTTTCCTTCGCGGTCATCTTCGGCTCTTTTTTCGTATTCTTCTGCCTGTCTAAAGACTTTGCCATGGACCGGCCTCCTGAGTGTTAATCCAGCGTTGCAGTTCGCGCCGATCATACCGGATGCTTTCGCTGCAAAGCAACACCATGTTCGATCTTAAAACTGCTTGCCATCACCTTTAAAGTTTTGATACGTTCAAAACATAATGAATCTTGGATTGCATAACTGACCGGGACGGAGTCTGACTCGATCCCGTCGTTTGCCCTATTCCAGCCACTCTTTTCTGCGCAGCCTCCGCCAGAGTATTGCTCTGTTTATATTTCATAAACAGCTTATTGCAAACATGTTGTGCCGTAAGTAGATTCGCGCTTCAATAAGTACAGTCGGGGCATCCATTTCACCCCCTCAAGATTGTGGTTGCAGGGAAGAGAATCATCACCACCCGCTTCGCTGGAGGCGCTGAGCCATGGGGATGAACCAGAAGAAGAATGCGGGAACGGTCGAATCCATCCTCCCGCGCGCTCGAAACCCCGGTGTTGCGCGAATTTGGCGCAGGGTGGCGACTTCCTGGTCGCTTTCCGGACACCTGTCGAGCCTTCCGCCCTGCGCCAAATTTGCGCAACGTCTTCCCGGGAGAAGGAAGGGAGAGTGCCAGAGCCCGGTATTCTCCATGCCTTCGTGCCTCCAGCGAAGCGGGTGGTGAATCCCCTCGCGCTACAGGTTGTGGTGGCGCCAGTCAAATGGATACCCCAGGGAAGTATATGAGACTCCAGTCATGAGTGCAGCAGCGAGCAGTGATCTGCACCCCGTGGTGCGCCGATTCGTGCAGGAAGCCGGAAGCCTGACGCAGTCCCTCGGTCTTGGGCGCGTCCTCGGCCAGATCTACGCATACCTCTATTTCAGCCAGACGCCGCAGAGCCTCGGCGACCTTCAGCGCGCGCTGGGCATCAGCAAGGGTGGCGCGAGCATGTGCGTGCGCCAGCTTGAGCAGTGGGATGCGGTTCGCAAAGTGTGGGTGCGCGGGGATCGGAAGGACTACTATGAGGCGAACGACTGGTTTGGCAACATTCTCAAGAAGGCGGTTATGGACACCGTGGGCAAGCGGCTGTCCTCCTACCAGTCGCTGCTGGAGCAGATGGGTGCATCTGCTGCGAATGATCCCGGCTGGAACGGAGAGGGCGCCTTTGTCCAGGAGCGCATTGGCCGCCTCCAGAAATTTCAAACTCGCGCGCAGCGGCTGTGGAAGAATCCTCTGCTGCAGACGCTGCTGCAGTAACATGGTGCTATGACTTTCCGACTCATGATGTTCTTCATGATCCTGGTCTTTGCCCGGCCCCAGGAGTGGCTGTTTCCCGTACTTTTCGGGATACCGATGCTTGAAATCGTTTTCGTATTCGCCCTTGCCGGACTTTTCGTTGAGGCCAACGAGAACATTTTGGAGTTCCCACCCAAATGCCCCCAGACCTGGCTGCTTCTTGGCGTCGTGTTCGCCTCCATGATGTCGCATATCGCGCACACGTACATGGCCGCGCTCCTGAACTCGACTCCGATGATTCTCAAAACCTGCCTGTACTCAATACTGCTTATCAGCGTGCTCAACAGCATCGACCGGTTCAAGGCTATGAGCCGGTTGATTGTTGCGTCGACCTGCCTGATGGCGTGGCATACGTACCTCCAGGTCACGCGGGGGTATGGACTGGGAGGGAGGGAAAGCTGGCCGGAAATCGTGTGGTCTGCCAGCAAGGGGTGGTATACACGCACATTGTTCTTTGGAATCTTTGAGGATCCGAACGATCTCGCGCAGATCCTTGTAACCGCCGTGCCCTTCGTTTTCGGTTTGACACGCAAGCCGACGTTTTTCAGCCGGCTCCTCGGGGCGGGCCTTGCTTGGGCCCTCATCTGGAGTATGCTGACGACGCACTCCCGGGGTGGCCTGATAGGCCTGATTGTTACGGTTTGCGTCATGGTTGTCTTACGGTTTCCGATCCGATGGACGCCCACGCTCTTCGTTCTCATGGTAGTAAGCGCCCTCATCCTGAGCCCGGTGATGGCGGCGGGGCGGATGGATGAATCGGCCCACGACCGGGTGATATTCTGGGGCCAGGCGAATGAGGCCTTCAAGCACAACCTGCTGTTCGGGGTGGGAACCAACCTGATCTCCGATTTCATCGAGGAAGGGCGGGCCGTGCACAGCGCCTATGTGCTCTGCTATTCTGAGACGGGGCTTTTCGGTTACTGGTTCTGGTACGGGCTCATCCATCTGGGCATGGTGGGCGCGTGGCGAGTCCGAAAGGCGTTCAACCGCCCGGCTTCCGAGGACGAAGCCTGGATGAAGCGTTTTTCGGGCCAGTGCATAGCGTCCATGGCGGGATACTGCGCGTCCTCCTACTTCCTTGGCCGGGCTTTCGTGTATCCCATCTTCTTCCTTTTCGCGATGCTGGCGGCGCTCCCGATTTTGGCGCGCCAGATGCTGCCCGAAGACCATCCGCCGCTGCTTGATGTCCGCAAGGACCTATTTGTTTTCTCAACGATCGGGGCTTTGGTCAGCGTCGTCTACATCTACATTTCGATCGTTGTGCTCAATCATATTTCCTACGCGCCGTGAGACGACAGGGAGGCTCGAACCATGCGGGAAGCTGATGAAGCGACCAGAACGCACCGTCATACCGTGGTGATTGAACCCAACCGCGGATGGTTCGATGTGCCCTGGCGCGAGATCCGGGAATACAGCGATCTGATCTGGCTCTTCGTCCGCCGGGACTGGACGGCGCGGTTCAAGCAGACTGTTCTGGGTCCGCTGTGGATGCTCATCACCCCGGTCATAGGGACCCTGGTTCAGACGGTATTTCTAGGCAAGGTGATGAAGGCCCCCACGGACGGACTGCCGCAGTATCTGTTCTATCTGTGCGGCGGCCTGGGCTGGGGCTATTTCGCGTCCTGCATGAGCGGAACGTCGGGAGTGCTGGTCGGCAATGCGAGTCTTTTCGGGAAGGTGTATTTTCCCCGCCTGATCATCCCGTTCTACACGGTCATGGGCAACTTGATCAACTACGGCATCCAGTTTGCCACGTTTGCCGCCTTCTGGATCTTCTTCAAGTTCTTCACATCCGCCGGGCCGCTGATTCACCTGAGGCCGTCGGCCTTGCTTCTGCCGCTGCTGCTCGTTCAGTCGGCGGCGTTGGGTTTGGGCATCGGCCTGTGGTCTTCAGCCATTACGGTGAAGTACAGGGATTTGCGGCACGTTGTCTCGTTCCTGCAGGGCATCTGGATGTGGGCGACGCCCATCTTGTACCCCCTGTCGCAGGTGCCTGAGAAGTGGCGCTGGTTGAGCTTGATCAACCCCATGACCAACACGTTGGAGTTCTTCCGCTACTCGCTGCTGGGCACGGGAACCGTCAGCCCCCTGATGTTTATCCTGTCTTCTGTCATCACGCTGATCGTGCTTGCAAGCGGGATCGCCATTTTCAACCGTACCGAGCGGACCTTCATAGACACTGTGTGACGGTCCCTCGAAGCGAGGAGCCCCATGTCTGATTCATTCATAACGGTCGATGGATTGTCGAAACGGTATCGCCTGGGCGAGATCGGGATGAACTCGGTGCAGGAGCGTCTCCAGCACTGGTGGCACAAAGTGCGCGGGAGGAATCCGGCGGACTTCATGGGAACGATCGATGTCGGCACCCGGTTTGAAGCTGCCGGCGGCGCTATCGGGGATGCTGCCGGGGCGCCTGCTGCGGGGCGAAAGGCCACCGTCCCCAAAGAGATTTGGGCGCTGCGCGATGTCGCCTTCAGTGTCAAGCATGGCGAGGTGCTGGGGGGCAGCGGGCGAAACGGAGCCGGAAAGTCCGCGCTGCTGAAGATCCTCACGCGCATCACCGCGCCCACGTCGGGTCGCGCGGTGCTTGGGGGCCGGGTGTCGAGCCTTCTGGAAGTCGGCACGGGGTTTCATCCTGACCTTACCGGCAGAGAAAACATTTACATCAACGGTGCCATCCTCGGGATGAAGAAGCAGGAGATCGACCGCAAGCTGGATGAGATTGTGGCTTTCTCCGAGATTGGCAACTTCATCGACACGCCGGTAAAACGCTATTCCAGCGGAATGTATGTGCGGCTGGCTTTTGCCGTGGCGTCGCAGCTCGAGCCCGACATCATGCTGGTGGATGAAGTGCTGGCAGTCGGCGACATCGGCTTTCAGCGTAAGTGCCTGGGCCGGATGCAGAGCGTGGCCCGCGAAGGCCGGACGGTTCTCTTTGTGAGCCACAACATGGCGGCCATCCAATCCCTGTGCTCGCGGGCCATCCTGCTGGATGGCGGCCGCCTTGTGTTTGATGGCTCGGCCGACGATGCCGTCGCTGCGTACATCAAATCTGCACAGGGCCGCATTGACACGCAATCCATCGCGGAAAGGGTGGATCGGGAGGGAGGGCGGACGTTCCGGTTCCAGAACGTGGACTTTCTGGATGCGGCAACAAGCACGCCGATCAATGTTGCGGTCTCAGGCCAGTCGCTTCTGGTTCGCGTCGGATACCTCAACTGCCAGCAGGCCAGCATGCGGGGAGTAGTTCTCGCCATCTCATTCATGACTTCCGACACCCGGTTCCTTTGTGCCTGCCGCAGCGACGCGGTCGGGACAGAATTCGACGTCGAGCCGGGCCGTGGCGTTGCGTTCTGCCGGATTCCGCGACTGCCGCTGAATCAGGGGCGTTACTACTACAATGTCATTGCCTATCAGGGCGGCGAGGTTATTGACTGGGTGAAGGAGGCCGGCTTCCTAGATGTGACAACCGGCGACTACTATGGAACGGGGAAAGTCCCGGCCGCCGCGATTCAGTCGGTCTTCATAGACTACAGTTGGGACAAGAAATAATGGACAGACTAAAGAAGTTCGTAAGCGGCAAGGTGTCCGGCTTGAGGCGGCGCTGGGTCATCCGGCGTTTGAGCTCGCTTCGCCGGTCAAGTGCAGGAGCAGCCTACAATCCCAATCCCCGCGTCTCGGCGATTGTTCAGGTCTTTAACCGACGGAGCACGATCGAAGTCCTGATCAGGCGGCTGCAGAGCCTGCCTATTGATGAATTGATCGTGATTGATGACGGGTCCCTGGATGGGACGAATCGTAAAGCGATGTCGCTGCTGACCCGGAAGAACGACTTCCTCCTTCGCGCCAACGATTTGTTCGAGGTCCGTACGTATGACAGGGCGCTTTCCATGGCACGCGGCCGCTATGCCATCCTGCTGCAGGACGATGATCTGCCACCGGCGGAACCGCAATGGGTGGCACAGGCCGTGGCGTTGTTCGAGGGCGATCCCAAGCTCCTGATCCTGGGAGGGCGCACGGCTGCAACGCTGCTCGTGCCTGACCCGGTTGCTGCCGGCGAAGATCCCGCCTATCAAGTGCACGGGAAGATCGGGGGGCGGCCCGGGGTCAACAAAGCGGAAAACGTCGATGCTCCCGCCTTGCGCAGGGACGGCATTCCATTCCAGTATGCCATGACAATCTGCCGGGCGCCTATGTGGGTCAGGCGGGCTGACTTTCTGAGTGAAATAGGAATCGACCAAGCGTTCGCTCCGTACATGTGTGACGATTCGGACGGCTGCCTGCGCGCCTGGCGAAAAGGATGGCGCGTGGGGCTCTACAGGGCCGGCTTCCGGAATCTGGACGAGGGCGGGATGCGGCTTTTCAATGCAGCGCGGACGCGCGACCAGGTGAAGCGGAATTACCGAATCCTTTACGAGCGACATATGGATCTCATTCAGGATGGCAGCCTGGCCCGGGAGATTGCCGGATTGAACCGCACCTTGGAGGCGCACCCATGACAACGGGCAATTACGGATGGCGTCACCGGCTCACCGAGCCACTTATTCAGCGTCTTGCGCCGCCGCTGCACGTGGCGCTGAGGGACCTGCAGAAGAGGTACCTTGATCGGCGCGGAATGGATCTGAAGTCGTACTTTCAGTCCAGCGGCCGGGATGTGCGCATACCCGGTTGCCTGACCGTGACCGACCCGGCGAGCGTCGCCGTGGGGCACGGAGTGAGCGTCGGTGAGGATGGGTACTGGAGTTCCGCCGGCGGGTTGACCGTAGGGGATAGAGCCCGGATTGGCCGGCGGGTTATCATTGAGACGGTGGAGCGGGCCGCGGGCCCGCAGCATGAGGCCCATCCAAGACCCGTGATGATCGGGCCGGACGTTTGGGTCGGCGATGGCGCGGTGCTGCAACCGGGAACCAGGCTTGGCGCGGGCGTTGCCGTGGCATCCGGTGCCACCGTGTCCGGCGACGTGCCCGGGCCTGCGGCCTCTGCCCCGAGAGGTGGCCATTCCGGTCACGGCGACGATCCCGCCACGCGCCTCTTCTTTGTCGTCAGCACCGGTCGGTCCGGCAGCCAGACAATCGCAAGGGTCCTCTCGCAGCATCCGGGCGTCAAATGCTTGCATGAGCCGCGCCCCCAGATGATTCGCCTCTCCACGGAGCTCGCGCATGGCATCAAGACTGCGGCGGACGTGGAGGAAGAACTTCGGGCGATCTTCTGCGAGAGCAGCGTGTTCCCCGCCGACCGGATGTATGGCGAGTCGGACCAGAAGTACTGGAACCTGATCCCAATTCTTGCGCGGTTGCTTCCCAATAGTCGTTTCATCTGGCTGATTCGCGACGGGCGGGACGTTGCCGCTTCCAAGTATGCAACCACCTGGTTCCGCGAGGAGGAGAAACAGCAGGGAACTGCGGACTCGGCCGATCTGACCCTTCGATGGATGCACTACCGTGAAGATGGCGCGAGGGCCGGCTGCTTCAGCGGGGAGCAATGGACCGCCATGCCGGTCTTTGAGAAGATCTGTTGGTCGTGGCAGCATGTGAACGAAGGCATAGAGCGGGAGATCGGCGACCTGCCCCGGGATCGATGGGCAATGATCCGGCTGGAGGAGTTGGAGGAAAGGATTGGCGATCTCTTCTGGTTGCTTGCTGTGGACTCTTCTCCGGTGAAGGTGGAGCAGCATAACCGGTCGGCGGGAGCCGTCAAAAGATGGGAAGAATGGGACTCTTCGATGCGTCGTACGTTCGAGGCTCGCTGCGGAGCCGGCATGGATCGCTGGTTTCCGGCCTGGCGCAACCCCGCGAAGGGGACGAACGATGCGGGAACACGGAGCCGCGGATGAATACCGGAGCGGCGGTGAACAAGTCGATCGTCGGCGCAAATTCTCGAAGTGTGGCTATATGGCACGCCCCCGAGTCAGGCTATGGGGAGGTTGCGCCATACCATCCCGACGAGGCATACCCGGAGTATCCGTTCCCGCCCCAACTGATCGGCTCGCAAAATGGAGCCTATCGCGCTGTGCGAGAGGCGCTGCGGCATCTTTACCCTTCTGCGGCAGGTTGGGGCACGCCGGCATGGAATCCGCTGGCGGGGATCGTCCGTCCCGGCCAGAAGGTGCTGATCAAGCCGAACGCGGTGATGGATTTCAATATGAATAAGTCGGAGCCGTTATGGGCGGCTGTGACGCACCCGTCCGTTCTCAGGGCCGTCATCGACTACGTGTTCATCGCGTTGGAAGGCAAGGGTGAGATCGTGCTTGCCGATGCGCCCATGGCGGCAAGCGATTTCAGCAAGTGGCTGAAGCATACGCATCTGAAGGCGGTCGAGGATCTCTACCTCAGGGAACGCGGGTTTCGGATCACCATACTGGACCTGCGCAAGTACCGGGCAGATTTTGACTGGAACGAGGGTTTGGTGCGCGCCGGCAAACGTCTCGAAATCGGCGGCGACCCTCACGGTTACACGGAAGTCGATCTGGGCCCCCGCAGCGAGTTTGCCCAATGGTCTCCGGAATGCATCCGGCGCCTCTATGGATCGGACTACAACACGTCGATAACGGTTCGTGCCCACTCCGACGGGGCGCATCGCTACCTCATTGCCCGCACGGTGCTGACCAGCGACGTCGTTATCAGCGTGCCCAAGCTCAAGACGCATGGAAAGGTGGGGATCACCGTCAATCTGAAGGGGATGGTGGGCGCCATGGGAGACAAGAACTACATCCCCCACTGCCGGATTGGACCGGTGACGTATGGCGGGGACGAGACGCCGGACTACGGCGCTGTGGCCAACTTCCTCAACTACACGCGTTCCTGGCTGTTGACGAGGATGCTGTCGAAAGACAGCCGCTTGGGGGACGTGACCTATCATGCCCTTGAGGCGCTCCGTCGGCTGGCGTGGAAGAGCTGTCGCAAGTTGAGATGGATACCGCGGCGGGTTCCGAACCGCATCTTGTACGGGGCCTGGCCAGGGAACGATACCGCTTGGCGCATGGCGCTGGACTTGACCCGGTGCGTCCTCTACGCCGACCGGGACGGACGGCTGCAGCAGGAACCACAGCGGCGGTTTCTGTCAATCGTCGACGGCATCTGCGCCGGGGAGGGCGACGGGCCGCTGTTTCCGCGCGCCCGGACTTGTGGTCTCCTGATTGCAGGAGAGAGCCCTTTGTGGGTGGACGTCGTGGCGGCACAGCTTATGGGGTTCTCCGCTGCACGGATTCCGATGTTGTCGGAAGGGCTGCGGCGGGATTGGCTGTCAGGCGGTGCGAAGCCGGAAGACGTTCTCGTTCGGTCGAACATTCCGCAGTTTGAAGATATGCGGGAGTTGATGACAAATCCCATGATGTGCTTTTTGCCGCCGCCGGGATGGCAGGGAAGTATTGAGAAGTAGCCGGAGTGCGGTCTTCCACGAGACCGATTGACTGCGGTCACAGGCAAGTTAATGCAAACATACAATAGTGACTGGCTTGCGTCTTCTCCCGTCTTTTACAACGAAAAGACGGGAAAAGTCAGCGAGAACGTCAATGATGTCATCGACTTCCGGAATCTGGAATTCGATCCGGAAGGTTTCAACAACTATCTCGATTTTGGGTATTCGGTCTTTCAGCAGACTCCGGTTCGGCATGTCAAATTTCTTCGGCACTCGTCGCGCCTGCATGCGGACGGCCTTGGCCAAATCACGATCGAACACCTGGACGATCCGTCCGAGCAGTTGTTGGCAAGAGAACGCGCGGAGGAGGAAGTGCTGGACCTGCTCCGGGACCGGGTCAGGCAGTGGGAATCCAAGGTCGAGGGGGCGGTTGTTGTTCCTACGAGCGGCGGATACGACTCGCGATTGCTTAACGTAATGATCATGGACCGGTCACGGGTCCAATCGTTCAGTTATGGGCTATCCGATGATCCGTCGTGCTCGATCGAAGTGGTGTATGCGAAGAAAGTTGCAGAGATTCTAGGAACGCGCTGGGAGCAGATCGAGCTAGGGCAGTTTCACCAGCACTTGGATGAGTGGGATGGCCTTTTCGGCTGCTCGGCGCACCAGCACGGAATGTACCACATCGAGTTTTACCGCAGAATCTGTGAGCGCATCGGAGAGGGAGGCGCGGTTCTGTCCGGTTTGATCGGGGATGCGTGGGCTGGCAACGTGATGCTGGCGCCGGTCCGTTCGGCAGACCAGGTGAGTTTGCTAGGCTATTCCCACGGCGCAGCGGCTGACAGCCGTTGGAGCCGCTTGAAGTCGGACCGGCGCTTGCTGAAAATCTATTTCGACGAGAATCGTGAGAAGCTCGGAGATCCTCGTTGGTGCATAATTGAGGCGATGAGATTCAAGCTGATTCTGCTCTCGTATCTGGTCCGTATTCCGCGCAGCCTGGGGTTCGGCGTTTATGCGCCTTTTCTGGACATCGACATCGCGTTGGGCATGCTCAACCTGCCTGAACAAAGGCGCCGGAAGCGTCAGTGGCAGCGTGATTTCTTTCGCAAGCACGGTTTGGCGGTCGAAGAAATGAGGCTGCCAGTGGACATTGACAACACGCTGAACAAGCGGGCCGTTCAGCGCGTCCCGCTCCGTCCGCTGGATCGCCGCCTGCTGGCGGAGGTGGTCGAGCCCTCGTATGTTGATTGGGTCAATCGTTGTGTCGGTCGCTCCGAGATAACGGTCACGCTGCTGGAGGGGTCGCGCTGCTGGTTCAATCGGTTGTTCCGGATTCCCAAGGTCGGAGGCCTGATGTGGAAGGTCGGGCTCCGGGACCAGGATGACCCCTTCAATGTTTACTACTACGCGTACCTAACGCTGCGGTCGATCGAGAGCTTACTGATCCGGAGAAACAAGGCGTGAAGCACGTTTCGGCCTTGCGGTTGGAGCGTGAGCGTCCGGGCTCGTCCTATGGTTCTGGAGCGGCATGAAAGTCTTCTTCCTGTGGCACTACTATCCCCGGTATCTGCGCAGTTTCCATGCGGACCGGCCGCATTTGACGGGGCTATCTTTCGACGAGCACCGCAGGGAACTGCTGGCGGATCACTATGCCTGGCATGCTGAACTTGCGGAGTTCATGCAACGAAAGGGCTTTGACACTGACTTTGTTGTTGCCAATGCTGAAACGTTGCAGAAGAAATGGGCTATCGAAAACGAACTGCAACTGTCGGCACAGCCGCGATGGGAACAGAGTATAGCAATTGCGCAAATTCTGCGATGCCGCCCGGATGCGGTGTGGGTGTCGCAGCACTACCTGCATGATAAAGAGTTTATTCGTGCAATAAGGCAACATACGCGCAGGATTATCACGTGGGTGGGAGAGCCCTGGTCCGCTCCGCCGGGACTGGATGACGTAGCCGTGCTAGTCACCGAGAATCCGGCCACATTTTCTGAGCGACACGCGCAATTTGACCGGGTGATAGTGACCACGCCGGGTTTCTGTCCGGACGTCCTGACGATGCTTGGGCCTGCGGAGAAGATGTATGATGTCGCGTTTGTAGGCCGCTTTATGTCCGTTCACGCGAAACGTACGGAGTATATTGCGCATCTGCTTCGACACGGGATCAAGGTTAACGTATGGGGCTGGTTAGATGAAGTTCCCCCAGTCGGCATGGCTCAAGGTTTGAGGCTGGCTTTGTGGTATGGCCTGCGCAAGCACGACTATCGGGCTGGAGCGTTCCGCGTGCGGCAGGCGCTGCGACCGTCCGTTTCCGAACGAAATGCGCGCGTTGTCTCAGCGGTCTGTCGGCCGCCGCTATTCGGGTTGGAGATGTTCAAGGCTCTTCGCGCGTCGCGGATAGTACTCAATGTTCATTCTGATATTGCGGGACACCATGCAGGGAACATGCGGCTCTTCCAGTCCACGGGCGTAGGCGCGTGCCTGGTAACGGACGACGCAGACAATCTCGGGGACCTTTTTCTGCCTGGCGTCGAGACCCTTGCATTTCGGTCCAAGGAGGAGCTTCTTGAAACCGTTCAGGATGCCTTGCGCACTCCCGAAAAACTTGAAAGGGTTGCGCTAGCCGGGCAAGCACGAACGCATCGGGAGCACACGATAGAACGGATGTTTCACGATATTCGACCGGCATTCGAGTTTTGAAACGGATTCTTGCTGCAAAATGAGATGACCTGTTACCGACACGAAGCCATACTCACGGCGTCCAGTTCTCGTTTCGGACATGTCGGAGGGGGGCGCGGGGATTGCCTGCGGCCGGCTGTGGAAAGGATTGCAGGCCGGTGCGTGGCCGGACAGCGTCTGGCTGACGTCATACGGCACACGGCAGTCCGGTGCGCGTGTTGTGCCGGGCCGCCGGAGCCTGTTAAGCGTCCTCTTTCAAAAGGTGGCGGAGGGTATTCTGCCGGGAGACAATCCGCGGCTGGAGCGATTTGTCCAACAGCTCGTTCAACGTGGGAATGAGGACTCCATGTTGAGGATCTTGCGCAATAAGTCTCCTGCCATCATCAACCTGCACAACTTGCGCGGCTGCTTTCGCTTTGATCTTGCTTTGGCCTGCGCGAGACTGGCGCCTCTCATCTGGACTTTACACGACATGTGGACGCTTACGGGTTATTGCTGTTACAGCGGTGACTGCCGCAGGTTCTTGCAAGGCTGCAAGGGCGAGTGTCCTGAGTGGAAGAAATGGGGAATAGCGCGTGAGGTGCCCGAGCGGGGGTGGGGACGGAGGCAGCGGTTGTTCGAATCTCAGAGGGGCCGGATAACCTTCGTCTCGCCGTCAAGATGGCTTCAGAAAGTGGCCCAGGAACGGCTGGGCCCGTTGGCTCCAGTGGAGCACATTCCCAATGGCGTTGATACGGCCGTCTTCCGGCCCGCGCAGGATCGCCTCGCCGTACGCAGGCTCCTGAATCTGCCTCTGGATCGGAATGTTGTTCTCTTCGGCGCCAATTCCGCCTTCGAGCCCAGGAAGGGCGCAACGTACCTCGCAGAATCGTTGGCGCTGCTGCGCGAACGCAGGGGGCGGACTTTCGAAATCGTGGTGTTTGGCTTCTGCAAGGAGGCGACCGGCATGCCCGCGGATTGGGTTCATGTTGGCGAGATCCGCGATGAACGTCTTCTGGCACTCTACTACGCCGCGGCGGACGTTTACGTTCTGCCGTCGCTTGCGGATAATCTTCCCTGCATGCTGACGGAGTCAATTGCATGCGGCACGCCCTGCGTAACGTTCGATGTGGGAGGCTGCCCCGAAATCGTACGAAATGGGCAGACCGGCTTTGTCGCCCGGTTGCGCGATGTGCGCGATCTGGCAGACTGTATCGACCGGGTGCTGGCCCTGCCGGCGGCAGAAAGTGAGCGGCTGCGGAAGCGCTGCCGTGAAGTGGCTGAGAAGGAATACAGCCTGTCTCTGCAGGCGGAGCGGTACGCAGCCCTGTTCAACGCGCATCTACGCGCCGAACAGGGCTGAAGTGATGCGTCACATGTTGTTCTTCCCGCGGGCTCTTGCGGGACTGCGTGTCATGAATAGTCCAATCGGCGGAAATCGACGGGCGATGCAGGTAGAGGCCGAAAAGACGACGTCCCTGCCTAGGACACTTCTGCTTACACGCTGGTCGCCGCTGGCTCGCTATGCCGGCGGCGAGGCCATACGCAAGATCGTCGACCTGTTGCCGCACGATTCGCTGCATTGGGCATATCTGACCAAGTCCGTGCCCGATGCGGCACCAAGAATGCCAGTGCATCGAGGGTTCCTCCCCGCGGAAATGCATTGGCGTTTGCGGTCCACAGCGTTTCAGTTCTTCCATACCCACATCGTGCAGGCACCAAGACTCGCACGCCAAGTTTCGCAGTGGGCCGCCGAGTTCCGGCCGGAGGTTCTGTGGGTGGCATCGGACATGGAAGCCATCAGCGTGGCACTTCACCTGGGGAGACTGCTGCGGATCCCGGTTCACGTCACGGTGTACGACGCATTCGAGTGCTGCTGGATCTTCAAGGTGCCAGCGCTCTTTCGCATCTTCTACATGAGAAACGTCCGTCTCTTGCTTCGGGGAGTCAGCAGCCTGGATGCCGTATCGGCAGAACTGGTAGAACACCTCGCCGGGCAGATCCCGGACCTGGCCCCACGAGGACGGATGGTGTTTCCTGTTTCTGTAGCGCGGCGCACCATAGCCTCTTTGCCCAAGAAGCTGTGTCTGAATCCAGGCGACCCGGTGAGACGAATCGGTTTCTGCGGGGCCTCCCGCGGTTCGGAGGCGCAGTGGAACACTTTCCTCTCCTGCCTGGGGAGATTGCCCTGGAAGTTTGAAATCTTCGCCTTTGCACAGATGGACCACTTCCACAATCTGCAAACGCCGCCTAACGTTGACCTCAAACTGCAGCCTTATGCGCCGACAGAGGCCGATGTGATATGCCACTTTCGGGAAAGAGGGGTGCACGCGTGCTACCTTGTTCTGACCAAGGAGCATTCACAGCAGCTGTTTGCGCGAACGTCGCTCAGCAGTAAGCTCACCACGTATGCCGCGGCCGGGCTGCCGGTCATTGCAGACGTGCCTGCCGAGTCCGTTGCATGGAGCCTGGTCGAACGCTATGGCGCAGGCGTGAGATTTACGGACAATGACGATGATACGCGCAGGTGTCTGCAGGAGCTATTTGGGGATTCTGCAGTGTGGAAGCGCATGGCGGAGGGAGCGGACCGGCTGTGTTCAGAGGAATTCGCCCTCGACCGCCATGTTCAACACTTTCAGAGTCTGCTGCGGGCAACTGCGGGGATGGCGGAGGGGAGAGTGTATGGCATATAGCCCTTATCAAGATACCGTCTATATCCTTGAGTTCATCAACAACCTCAATCCGCGATCCATCCTGGACGTGGGCGCGGGTTTCGGTCGGTGGGGGTTCCTTTGCCGGTGCCATTTTGCGGGGGGGACCAGTCTGGCGATAAAGCCTGGCCAGACTTTGCAAATTGATGCCGTGGAGGCGTTCGAGCCGAACGTCAACCCTGTTTACTCGGCCGTCTATAACCGGACTTTCCTTGGTGACGCGCGGGAGGTGCTTCAGGGCCTCGGCGAGTACGACGTGATCATCTGCAGCCATATGATTGAGCACTTGGAGAAGCCCGAGGGGTGGGATCTGATCGAGACCATGCGGAAGCGGGCGCGTATGGCGCTAATCCTTGGACTGCCATTCAACGACCCGCTGCGCGAACCGATCGAAGGCAACGAATTCGAAGCGCATCGCAGCGTCTGGACTGCCGGTGATTTCCACGATCAGCAAGCCCTGGTGCGTAGCTTCCGTTTCCTGAAGCGGACAGATGCAGGCGTGGTGATCTATCCGTGCGACGACAATGCGCGGTGGCATGTGAAGACTCTCCGCAATCCGTTGCGTACCTTGGCCGTGCGGCATTGTCCGAAAGCTCTGCGGTGGTTGCGCTGCATGACGGGGCATCCCGAATGAGTGGTCGACCGACAGTTTGGCATGTTGCCGCCGCGTATCAGATTCCGGGCGGGATCGAGGCGCATGTCTTGCACTATGCGACCGAGATGCGCAACCAGGGCTTTGACACGCGCGTCGTGGTCTTCAAGCCGCTACCTTCAGCGCCGCATCGCTTTCTCAATGCGCTGAGGGAGCGGGGGATTGACATTGTCTCGTTAGACGACATCGCCGCGCGGCGTGGTGCAGTCATGCGCGCGTTGCTGCTCGTGCCGTGGCTGCTCTACATCCTGCTCATCAAACGAAAGCGGCCGGAACTGCGCAGCTTTCGCTTATGGGTCCACAATAAGGCCAGCCTTCGCGAACTGGGCCGGCTGCTCGTTGCAGAACGGCCAGACGTCATTCATATTTTCGGACGTCAGCGCACGGCTGCCTGGAAACGATTCCCGGCGGACCGGACTATTTTTCACGAGATGATGACGGGCACGGTCGATGCGCATTGGACCCCGACCGAACTGGAGGAGTTTCGGAACTTCGCAGAACGCGCGGCGCGCTACGTCGCGCCGGGGGAAGGTGTCGCAGCCAACGTGAAGCGGGAGTTCGGTATTCAGCGACAGATCGATCCGATCTTCACGATGTGCCCGGACGAAGCACCGGCGGGGCCGGTGCGGACCGCGGACCACGGACCACAGACCACGGACCACAGAGCACAGAGCACGGACCACAGAGCACAGAGCACGGACCACGGACAATGGACCACAGACCACGGACTACGGACAATGGACCGGGAGAACAGCGGATCAGACCTCGCCTTTGGCGCTGTCCGAGGTCCGCAGTCCGTGGTCCGTGGTCCTGCTTCGTTGCGATTCGGCGTTCTCTGCCGGTTCACGGGGCAGAAAGGGATTCGCTATCTGCTCGACGCATTGAAGCTATACCGGGACCGGCACGGCGATGTGGACTTCACCTTTGCCGGCAGCGGCCCGATGGAAGGCCAGATTCTGGAATTTGCCGCCGCCAACGGCTTGTCGAACGTCAGGGTGGCGTCCGTATCGAGTGCGCCGTCGGCCCTGAAGGATATCGATGTGTTCGTGCATCCCAGCGTAGATGACGCGATGCCCATGGCGATCGCGGAAGCGTTGATGTGCGGGATCCCCTGCATCGTCTGTCGAGTGGGCGGCTGTGCGGACCTCGTCCGCGACAGGCTCGAAGGCTTCGTAATCGAACCGCGTCAAACGGACGCAATTGTGGCGAGCATGGAAGCGTTCGCAGCGATGACTCCGGAAGAGTACCGTGGCTTCAGCGGTCGAGCACGCCGAAGATACGAAGAGGTCTGCCAACCGGCCCGGGTGGGAACCGTCGTTGCGCGACACTATCGCGAGATTCTTGCAATCCGGCCATTGGTGGATCCAAGATGAAGATGACGGTACTCCTTGCCACGTGTGACCGGCCTGAACGCCTAGCGCGGACGCTGGAGGCCATTCGCGTAGCGGTGGCCGCGGCGGGCGGGGGACATCCCGTGATCGTTGCAGACAACGGGCCAAACCAGCCCGCACGTGATGCAGTGGATGCGGCCCGCGCCCGAGGATTGAAGGACGTCACTCATCTGCCCTGTCCGCCGCGCGACCGCTGCAAAGCCTTGAACAGCGCGGTACGGGCTGCCGATACGGATTGGTTGGCTTTCACCGATGACGATACGCTGCCGGACGCCGCGTGGCTTGTCAGGGCCGCGGAATTTGCCGCAGCGGGCGGCTGCCGCGTATTCGGGGGGCGCGTCGTTCCTGAAGAGTCGCAGGGGCCGCTCCCGCGCTGGATGACGCCGGGCCGGGCGGGTCGTGCGTCGAGCCACGTCATCTTTGTGCGCTATGCGCCGCGCATTCAGAGCGGGCTCCTGCAGTCCTCGGATCCCGTTCCCTTCGGGGCGAATATGTTCATCCGCAAGGAAGTCTTTGCACAGCATGGCCCCTTTGATGAGCGGCTCTATCCGTTGCTCGGAAAGGCCGCATTGGGTGGCGATGATACGGAATTCCTCGTGCGCGTTCGGAGCCGCGGCGAGCCGATCGGGTATTGCCATGAAGCGCTGATCCGCCACCCCGTGCATTATGAGCGGGCGCGCGTTCGCGAACAGGTGCGCCTGGCCTACGAATTCGGCTGGCGTGAGCCCTTCGTGTTCTTTGAGGCGAACCGGCCGCTGACTGAGTTGTACCGGTTTCCCATGGTTCTGCGGTGGCTGGGGCGCCTCGCCAAGGATTCCGTGCTCGGAGATTCAGCGGCCGCGATGGATGACGTCCTTAAGCTGGCGCGCTGCGCAGGCGAGATCAAGGCGCGGTGGTCACGCGCCTACAGGACTTGGGCGGAGGGACATCATGCCTGAAGACATGGCGATTGTTCTGCTGGTTGCCGGGCGCGGCACGCGCCTTGGCGGCGACCTGCCGAAATGCCTGACGGAGTTGACGCCCGACGGGTCCACAATTCTCGATCACCAGTTACGGGGGGTGGCGGGCCTTACCGCGCGGCCGGTGACGGCCGTCGTGGGCTATAAACGGGAATTGGTGCAGGCCCCCCATCCGGAGCTCGATGTCGTGGTCAACGAACGCTACGCAGACACGAACACAGCGAAGAGCCTGCTCTGCGCGCTGGAGCAACTGCCGGGAGCGGACGTAATGTGGCTTAACGGGGATGTCGTCTTTGACCCGCGCATTCTGTCTTTGATCCTGGGCCAGCCGCATTCCTGCATGGCCGTCAACCGTGCCGCCTGCGGCGAGGAAGAGATCAAGTATCGCACGGATGCGAGCGGCAGGATGATCGAAGTATCAAAGACCGTTGTGCACGGGGAAGGCGAGGCCGTCGGAATCAATCTCGTCAGGGAGGCCGATCTCGAGCTGTTCAAGCGCTGCCTTGCCCGATGCGCGGACCGGGACTATTTCGAACGTGGCCTGGAGCTTGCGATTCAGGAAGGCATGCAGTTGTATCCTGTGGACATCGGGGACCTGCCGTGCGTGGAGATTGATTTTCCGGAGGACTTGGAGCGGGCGAGAAAGATGCTGAAATGCTCAATGCCCAAGACCCAGCACTCAACGCGCAAGTGAAGAGAACGGCGAAACAGGAAGAGGGTGCGATTCTTGTTGAGCATTGATTGTTGAGTGTTGTGGATTGAGCATTTCCCCTTCTCGTTGATTGTTGAGCGTTGTCTATTGAACATTCTTCCGTTTCCCGGAGGATCTTGCGCGGGCGAAGAAGATGCTGAAATGCTCAATGCCCAAGACCCAGCACTCAACGCGCAAGTGAAGAGAACGGCGAAACAGGAAGAGGGTGCGATTCTTGTTGAGCATTGATTGTTGAGTGTTGTGGATTGAGCATTTCCCCTTCTCGTTGCTTGTTGAGCATTGAT
Organism: uncultured Victivallales bacterium; assembly: GCA_964424705.1. GTDB lineage: Bacteria > Verrucomicrobiota > Kiritimatiellia > UBA8416 > CAYRKB01 > CAYRKB01. The sequence goes on from CAYRKB010000065.1 coordinate 21,897, forward strand.
TATTGAGTGTTGCGAATTGAGCATTTCCCTTTCTCGTTGCTTGTTGAACATTGATTGTTGAGCGTTGCGGATTGAGCATTTCCCCTTCTCGTTGATTGTTGAGCGTTGTCTATTGAACATTCCTCCTCAGCGACCGGCTCCGTTTCCAGCAGGATCCTGCGCGGGAGAAGAAGATGCTGAAATACTCAATACCCAACATTCAATAAGCAATGAACATGGAAGCAGAAGAGGAAGACAGGGGAAGCGGGACGTGCGGTCTGGATGTGTTGAGCATTGATTGTTGAGTGTTGTGGATTGAGCATTTCCCCTTCTCGTTGATTGTTGAGCGTTGTCT
>CAYRKB010000066.1:0-11140 GCA_964424705.1 uncultured Victivallales bacterium
CTTGACCAGGCCGCCCTGCATCTCCGGCTGCCCCGTATAGTCCGACACCGACACCAGGTTCGCGCTTGCACGCTCCGGCCCCAGCATGTCGCGGATCGCGCTGTACGTGCCGCCCGTCGAGTAGAAGCGCATGCGCGGATTCACCTGCAGCAGCCCCGGCACAAAGGTCGAAAGCCCGGTCTTGTCGGACACGCTCAGCAGCACATTCCGCACCGGCACGCAATCGTCAATCTTGCGAACTACATTCACGGCCATGAAATAGAACTCCCCTGCCCCGCGGGGCAATAAATTCGACGCCCGAAAGGTATACCCCACTGCGAGCTGATTTCAAACTTTCTTTTCTCCGCGGCGCAGGCTAAGGTCTGCAGCCAAACGCGAGGCCCGATCTATGCTCATGCTGGCCCTTGAACTGTCCGCTTCTCCCTGCAGCGCCGCCGTCCTGCGCGACGGAGTGATTGCCGCCGAGTCTCAGTGGGAGTCGGGCGGCCGCCATAACCAGCGCGTCTTCGAAGTCCTGCCCGCAATCTTCAAGGCCGCTGGCTGCGCCCCGGCGGACATGGACCTCTTCGCGATGGGTACGGGCCCGGGCGCCTTCTCGGCGCTGCGCATCGCGGCGGCCGCTCTCGCCGGCCTCGCCGCGCCGGACGGCAGGCCGGTTATCGGCGTGCCAAGCACCGAAGCCCTCGCGCTCGATTTGTGGCTGGCGCGCCGCGAGTCGCCCGTGCTTATCATCGGCGACGCGCGCCGCAGCCGCTACTGGCGTGCGCTGTATGCAGGGATTGACAACACCGTGCGGTGCGTCCTGCCCCCGGCTCTCTGCGGGCCCGAGGACCTCGCGCAGCTTCTGCCAGCCGGCGGCATCGTGGCCAGCCCTGACTGGAGCCGGATTGCGGCCTCACTTCCCGCCCTGATCCCCCCCCCTGCCAGGCTTCTAGAGGAGAACAGCGTGCCTCGTGCATGGGCAATCGCCCCACTGGCCGCGGCGCGCTTCGCACTCGGGCCGCCCTGGCCTCCCGCGATTCCCCTCTACCTCACACCGTCCACGAATGTTCCGCCCCGGCCTGCGGCCTGAACGAACTCACTCCTTGACGCAAGGCGCACCGTAAGGAGCCCGCCGCGCGAAGGCCCACATCACAGTCGCACCGTACAACACGGCGGCCACAATGACAATCGTCGCCCCGGACGCGGTTCCCGCATAGAATGATGCGATGAGCCCCAGCACCGCGCTGCTTACGCTGAACATCACGGACAGCGCCGTATAGGCCCGCAGATTCCGCGATACGTTTCGCGCCGCCGCGGCCGGCAGGACCACCAGCGAGTTCAGGACCAGCAGGCCGACCATCCGGATCGAAAGGGCCACAACCAGAGCAAGAAGCACCGCAAAAGCCGCCTCGTACCATCCGACGCGGAGCCCGCGGCTGCGCGCCACGGCGGGATTCAGGCTAATCAGCGTCAGCGCGTTCCCCGCGAAAGCCCAGAAGATGACGACCACCACGAGCAGCGCCGCCAGCAGCTCAATCTGCGGCTTGTTCACCGTAAGAATATCCCCGATAAGGTAGTCGGTGTAGCGGCTGAACCCGCCGCCCCGGCTCAGGATGACGATCCCCAGCGCCACGGTGGCTGCCATAAAGACTCCCAGCACCGTATCGGGCGACGCGTGCGTCGCCCCGCGAGTAACGCTGATCGCGGCGGCGAGCAGGACGCAAAAGACAACCATGCTGAGCAGCGGATCGCGCGATCCAATCAGCACGCCCAGCGCAATTCCTGTCAGCGCCGAATGCCCCATGACCTCCGAGAAGAAGGCCATCCGGTTGCTCACGACAAGCGTGCTCAGCAGGCCGAACGTCGGCGCCGCCAGCAGGACGGCCAGAAGGGCAAGCTTCATGAACTGAAATTGCGCCCAGTCGCCGGGCAGCAGATCCAGCGCTCTGTACCAGGCGTCAATCATGGTGATCCTTGAAATCCTCCGCCCGCAGCGCATCGGGAATCCGCGCCAGGTTCCAGAGCCCGGCCCCGGCCGCCCGGCGCGCCTCGCTGTCGGCCAGCACCTGGTCGGGCGGCCCATCGGCCAGCACCGTCTGGTTCAAAACCACGATTCGATCCGCATGCGGCGCGATCGCCGCCACGTCATGCGTAACCAGCAGGATCGAGATATCATGCATACGGCGCAGGTCGCACACGATCTGGTAGAAGGCGCGCAGCCCCTCTGCATCCATGCCGGCGAGCGGCTCGTCCAGCAGGAGAAGCTGCGGCACCGGCGTCATGGCCATCGCCAGAAGGACGCGCTGCAGTTCGCCGCCGGAAAGCCCGCCGACGGGGCGATCCAAGAGATGCTCGCCCTGCACCGCCGCCAGCGCAGCGCGAGCCCGCTCACGCGTGGCGCGCCCCACCTGGAACCAGGCCGGCCGGCGCGCGAGCGACACGGCGAGAATGTCGAGCGTCGTCACCGGCTCGTGCCGGTCGAACACGACCCGCTGCGGCACGTATCCCACGCAGGGCTTGCGCGTCGCATTCGCCGAAACGAACGACACCGAACCGGCGTACGGCACTTCCCCGAGGATGGCACGGAATAGCGTCGTCTTGCCGGCCCCGTTCGGCCCCACCACCGCCGTGAGCTCGCCGCAGTGGAAATGCAGATTCACATCCCGCAGCGCAACGCGCGACCCGTACGTCACGCGCAGGTCACTGATGCGCGTGCAGCACCGCTTGCAGATTTCTGAATGACCGTTCAAGATCCCAGCGCCTCCTTCAGGACCCGCAGGTTTTCCTCCATCGCCCGGATGTATGCGTCCGCATTCTTCGCGCCCGACACCACAGGGTCCAGCAGGTACACCTTTGCGCCGGTCTCCGCGGCAATCACGTCGGCGGATGACCGCGGGTACTGCGGCTCGGCGAAGAGAGCCTTCACGCCGCTCGCGCGGGCCAGCCGGATCGTCGCGGCCAGTTCCTTCGCGCCCGGCGCAGTGCCCGCCTCGCGCTGTATGACGCCAACAATGTTCAGGCCGAAATCCTCCGCAAAATAGGAGAACGCTTCATGCAGCGTGATGATGTCGCGCCTCTTCAGGTCCTTGAGCCCGGCTTGCATGCTCCTGCGCAGCGCATCGAGGCGCTTGCCGTATGCTTCCGCGTTGGCGGCGTACGCTGCCGCGTGATCCGGGTCAATCGCTGCAAGCCCCGCCGCGATGTTCTGCACCTGGCACATGGCGAGGCTCACGCTTAGCCACACGTGCGAGTTCGCGCCCAGCAGGGAAATCCCCTCGCTCGCGTTGATCACCTTGACCCCCGGGGCCTGCCGCACAACCCGGTCGAGGAACGACTCCATGCCGGCCCCATTCACCACCAGCACGTCGGCGCGGGAAAGTCGCACAAGATCGTCCGGCGACAGCTGGTAGTCGTGCAGGCAGCCCGCAGCCTGCGCGGTAAGGTTTATGATCTCCACCCCCGGCACGTCGTGCGCAACGTTGAGGGAGTGTATGTACATGGGGTAGAATGACGTCACGACCCGCATCGGTTTGCCCCATGACTCCGCCGACATCGCGCATCCCATCGCCGCGGCCACGCCGCAGGTAATCCACCGACGCCACATTACCACGCCGAACCTCCTGTCGTCAGGCCCGTTACTATACCCGCGCCTTCCCTCTGGCCAGCACCGACTTGCGTATCGCCGCTGCAATTGATCTTGTCAACGACGCGGGCGGTCTTGATATCCCATATTTGAGCGTCCGCTCCGCCGAACGCTAGCACCAACCTGCCGTCCTTCCACTTCACACACTTGCCCCTCCGCTCAGCCTCAGCGCCCACCGGATCGCGTGCAGCATGCTTGAGGCGGAGGCTTTTCCCTGCCAGGCAATGTCGAACGCCGTCCCGTGATCTACGGATGTGCGTATAATCGGCAGGCCCAGCGTCACATTGACCCCTGTTTCGAAGGCCAGCATCTTGAACGGGATCAGGCCCTGATCGTGATGCATCGCGATATACGCATCCACCACTGCGCGCTTCCCGGGCACAAAGGCCGTATCGGGCACCAGCGGGCCCTCGGCACACCAGCCGCGCCTCTGTGCCTCGCGCACGGCAGGAGCGATAATCTCGCCCTCTTCGGGCCCGAACAAGCCGTTCTCCCCGCCGTGCGGATTCAGGCCGCACACCGCAATGCGAGGCGACGCTTTCCCCAGGCGGCGCAGCGCTTCGCCGGTCAGTTCCACCACTTCCACGATGCGCCCGATGCTCAGCTCGTTCTTCACCTGGGCCAACCCGATGTGGATTGTCGCCAGGCTCACAATCATCTCGTCGGACGCCATCATCATACAGACCTTGGCGGCGCCCGTCAGCGCCGCCAGCATTTCCGTGTGGCCGGGATAAGGGGAACCGGCGAGATGCAGGGCCTCTTTGTGAATCGGCGCTGTGACCACGCCCGACACCGTCCCAGCCATGGCGGATGCGACCGCGGCCTCGATGTAAGCCACCGACGCGCGGCCGCACTCCGCGTTCACTTTGCCCGGCTCAAAGGCGCCAGGCCGGATCGCCCCGCAGTCGACCACCGCCGGTTCCACGGCGCGCGCCTTTCGTCGCCACGTATCGAGCGTCATGACGACCGACGGAGATAGCAGGCGCGTCGCGTTGGCCGCCTTCAAAAGAACACCTGGATCCCCGAAGACGACCGGCACACAGACCTCCGCCAGCATCGGATCGCTCAGGATCCGCAGACATAGCTCGGGGCCCACACCCGCGGGATCCCCCATCGTCACCGCAATGGTCGGTCGTTTCGTCATGGGCACTGCCTCCTCTTAGCGGCTTTCGCCCGTCGGCCCGGAGCCGTCGGTCCGGTTGGTCTCAGTCGGCCCATGGCGCGGGGCGATGATCACCGCGGGCCCGGGTTCAACGTCGCTATCGCGCTCCACGTGCAAGTGGCGCACAAACCACAGCGCGGCGCATAGTGCCACGGCGGCGGCTACAATGGAAACAAGCGCATGATGCGCCGTGATCCATTCCATGGCAGGGTTGGTGACCGCGCGCACCAGCCGCGCCCGCCGGCTCGTTGAAAGCCTGCTTGGCACCTTCAGAGGAATGCGCGATGCCTGCTTCAGCGCATCGAACGTCCGCTGCAGGTCGGCCGCCTCGCGCCGGCACGCGTCGCACTTGCGCAGGTGCTCGCGCACGAACTGCGAGCGCATATCGCCAAGCTCTCGCGACATGTAGTCGAACAGTACTCCCTGCACCTCTTCGCACTGAGGAGGAAGTACAGGTGCGTTCTTATCACGCTTGCCGTTCACTTTGTTCCCGTTCTCGCTCATGACTCGCGCGCCGTTTCCGCCGCGTTACCCTCATCGCGACGCCCCGCCATCCCCGCCGCCATCCTCTTCATGGCGAAGTGGAGGATATACCCCACGTTCGAAACAGACAGCCCTGTAATTTCGCTGATTTCCTTGTACGACTTATCCTCGAACACCTTGAGAATCACCAGCTGCTGTTCCCGCAAATCCAGGCCGCGCAGCATCTCCACCGCCCGCAGGGCCTCGTCCGTCACATCCGATCCGCGCCCGAGGTCGGGCGGCACAGCCTCCGGCTCATTCTCCGCATGCCTGAGATGCAGCAGCTCCCGGCGCGACTCGGTGCGTATGTAATCCACCGCGCAGTTGTGGACCACCCGGTAAAGCCAGACGGAAATCTGCGCCGAGGGCATCCATTCGCCTGCCCATGTTTTGAGCAGCCTCAAAAAGGCGTTCTGCACCACGTCCTGCGCGGCGTGGGAATCGCGAAGAATGCGGCCGGCGTACCGGAGCAGCGGCGCCTCGTACTCGACGATGATCGCTTCCAAAGCAACCACGCGCCCTTCCCGGCTTTCTGTTCGTTCGTCGTGCATGCTCCCCGTACTCATACGTCCACACCGCTCCGAATATTAGAACCGAACCGGAATAATTGCTACGGCAAAGGAGCCGACCGGCGCATCTCAAGGGCGGGTTAGGCACCCGGCCCGTCGCCGTGGACAGGCGCTCCGCGGCAACGCCACGGCGAGATCCCATTTTTTACCTTGCGCATCGGGGACAAGCACCTACTATGCGCGGCCGATTCTAAAGCCCAAAGTGATCCAAAGGAACTTATGAAAAGAAATTGGCTCCAACCCGCCGTCGTCGTGCTCACCACGCTCGCCATACTTGCCCCCGCGCCGGCCGCAGCCGCAAAGGCAAAGGCCAAAGCCAAAGCCGGGGGTTCCAGCAAAGCCGCCGCCGCGGAACCGGCCGGGCCCGCGTATGTCGGAGTCATCTCGCTGGATGCCACTTCAGGCAGAGTTCTCTTTGAAGATAAAGCTGATGCGCCGGGTCACCCGGCCAGCACTCTGAAGTTGATGGACTTGCTCATCATCCTTGAAAAGATTGAGGCCGGCACGCTGAAGCTGAATGACACTGTGACCGTCACCGCCGAGTCCAGCACCATCGGAGGTTCGCAGGTTTACCTCAAAGAGCATGAAACGTTCATCGTGGACGAAATGCTCTATGCGCTGATGATTCAGTCCGCCAATGACGCGGCCACCGCCCTGGCCATCCATGTGGCCGGCAGCAAAGACGCTTTCGTGGGCATGATGAATAAACGCGCGCAGGAACTCGGCATGGCGTCCACCGTGTTCCGCTCTGTGCACGGCCTGCCGCCAGGCAAGGGCCAGGAGCCCGATGTGACGACGGCCCGCGATATGAGCAAGCTTTGCCTCGAAGTCCTCAAGCACAAGGACGCACTACGCTACACCTCAACGCGCGAGCGCCCTTTCCGTCCGAATGCCAAAGAGCCCTTCATCATGCGCACCCACAATCACCTGCTCGGAAGCTTCGAGGGGTGCGATGGACTCAAGACGGGGTACTACCGCGAGGCGGGCTTCACGATCGCCTGCACCGCAGAACGCAACGGCAAACGCGTGCTGGCCGTCGTGATGGGGAGCCCCACCCGACCCGTGCGCGACGCCAAGGCCTGCGAGCTGATGGCGCAGGGCCTGCTGGCAATTCCGGACGCGCCGCCCGCGGCAGTCCCTGCGGCAGCGCCCTCGGAGCTGTCGCCCGCGGCGGCAGTGAAGAAATAGACCTGCCCGGGCACTTCCAGCAGGGGCCGAGCGTCGCCGCTCTGCCTTTGATTTCCTCGTTATCAGGCACGCGCCATGCTTGTTCTGCCGGGGAACGTGCGCTATCCTGTCCACGTGAAATTCGAAAGCGTACCGCCGGTTGCGCGCCACCTCATCTGGGATTGGAACGGAACCCTATTGGACGATGTCCAGGCCTGCGTCCGATCCATCAACCACTTGCTGACCCGCCGCAGCCTCACGGCCCTGGACGAAGAGCGCTATCGCCGCGTCTTCGGGTTCCCCGTCCGAGGATACTACGCAACGCTCGGATTTGACTTTGCGTGCGAGGACTGGGACGCCCTGGCACGTGAATTCCATGAACAGTACGATATCGAGGCGCGCGATTCTTCGCTGCGAGACGGCATCGTCGGCTTGCTTGCAATGCTCTCCGCCCGAAAGGTCCCGATGTCTGTTCTTTCCGCCTCGGAGTCCTCGATCCTGGGCCGAATGCTTGAGACGCATGCGATCAGCCACCACTTCGCCCACATATGCGGCCTGTCCGACCTGTACGCGGGATCCAAGGTTCAGCTCGGACGCAAGCTTCTGGAACGACTGGCGCTGCCGCCCGCCGAGGTGCTCCTCATCGGGGATACCATTCACGACTACGAGGTGGCGTGCGAGTTACAGTGCCGCTGCGTTCTGCTGGCCGGCGGCCACCAGGCAACGGACCGCCTGCTGCAGTGCGAGTGCCCCGTTCTCACGAGCCCGGATCAGCTTGCGTCCTTGTGCCTCTCCTGAGGCCGGCAGCTACTCGACGGAAAAGCGGTACGCCGTCTTCTGGCGATAGATCTGCCCGGGGTGCAGAATCGTCGAGGGGAAAACCGGCTTGTTCGGCGAATCCGGGTAATGCTGCGCTTCCAGACAAAACCCCTCGTATCGTCCGTGTCGGGCGCCCCGCCTGCCTGGCACGCCATCCAGGAAATAGCCGCTGTAGAGCTGCACGCCAGGCTCCGTGGTGAACATCTCGAGCACACGCCCGTTCGCGGGGTAGCGCACGCGCGCCCCCCACCCCGCGCCGCGCTTCGCATCAAGCACCATGCAGTGATCATAGCCGGTCGCCAGCGACCCGCGCGCCTCGCCGAGCAGCCGTGGCTTCCGGAAATCCAAAGGAGAATCCTTGACGCTCCGGATCTCACCCGTCGGGATCAGCCCCGCATCCGTTGGCAGGTACTGAAGGGCGCGGATTTCGAACTCATGGCCCCAGACGTCTTTCGTTCCCGGCCCGCCCAGGTTGAAATAGGTGTGATTCGTCAGGTTCACCGGCGTGGCGCGGTCAGTCGTCGCCGCGTATTCAAATTCCAGCGCGTTGTCCTCTGTGAGCGTGCAGTGCACAGTCGTGGTCAGCGTGCCGGGATACCCCTCCTCACCATCGGGGCTGACGTGCTGCAGTTCCACGCGGCTGCCATCCGCGCCAGGCATCTCGATCACTGTCCACGCCCGCCGGTCGAAGCCGCGCTGTCCGCCGTGCAGGTGGTTCGGCCCGTTATTCGTCGCAAGCCGGTACTCCGCGCCCTCCAACTCAAAGCGGCCGCCCGCAATCCGATTGGCAAAACGGCCGCACACCGCGCCGAAATACGGCGGGTTGCCCGCCACGTAGTCTGCGGGACGATCGAAGCCCAGCGTCACCTCGCCCGCATGCCCGGATCGATCCGGCGCCAGAATGGAGGTCACAATGGCTCCATAGTTGAGGATGCGAACGCGCATGCCCCGCCCGTTGCTTAACGTGATCTCGACGAGATCCTGCACGTCGTCCGCCACTCCGAACTTCTTCACTTTGGCCGGCATAGGTATTCACTCCTCAAGCATCGAATCTCGAAACTTTCACCCCGTCCACAACGCGGCATTCGTGCACGGCGCACATGTCGCCGAATGCCGGATGGCTGCGCGGATAGGCTGTTTCAACGGCCTTCCGCAGAGCGGGCACGGCTTTCGCCTCGACCAGCGCCCCGGCGGCCCCCTTATCCCCGCCGCCCAGCATGCGCTCGCCCAGTACGCCCGGCACCGTGCGCGCGATGTCACAAAGGGTCTCCAGCTGCGGCCCCGAGATCCTGTACTGGTCGCGCAGGCCGATCCCGTCCGCGCGGAAGATCCGGCCCACCGTGGAAATGTCGCCGGCCTTCCATGCCTCCAGCATCTTGTAAAAACGCCGCTGCGCATGAAAGATGTATGCGAGCCGGTCACAGGGGTCCGGATGACTCTTCCCAAAACGCCCGAGCACCTTCTGGTAAAGTGCTTCATCGCGAACGTCCGCCAGATTCGTGAAACCGAACTCTGCGCCCGCCAGCGCGGCGAGTTCGTCGCACTCGGCGCGGCGCGTCTTGTAGGTGGACTTCTCGAGGCCCGGCCGCACCGTGCCCGTATCAAGGCTCACAATCCTGAAATCCGTCGCACCTGCGCCGAGCGGGATATACTGGATGGAGCGGCTCGCGGGCTGGTAGTGCGTGCCCATGCCCGCCCGGGCAAAGAGAATCATGATCTGGTCGAGCTTCCCGCACGGCGAGCCGATGTAGTCATTCTCCACAGCCTGCGCCAGATCCACCACGCGCATCGGCTCCACGCCCTTGATTCGGTTGACTTCCAGCGCCGTCAGGATCAGGTTGATCGTGAGCGAAGCCGAGCGCGACATGCCGCCACCGGGAATGTTGCCGTAGACCACGGCATCGAATCCGCGCTTGAGCGACAGCCCTTCCCGCCGCAGGACATGGTCCACGCCGAACGGAAAGCGCGCCCAGGAGTCCGTCACCGTCTTCGGCGACGGTGTTTCCCCGGGCCGGAAGCTGACGATGCCGTCGGCGGGGAAGTTTGCGCTGCGCAGGCGCATGACGCCGCTTTCATTCGCCTTGTACGCCATCCAGATGAAACGGTCCGTGCCCACGCCGAACAGCTCTGTGCCGTTGTAGTCGCCATGCTCCACGCCGAAGCAAAAGCGCGAAGAAGTGCGGCGAATCCGGCCTCCGGCCACGTCCAGCCTCGCATCCGCAGCCAGCGCTGCGAGGCGGGCCCGCGCGTCACGCTCAATGCTGGCTGCCGTCATGGTTCGCCTCCGCGGTCAACGCGCCAGGAGTGCATGGACCATGGCGACATTGCGTTCGATCATGTCGTCCTTGTCGCCGCGGTGCATGCCGACGTTCACCACGTCGGTGGACTTGATGTTGTCGAATGCGTATTCAAAGGCCATGGCGGGGTCAATGCGGCCCGCCGCCATGATCTTGTAGCCGATGCAGGGCTTCCGAATGCGCCGGATGCATTCGGTCCCGGCGATGGCGTCCGACAGCCGGAAGTTGTTTCCGCCGCCGTGGTGGACGCTGCCGCAGTTGAAGAACGGCACGACGTGAAAGTCCGCCACGTTCATGCTGTTCATCCAGTAGTGCGAATCGGGCGAGTGCCCTGCGACGCCGAACGGGATGCCGGTGGAGCGGGCATACGCCGCCCATGCCCGGAACGTCTTCTCGTCGCGCGAGGCATAGAAGTTGTCCGCATGCCCGCCCCAGAAGTAGAATGCGCTTGCGCCCAGCGCCATCACCTTATCAATGGCGGCGGGCATGTTGCCGTCGTGGGCGCCGATCTGCGCGATCCACTGCAGCTTCCCGCCGGCGCCCTTGTATTTCCGAACCGCCTCAATGATGTGAGTGGTTTCGGTGTTCGTCACCATCGTGTTGAGCCCGGCCGCCTCGGCGCGCGCCCACGTCTCGAGAATACGGTCCACCGTGTGATAGGTGACCATCGCCTGGTCGCGCTCCTGGCTCTGGTGGCTGAAGCCTCCGAACGGGTTGGCGCCGATGAGCATTCGCGTCAGCTTCAGTCCGCAGAAATCAACGATAGGCAGCATTTCTCATCTCCTTCTTTCGCGTCCGCTCGGCGCGGCGCTCGTTTACCGAGCGGGAAATCTATCACATATTCGACTCATCCCACAATACTGGGTTCCGCCCCCCCCCCCCCCCCCCCCCCCCCGGCCGCGCGCCCCCCCCCCCCCCCGCCCCGGGCGGCCCCCCCCCCCCCCCCCCAGCACGGGGCGCCGCCCGCGCGCCCCCCCCC
>CAYRKB010000066.1:11150-21894 GCA_964424705.1 uncultured Victivallales bacterium
GGGGGGGAATCTCACCTATATCCTCCCCCCCCCACAAACGGGGGTCCCCCCCCCCCCCCCCCCCCGCGCGCCGGGGCGGCGTACCTCAAGACGAGCCTGTCAGGGCCGCCCTCCACGGCCGCCATGGAGCATGGCGCGTCGACGGCGACCCGTCCGCGGAATTGGGTGGCCGCGGAATTGGGTTGCATGGTGATGTCTCACAATTTACGCTGAACCCCATGCAGCGAATCGAGCAAATCCCTGCGCCGGAAACCATGCTGGTGCGTCACCGGGGCGATCTACTCGACTTCTCGATGGCCCTCGCGGAGCCCTGCGACGGGCAGGCGTTCCTGCGTACTAATGTCGGCTCCGCCGCCGTCCTGCAGCGCGAAATCATCGAACACGCCGAAAGGGGCCGACCTTTGCTCGCGCGCGACTGGCATGACCTACCCATGCGCCGCGTGTCCCCTACGGAGTTCCGCCTGTCGCTGCCGTTGCTGGAAGTCGGCCAGTTCGAAGCCAAGACATTCTTTCTTGCAGCCGGCGGCACGGACCCCGTCTGGCCGCAGGGCGGCAACGCGCTCATCAAGGTCGAGCCCGCCGAATATGTTGCCTGCTGCTCCATCTACAACGCCTTCGTGCGCCAGTTCACCCCCCCGCATGCGCCGCTGGCGCATCCCGTGCAGGCCGCCATTGCGCCCCTGGAAGCTGGCGGGTTCAGCGTCATTCCCCGGTCGGGCACGTTCCGCAATCTGGCGCGGCAGCTTGACTTCATCATGGGGAAGCTCCGGTTCCGCATCGTGCTGCTCCTGCCCATTCATCCGCCTCCCACCACGTATGCGCGCATGGGCCGCTTCGGCAGCCCGTACGCCGTGCTCGACTACATGGATGTCGATCCTGCCCTCGCGGAATTCGACCGGCACACCACGCCGCTTGATCAGTTTCGGGAGCTCGCCAACGCCATCCATGAGCGCAGCGGACGCCTGTTCATCGACATCCCTATCAACCATACCGGCTGGGCCTCGTGGCTTCAAATCCATCACCCGCACTGGTTCTCCCGCAACGCGGACCGCTCCTTCCAGTCGCCGGGGGCCTGGGGCGTCACATGGGAGGACCTCTCGAAGCTCGACTACAGCAGCCATGATCTGTGGCACTACATGGCGAACGTATTCATCTACTGGTGCCGGCAGGGCGTGGACGGCTTCCGCTGCGACGCGGGCTACATGGTGCCCGCCCCGGTCTGGCAATACATCGTCGCCAAAGTGCGCCAGCAGTTCCCCGATACCGTCTTTCTGCTGGAAGGCCTCGGCGGGCCCGTTCGGGCCATGGAGCAGCTGCTCTCCACGTCTAATCTAAACTGGACCTATTCAGAGCTGTTCCAGACCCACGAGCAGCATCCGGTGGAATCGTATCTGCCCGGCGTCTTCGGCTTCGCCGCCTCGCGCGGCCTCATGGTTCACTTTGCCGAAACGCACGACAACAGCCGCCTTGCGGCATCCTCCGCCGCCTACGCGCGCTTTCGCACCGCGCTGAGCGCGCTCTGCAGCCAGCACGGCGCCTTTGGCATCGCCAACGGAGTGGAATGGCTTGCCACCCAGCGCATCGATGTGCACGACGCGCCGCCCCTCAACTGGGACGCCACCGACAACCAGGTGGAACACGTCGCGCGCCTCAACGTCATTCTCCAGGCTCACCCGGCCTTCGCCGCCGGCGCTCCGCTGCGCCTGATCCACAGGGGCGACTACGGCACGATCGCCCTGCATCGGGCGGCGCACGGCGGCGCACGGCCGCTGCTGGTGCTTGCCAATTTCAGCGACGGTCGGCCGGCAATCGCCGTATGGTCGCGCCATGATTTCGACCCGCAGGGCGACGTGCTGCACGACCTTGTCAGCGGCCGCAAAGTGAGAATCGAACACAACCAGAACAACGTCAGCGCGCTTGTGGAACCGCACGAATGCCTGTGCCTCAGCGCCGATCCGGCCGAGGTGCACGCGGTCGGGGAAACCCTCCGCCGCGATCCCCCCGCCTATCGCGCCCAGGTCCTGCGCGCCGAGGTCTTCAGGATCTACGCAGCGTGCCGGCCGCAGGCGGATCTCGCGGCCCTGGACCTGCCAGCCCTTTCCGCGGCGCTCACGCGCGACCCGCTCCGCTTCATCACCGAAGCCTCGGGCGACAGTGCGCCGCGCGTCACCGTGTGGCGCTGGCCCGCAGATCTGCGGCGCACGGCCATGCTGCCGCCGGGGGATTTCCTGCTGCTGCTCGCGCCGCACCCCTTCCGTGCGCGCATCGTGGCGGACGACAAGGTGCTGGCCCAGGCATGGAGCATGCCCTGCGGCGGGGACGGTCATTTCGGGCTCCTCGGCCCTCTCGAAACGCCCGCGCGCCATGCCCGCCGCGCCCTGCATGTCACGGTCTTTGAGCCCGGCAAGAGCCGCAGCGAGGAGGCCCCCTTGCTGTGCCTGACCCACGGCGAAAATGCGCGGGCCAGCAGCGAGTTCACCGGCGAGGAAGTCGCGCGGAGCAACGCATACGCCCTCTGCGTGAACGGCCGCGGCGCCATGAGCCAGGTCCGCGGCGCCTGGGGCACGCTGCAGAGCCAGTACGACGCGCTGCTCTCCGCCAACCTGCACCCGGCCTACCCGGTCGACCGTCACCTAATGTTTACCCGCTGCCGCGCCTGGGCGCTGTTCCGCGGCTACTCGACCGAACTCAGCCGGGACTGCCTCGATGCCTTCTGGATCGACGGGGTCGACAACGTGGTGTGGCGATTCACCGTGCCCTGCGGCGTCGGACGCGTTGTGCCCATCCAGATCGCCCTGCATATGGAGCCGGGCGCCAATCGCATCGCCCTGCATGTGTCGCGCCTCGCCGCCGGCAACAGCCCCGCGTGCCTTGCTGCCGGCGAATCGGTTCGCATCATCCTGCGGCCGGACCTCGAAGACCGCAACTGCCACACGACGACCAAGGCCTACACGGGGCCGGAAGCCGCCTGGCCGCAAGCCATCCGCCGGATCGACCGCGGGTTCCTCTTCGCGCCGGCCCCAGACCGGGCGCTGCGCATGACGGCTTCGGCGGGCGCCTTCTCACCCGAGCCGCAGTGGAACTACATGGTCCCCCACCCCTTCGAGTCCGAGCGCGGCCTCAACGGCAGCAGCGACCTTTTCAGCCCCGGGTTCTTCGCATTGCCGCTCGCGGAGGGCGACTCAGCAACCCTCACGGCTGAGGTCCAGGGCACCGCGCCCGAGGGGCAAGCCTCCGGGCAGGCCGCCGGCGGCGAGCCGGCCGGTCACGGTTCGTGGTCCGTGCCCGCGGCCGCCTCCCGCGCCATCGGCCAGTTCATCGTATCGCGCGACGAATGCCTCACCGTGCTCGCTGGATTCCCCTGGTTCCTCGACTGGGGCCGCGACACGATGATCTGCCTGCGCGGAATCATTGCCGACGGACGGCTCGCCGCGGCGCGAAAGATTGTGCTGGAATTCGCACGCTTCGAGGAGGAAGGCACTCTGCCCAACGTCATTCGCGGCGGCGACGTGTCCAACCGCGACACGTCCGATGCGCCGCTGTGGTTCTTCGCGGCCGTCGGCGATCTGCTTGCGGCCGAAAGATCCGACGCGCTCCTCCAGCTCGACTGCGCCGGTCGCTCGCTGCGGCAGATCCTGCACTCGATCGCAGACAACTACATCCGCGGCACGCCCAACGGCATTGCGATGGATGCCGCCAGCGGCCTCGTCTTCAGCCCCATGCACTTCACATGGATGGATACCAACCACCCCGCGGGCACGCCCCGGCAGGGGTACCCGATCGAGATCCAGGCGCTTTGGCATGCCGCGCTGTCCCTGCTGGCGCGCATCGACCCCGGGCCCCGCTGGACGGAGCTCGCCGGGCTCGTCCGCCAGTCCATCGCACGCCTCTATGTGCGCCCCGGCCAGCCGTACCTGTCCGACTGCCTCCATGCAGAGCATGGGCTGAAAGCGTCCGACGCGCGCGCGGATGACGCGCTGCGCCCCAACCAGCTGCTGGCAATTTCACTGGGCGCGGTTACCGACCCGGCGCTGTGCAGGGATGTGCTCGCCGCGTGCCAGGAGCTGCTGGTGCCGGGCGCGATCCGGACGCTCGCGGACCGGCCGGTTGCCACGCCCATGCCCGTCGTGCGCAACGGAAGCATGCTCAACGACCCGTACCGGCCGTACTGGGGGCAGTATCACGGCGACGAAGATACCCGCCGCAAGCCGGCGTATCACAACGGCACGGCGTGGACGTGGATCTTCCCGTCGTACTGCGAAGCGATCCACCTCGTGTATGGCGCCACGGCGCGCGATCGGGCGCTGGCGATTCTTTCCAGCGCCACGGAGCTCTTCAGTCGGGGATGCATCGGCCACGTGCCCGAAATCGTGGACGGGGACGCCCCGCACGAACAGCGCGGCTGCGGTGCCCAGGCCTGGGGTGCGACAGAACTGCTGCGGGTCTGGAAGCTGCTGGCTTGACCCATGGCCCGGGCTCTATCTCGCGCCGGCCATTGCCCGAAGATTCTCACTCCTCGAGACCGGCTCTCACGCCGCCATCCACCAGTCCAACAGTTTCACAAAGATCGTTTCAAGAGCCCGGTAGGGCTTCATGATCGCATCAGAAAAGGGGAGTAGCTTGAAACTCGCGGCGACCAGCAACATCGAGACCACGACCGTCACCCCAAGCGTCATCTGGGAAGCCGCCATCCGCCGCAGCGAGCGCCTCTTCTTCTTTGGTTTCGTTGGCGGGGGCTTCAGCGGGCTGTCGCTCAGCGCGGGATCTAACCATGTGGCGGGCAAGTCGCTGCAGACGATGCCCGACTCGTAGGCTCTCAGGATCTCAAGCACGCCATCCAGCGACGGCGCGGCGGCGACGTGGCCCTGGCGGGCCCGGACGCACTGTATCACCTCAGGGGCGGCATTCGAGGGGCACCCGCACATGCCTGCGACGGACTCATCCATCATGCTGGTGTCGTTGTGCCCGTCACCGATCACAAGCACCTGAGAGGGCACCAGTCCCAGATGGCGCGCAAGCTCCGCCACCGCGAGGCCCTTCGTGTACGGCACGGCCCGGACATCCACTTCCCGAAGGTACCTGAACACCTGAAGGTGTCGGAAACAGGCGGCTTTCTTTGACAGCAGCGACGCCGCAACGCCCGCCTCTTCCTCGGTTTCGAAGCGCATCCAAAGCCGGGTTGCCGTCTTTTCGATCGTCTTCGCCCTTCGGTGCCCGAGCAATATCATCGCCTGCCAGTCGTCGATCGCATTGCGTACGTGCAGGCGGTCTTTCCACACCCGGCACTGGATCGCGAGATTCCAGAAACGGTGCGGGACAAAACTCCAGCGGCCAACACTGTAGATTAACGCGTGTCTCAGTATCACGTAGTCCGGCGCGATCTCCAGCATCTGCAGCGGCTCGAATACCCGCCTGAAGCTTCCCCTCGACCGACCCGTGCTCACGGCCCACACAACGTTGGTGTGCTGGCGGAGTGCGGCGAGCTGCTTGCGGAAGGCGACAAACACGTCCAGAGAGGTGCCCTTACCCAGCAGCGTGCCGTCGAGATCGGTCGCAACCAAACGGATGTCTGTCATCTCATCTCCGGAGAACTGAGCACGCCCGGAATTGCGGGTTTCCACCCGCCCCCGATCGGCCACGCAATTTGTTGTGCATCATAGTATATTGATGCCAGCCTCGGTTCAACGGCAAAGCGAAGCTTGCATGAAGCAACGCGGCGCGCTACCTTTTCAGGGACGTGGCAGTGCGATAAGGGAGGGCAGATCATGAGCGATCAGTCGGTGGAAAGTGTCAAGGCGGTGCGCTTCGAGGCGTACGCGGATCCTTACAGCGAAGTATTTGTGGCGGGCAGCTTCAACGGATGGAACCCGAAGCACTCGCGGCTGTCTGATGAGACCGGCAGCGGCTTGTTCAGCCTCACGACCTACCTGCCCCTCGGAATCTACGAATACAAGTTCGTGATCAACGACGTCTGGTGTGCGGACCCCGCCTGTCCGGACTGGACCGCCAATTCCATGGGCACCTTGAACAGCGTTCTGACGGTCGATAAATAACTGTTGCGCTGCGAAGCGTCGCAGAGTAAGGTCATGCCGTTCCCTGCGGTGGGTCGCCTTGCTGCGCGGATCGCTGACAATAGAATATGATTGCGGGGTGGAGCAGCCCGGTAGCTCGTCAGGCTCATAACCTGAAGGTCGTTGGTTCAAATCCAACCCCCGCTACCAATTTGAAGGTGAACAACCATCGAGTTTCTTAGGAAATTCGGTGGTTTTTCGTTTTCGGTCAAAAGTGCCGCAGGCTGAAACATCGTGAAAAATCGGCAACGATTACACACACATCCACACACACATCACACACACGCCGACAGGCAAATAGGACCTGGGGCAGTTTCCGAAAGAAGAGACATTTTGCAAGCCACCTTTCCAACGGTGGCGGAAGCAGCGTTGGTGGGCTGATTACACACACATCACACACACACACGCCCCTGGTCAAGATACGGCGATCGACTTGACTGCTGTCGACTTTGTGGGGACTGGGGCCTGTTCTGGAGCGGCGCACAAACGCCCGGAGGAACAGGCGGAACCGCGGTGGACCGGAGGCGGTCAGAATGGCAGGTTGTCTTTCTCTTCCCGAGTGAGCTGTGTTGAAGAAGAAGACGGTATGGGATGATTCTGACGGATCGAACTCGTGGGCGGGCTGGTGGTGCGGCGGGGCATGCCGGGGTGATCGGCGGCGCTGGGGTCGAGGAGGCCGAGTTTCACCAGGCGAGCGGTGATGGCGCCGGCTGTGCGGCCGTGGGCGGTGGCGATCTCGGGGATGGGCTGCTGCGCGGCGAAGGCATCGCGGAGTTGCTGCTCTTCATCGGGTGACCAGGGGCCACCCGCCTTCGGGTGGTTGGGATCGATTGGCCGGCGGGGAGTCTTCTCACGCGGAGCCCCTGCAGTAGAGCGATGAGCACACTGCGGGGCAAGCGCGGAGGCCGCAGAGGAAGAGAGTGCTTCCAGCGCCACGTAGAGCGCCCGGACCGTATCGGCCTGCTGGTATGGGCTGGACGGTGGGAACGGCTGACCGGTGACCGGATCCCGCCCGTCTGCAAGTGTGCGGAGAATTTCGATGGCGCGGGGTGTTTCCATGCCGTTGATCTGTAGCAGAGGGCGGGGCAGAGATCAAGGGCAGGGACAGAGCCTTCGACTAATCAACAGTCAAAGCCTTGACCCCAATCGGTGATGCGACAATTCCTGTCTAGTCGTGAGGAACATCATCAAATCCAAAGTGGGTGCTTCTGCCAGTCCGCCGGTAGATCCATCTTCGCGAGAGCTTGCGGGGCGGCTGGTAGTTTGTTGAGGAACAAGTATTCCAGCCTGAAGCGCCAGTCATCAGCAAAAGCTTTTTCCGCAGGACAGTGGCGCAAGAGCACGTTCTGGAGCAGAATCGTTGCGAACAGTCGTGCACTGCCAGGCAGGAGTGGCGGCTGCCACGCGTTGCCGGCCGGCAGATCCGGTTTGATTGCCCACACGCGATCCCACAACCGAGAGTGGTGCGCGCAAAGGTTCCGTATGTAAACCAAATGGTGGAACCACGAGCCAAGGGTGTGGGGTTGGAGTCGGTAGCGGGCAGCGATTTGTTTTTGGTCGGACCGCAGCATTCCATGATACATCTTTGAAAGCGCGCCGAACGACATGATTTCCGTGGCTACCCAAATGGGCAGGTTGGGGAACTCCTGATACTTCGTCTTGTAGTGCGTTACAAAAAGCTCGCTCGATCTGCCCGTCTCCTCGTGCAACTTCTGCAACCATTCTTGATGGCGAAAAGTCTTGAAGAAGCGACCTGGGCTGACATAGCCGAACGGCCCGTAGTGCTGACCGAATGAATAAGCGATGTTTGTCCGAAGATCCAGTTCGATGACTTCCAGCGATTCCGTGACAAGGTCGCGCAGAGTACGGTCGAACTCATAGGCATTGCGTATCTGCTCAAATGTGGTGCCCTTGAGGAATACGTGGCGCGTCTGCTCAAAGGCCAATCCGTAACCGCTGAAGCGGTAGTAGTTGATATGCTGGAGGAACTGGCTGGCAGAAGGCTCGTCGGCAATAATGAGGCCGTCCTGCTTGAGCTTGAGAATCTGGTCGGCAATAGACAACCATGGTTTCGCGTAAGGCGTGGGCATCACGCAACTCCCATAGTAGCCGGCATAGAGCCCGGGAAATAAAAAACGCGCCCTTGATGTGCATCATCCTTGCGGACGAGAGGCACGGCGCGTGTGTTGAAGACAAGCTACCGAATCTGGCGGCGAGCCGCAAGCGGAATGTGAACGAACGCGGCACGAGATGGGGGGCGCGCGACAGGTCGCGCGTTGAGGCCCATTTGGCGAGTGGCGAGGCTTGCAGCAAGATGGACTTGGTGATGGAAGAACATGAAGGGCTTGTAACATGCGACCCCAGCGGCGGCAAGCTGGAAGCCGGACGGATCGGGTTCAATGCTTGATGCGGAAGCGGTTTTGCATGATCAGAAAATGGTCAGAAAAGAGCGAGTTTTGGTTGCGCTTGGGTTGACCGCGAGGCGGGGTTTTTGGCACATTGAGCTCCGTTTGATCAAGGGAAGAAACTCCTCGGCGCAATGAACATGAATCTGTCCAGACCACGCGAGATCCCCAGCATACTGGCTGGCTGCGCGTGGGCGTTACACCCCCGTAGTAGAACAAGGTTCACTACGGGGCAGGCCCAGCAGTGAAGAGAGAATTCACTGCGGGCTTTTCCGGCAAAACTATGAATTTCGACATCAAATCGACTCGTGAAGCTTCCCAGCCCGTCCTTCGCACGCCATAGGCGCGCTACGAAGGGTGCCCTTTGCCATACAGCAAAGGGCAGACAAGCTGAGCTTCTTTATCGTACCGAGTCACTGCCGGATTGTGACGTTTTGAGCCTGTGTTCTGTGCGCATGGCCCGCGGGAGCCGCCGAAGGCGGCAACGCGGCGTCCGATGGGTCTCCCCCTGATCTCCTTCTTCTGGGAATGACTGCCTCGTGAGGCGTCCAATGTGCGGACGCACGCGGGGCCAAAGCGGGAGGTGACTGTGCAAGAACGCCCTGATGCTGCCGACTGGTCCGTTGTGTATCCTCACGCCTGCAGCGCCGACGCAGTGTGGCGCATACTTCAATCCATGCGGCTGGTGAACTGGAGCTGGGACATCTTCATCTGGGACCTGCGGGAGCTACTCCGACTTCTGACAAAGGCGCCTGCGGAGTTCAATGTGAGCGCCCAGTCGAGCACACTCCGGCACCTCACACCCACCGGATCCAGCACGCCTATGGCGTGTCCGCGGTGCGCGCCGGCGCCCGAGCGTTCGGCGTCACGGTGGCGTGGTGGGCTTGGATGAGGTGGCGAAATAGTTCGGCGCGCTGATGCATGAAGCGCAAACTTTTCACTTTTCCCGCGGTTCAAATGCATCCATTCGGGAAGCACCCAAACATCCTGTGTGTTTGTTTGTGTGTGTAAACTGGCCCTGGATTGCGCATGACTGCGCCACATGATCCGTGTACGGCCAGAAACGCAAAATGCCAGAAAATGCCAATAAACAAAGGGTTATTTGCTTGAAAAGTTGGAGCGGGAGACGGGGATCGAACCCGCGACGTTCAGCTTGGGAAGCTGTGCTTTATTTTCACTTTCATTGGTGATTTTGAGTGTCATAGCTTTGCTGTCAGGTTTTTGTCAGGTAAACCAAAGGCGTTCAGCCGTATTTGCTGACAGTCTACCCCCACTGAAGCGGAGGCAAAAGACGGTGTCAGTGTGCTGAAATTCAGGGCTCCCCCACTCAAGGCGCAGGTGCTTGAGATGTGCAAGGGCGCACAAAGGCAAAGACGTGAAAGAAAGGCACCGAACGGATTGCCTCGCTGGTGACTGAGATGTGACTGATGGCCTGTTCTGGAGCGGCGCCCACACGCCCGGAAGAACAGGCGATGCATCGGTGGACCGGAGGTTGATGCAATCAGCCAAGGATGGCGTCCTTGCAGGCCTTCGCTACACGGAACTTCACGACCTTCTTGGCCTTGATCTTGATCGTCTCGCCGGTCGCCGGGTTGCGGCCCATGCGCGCCTTGCGGTTTACCAGGACCAGCTTGCCAAGCCCCGGAACCGTGAACCCATCCTTGGCGCCCTTGTACGCCATGGCCTGCAAAGCATCCAACAACGCAACTGCCTGCTTCTTGCTGATTTCACCCGCCTCAGCCAACCCCGCCACAATCTGACTCTTCGTCATTGCCTTCGCCATGGAGAACTCCCTTTGTACGTTATGCCGGCCGAACCGCCATGATTTGGCCACTGAGGTCGTGACTATAGACGGGTTTCGCAGCAACTGCAACGTTGACGCGGCCGCTGGGGTGTGACCGGGTCTCTACCACCTGGGGCCGAAGGTCCGCACCGCCGCCCAGATGAGATCCTGCATGGCTGGACCGGCGCCGTCTGCCTTGCAGGCTACCCTGAGCATGGCGTGGGCCTCCGAGCTGGACATGGGGCGAAAGGTGTAGGGGCCGTTCAGAGCGTCAGCAAAGAACGCGCCGTGGTGCAGACAGATCGAATCGTGCAATAGGAAGGCGCGCTCAAAGGTGTCTGACGCCAGGATCGGGGCGAGGATGCGCGGCGTCGAGCCTTTGTCGGTCTCATAGTGCCGGTCGCTCTGGCAGTACTCCGCGGGGCCCACTTGGAGCGTAAGGGGGTGGCGCGGATCCAGCCGGAACTCATACCAGGTCTTCTTGA
>CAYRKB010000067.1:0-21645 GCA_964424705.1 uncultured Victivallales bacterium
TGGAGCTCATTGCAGCTCCCGCATCGCGCTGCCCGCGTGGAAAGGACGACGTAGCACTCCTGCGCGCAGATCATGCCAGATCGAGGCCGCTTCCTCGGGAGCGCGAGGCCTCCAGGAGAAATCAACGCGCGCGTGACGCAATCCTGCGGCGCGCAGGGCGGGTAGGTGGGCCAGCAGGCTGTAGGGTTCGTGGTTGACGACAACGGTGCGGCAGTTGCGGTTGAGGATGAGAACAGATTCACCTTTGGATGAATCGATGGGCATCTGCATGAAGCCGCAGTTCTTCCGGCCGGGGCAGCCCTCATTGCCGGAGGCGAAGGCGCAGGTCTCGGATATGAAGAGAGGGGTATCCTGGTACGCGAGCACGGTGGCGGCTTCCGGGAACTGTCGCACCAGCGCCGACATGTTGCGCAGGCCGTCTTCTGGCGAGAGCGTAAACCTGGAGACCTGCAGTTCGAGCAGTTGCCTGGCAGCGGCGGGGTTTAGAACGAAGAGAGGCCAGTCCGAGGTAAGGTCAAGCGCCGAGTCTGTGCCTGAAGCGGGGCTGTTCAGCCCGAGGTCGTCGAAGGCCGCGAGATTCGACGCCTCCCAGCGCCGCCAGCCCGCCCGCAGGCAATGTGCCGTTTTGGCGGCCAGGTCCGCTTGCTCCCATTCTCTTGTGATCAGCGGGAGAGCCAGTCGTATGCGTTCTCTTCCTATCTTCTGCTGAAGAGCGGCGAGTCTGTCGCTGAGTTCGGCCATGGCGGGCGCCCCGATATCAAGGACAATCTCGCCGACGTCCGCCCACTGCGCGTCTGAGAACGCGTCCAAGCGCGTGAGATCATCCACCTTGATCGACCACTGCAGGGGCGGCGGCACGGCCGTAGGCTGTGCCGCGGGCGGGCGGGGTAGATTCATGTTTTGCCGGATGGTCAGCTTGCGGGTGGCGCGGGCTGTCGCCAGGTGCTTCTCCACTGCGTCGGTCAAAGTCCGTCGCAGATCGTTCAACGTTGAGACCGGCACGAAGAGGCCGTGCGGATTGGTCCACAGGAAGCTGGTGACGCGCAGTGACGTTGTGCCGGTTTTTGCAAAGGTGCGTTCTGCGGCTTCACGCATGCCATCTTCCGAACGGGCTGGCTCGAACGGCTTGTCCACGGCGAGCTCGGCTTCGACGGGCGCACCTCCGGCGTCGTACAGAAGGCAGCGCGCGGCGGCCTTTAAGCGATTTGCCTCCACCGTCACCTCAACGGAAATATCATTGCGCGGCCGGAACTCTCCAGGCTTGGGCGACGGGAATCGGTATTTGCGCTTCGTCGCCTGTGAGGAGGCGCAGTACACCGGCGCGCCCGCGGGCAAGGGAGGCGCATTTGCGGGCAGCTCAATCTCGACCGTGGCGCCTGCCGGCGCCTCAAATGCCTCACGGGTGCCGGACCCTGCGACGATGCGCAGCGCGTCCACGGGGAACCCGTACGGGCGGTCATGGGTTGGCAGGTCCACCTGCAGCCCGTCATGGCGTTCTATGGCGCGCGCGGTCTTGAAGCGTAGGAGGGGCGGGGATCCGCGCCGCGCGATGACCGTTTCGACCTTGCCCACGCGCGTGCCGCGGTGCCCGGTCCAATGCGGATCGACGGCAGCCTGGCGCCGGGGGGACTCGATGTAGAGATCCGTCCAGGGGCGGCTGAATACGGTGCGCACGTCGTCCTCGATAGCCGATCTCTGCGCGGCGTTCAAAGAGCCGTCGAGCAGGCCGCGGTACAATTGCGTCACCGAAGCCACATAGAGCGGGCTCTTCTTTCGCCCTTCGATCTTAAGGCTGCTCACGCCGGCGTCGCGCAGGGCCTCGACGGATGCGGGGAGCGCGAGGTCTTTCATGGAAAAGGGGAGCGCGGCAAAAGCGGAAGGCGCCGCGCCAGCCGCGGATTGCGCCGGGCGGAAAGCGTCGCGGCAGGGATAAGCGCATCGGCCACGGTTTCCGCTGCGGCCCCGCAAGTGGGACGAGAAGAGGCAGAGGCCGCTGTAGCAGTAGCAGAGCGCGCCATGGATGAAGACTTCCGTTTCCAGTCCGGACCCGGCGGCGATCTGCCGGATCTCCCTTAGCGTGAGCTCGCGCGCGAGAGTGACCCGCTGGAAGCCCATGCGGGCAAGGGTGCGGGCTCCCGCGAGGCTATGCACCGCCATCTGCGTGCTGGCGTGCAGGCGCAGCGAGGGGAAGAGCCGGCGCGCCACGTGAAAGACGCCCAGGTCCTGGATGATCGCTGCATCAATTCCCATGTCGGTCAGGTCGGAGAGCGTATCGGCGACGTCGGCAATTTCGTCTTCTCTGATCAGGGTGTTGAGAGCGACGTAGACGCGGCGGCGAGGGGTAAGGCTGTGGGCAAAGCAAGTCACTTCGCCGATCTCCTCGAGCGTCATATTCGCCGCCTCAGCGCGCGCCGAGAAGCGCGGGGTGCCAAGGTAGATCGCGTCTGCGCCGTTCGAGAGCGCCGCAAAGGCGGCCTCTTTCTCGCCGGCGGGCGCCAGCAATTCGGTGCGAGCCGGTGCCGGTGCGGGCGGCGATTCAAATCTGTTTGCGTTCATGTGCAGGAATTCCCTTGCCAATGCAGAGGTGTTAAACTATACGTACCTTCCACTTTTGGAAAGAAAGCAATGTCGAGAGACGATTCTATAGAGCTGACGGGGACGGTTGTGAAGGTTCTGCCGGCCACCATGTATATGGTGAAGCTGGAGAACAATCACGAAGTTCTGGCTCACATTTCCGGCAAGATGCGCAAGAATTTCATACGCATCACGACCGGCGACAAAGTTACAATCCAAATCTCCCCGTACGATCTCAGCAAGGGCCGAATTACGTACCGTCACAAGACCTGAGCGGCAGGCGCCAGATGAAGCTCCGGATCACCAAAGCACCGCAGGGCTTGGGGCGTGAAATCGAGCTGAACTCACCGGGCGAGATAGTCATCGGGCGCGGCAGCAGCTGCGCCCTCTGTCTAGACGACTCTGAATCCTCCCGAAATCATTCGCGCATTGTGCTTGGCGTCACTCGGGCGACCCTCGAGGACCTGAGCAGCAAGAACGGCACGTACCTCAACGGGCGAAAGGTTCAGACGGCTCCGCTCTCGAACGGGGATGAGATCTTGATCGGCGCAACGCTGCTCACAGTTACTGAGCTGCCGTCTCCCGCGCCCTCCACCTCTGCGGGCACTGAATCTGCCGGGAGCATTCTGCTGTCCATCTCGCGAACCGAAGCAGACTTTTTGACAGGAAAGCTATCTTCCGTGTCCCGGGAGGAATTGGAGCATGAGAACAAGATCCTGCGCGAGATATGCCGGATCAGCCAGCTTGTGGCGAGCAAGACGGAGCGGCAGACGATCCTGCAAACGATTCTTGACGAGATGCGCAACCTCCTTGCTGCGGACACCGTAAGCCTGCTGACGTGCGGCGAGGGCGAGCCGGGCAACTGGATCGCGCAGGCCAGCGCCGGCACGGCCAAGCAGGACGGCGAGCTGCGTATCAGCCGCACGATCATCCGGCAGGCTGTCGAGGAAGGAAGCGCGATTTTGATAACAAACCCCCTTGGGGATAGCCGCTTTGACCCGAGCCAGAGCATTGTTGTGCAGGGAGTTTCGTCGGCCCTGTGCGCGCCGGTCGGCATGGGAAGCGTGCTTTTTCTCGACCGTCGCAACCGGAAGGAGGCGTTCACGCAGCTGGATTTGCGTCTCGCCGCCAGCGCCGCGAACATTCTCGGCGTTTTTCTCGAGAGGGAGGCATGGGAGGCCGAATCCGTCGGCAAGGCCCGCCTCGCCGCGGTGGGCGAGGCCATGGCGAGCCTTGCCCATTACATTAAGAATGTAATCACAGGCTTCCGGCTGACGCTTGCCATCATGCACAAGGCGATCGAGCGCCAGAGCCGTGACGAGATGGAGCAGTACCTCGCCATGCTCGTCGAGCAGGAACAGCGCATGTCCGGGCTCGTGATGAACATGCTTGGATTCGTGAAGGATCGCGCGCCCTCGCGCCTGCCGGTGAATGTGCCGGGAATAGTCCGGGCCGTGGTAGATCCGATGCGCCCGAAGCTGGAAGAGCTGGGCATACGGTTCGAGCTGGCCTGCGACAAGAGGGTGGAGATCCTGTTTGCCGATGAGATGGCTCTGCAGCGGATTCTGCTGAACCTGCTTCTCAACGCCATGGACGCTTTTGAGTCGCACGAACTGACCGGAGAGAGGCTGATCCGGCTCAGCGTGGATCCGCTGGACGGCGCGCCCGGGGCCTTTCTGCGCTTTCGCGACACGGCCTGCGGCATCGCGCCGGACAAGCTGGCCAAGATATTTTCCGCGTTCTTTTCCACCAAAGGGTCACGCGGCACGGGGCTGGGGCTCACCGTGGTGCAGAAGCTTGTGCGCGAACATGGGGGCGAGGTAAGCGTCGACAGCCGTGAGCATGAGTGGACGGAGTTCCGTTTCACGATCCCATGGGGCGCGGCGGATGAAGCGCCAGCCGGCAAGGGCTCGGCTCAGGGCGCACCGGCCTGAATCCGCCTGGCCGAATGCTCGCGCAAGGATGCCTCGATCTCTTCCCGGGGCGAGGCCGGGCGAAGCGAGATCCACATGCGCGCCACGGAATCGTCGCCCGCGCTCAGCATGCCGAGGCCGTCGGCCGTAAACGCCAGCGATGTGACCCACCCCTCGTGGGCGGTCAGCTCCGTGAGCGGCCGGCCCGTTGCGGCGTCCCACACTGTCAGCTTTCGTGATCCGGCCGACAGGATCCGACGTCCGTCCGGCGTGAACGACAGGGCGGAGACTGCGGGGCCGGGCATGCGCAACAGGACGGCTCCGTTCGACGCGTCCCACACTGTCACCCCCTGGCGCGTGCCGGCCGCAAGCCTCTTTCCGTCGGGCGAGAAGGCGAGCGCAGAGGCCGGCGACTCCGTCTGCCCGACCACTCTCAGCAGCGCGCCGCTTGTGGCGTCAATAAGCCGTGTATCCGCAGCGCCGATGGCCAGGCTCTTTCCATCCGGCGTGAAGCAGATTTTGCGCGCGATGTCCGTCGCGAAGTTCGTCGATGATAGCGGCTGCAGGCGCTCAGCGTTCCAAAGCGTGAGCTGCTTCCGCCCGATCACGGCGAGGCGTTTCCCGTCGGGGGAAATCGATAGTCCCGTAACGGGGTCCTTCTGCCCGGTGAACCGGCCTTCTTCCGCGCCGGTGGAGGCATTCCAGATCCGCACGGTGGCGTCTTTCCCGGCCGTGACAACGCGGTTATCGCCCGCGAGAAATCCCGCGCCCGTCACGGGGCCCGCGTGGCCGGCGAGAGTCATGAGGCGCCTGCCGTCGCGTTCCGTGTCCCAGAGCCGGGCCGTCCCGTCCTCAGATGCTGTCACGGCCCGCTTTCCGTCGGCTGCAAAAGCGACGGAAAGGATTTCGGCGGCATGCCCCTGCAGGGCAAGAAATGCGTCTCCGCTGAGTGCGTCCCAGATGCGCGCCGTGCGATCCGCGCTGCCGGTGATGGCAAGACGCCCGTCTCCTGATAGAGCGGCGGCTAGAACGGGGTCCGTATGTCCGCCCAGCAGTTCCAGCCGCTTGCCGGTGGAGAGATTCCAGATTCCCGCCCAAACGCCGCTGTTTGCCACGATACGCAGGCCGTCCTTGGACAGGGCTGCCGCGCCCAGCGGGCTGGTGAGGCCCTCGAAATAGAGCGAACGGTCCAGGGCGCCGGTCTGCAGGTTCCAGAGCCCGGGCGCCTGTGCTCCGCATTGCACCAGCGCCCGGCGGCCGTCGGGATGCAGTGCGACGCAGTCGATTTCGTCCGCGGCGCCGGCGAGCACCACGTTGGTGGTATTCTGGCCCGTCTCCGAAGTCCAGATGCGCAGCTGTCCCTTCGAGCCGCTCAGGATGAACCGGCCCGTGCTGGAAAAGGCTGGCGTCCCCGTGCCGCTTGTGTACCCCGTCATCTGCCGCGCGGCCTGCCTCTCTCCGGATTTCCGGTCCCAGATCTCCAGGAGCCCCGAGGGGGTGCAGGTGAATAGCCTGCGCCCGTCGGCGGCGAAAACGCCGATCACGATGGGCGAGGGCTCCGAATCGAGCAGGATCCGTGTCTGGCCGGTGCTCACATTCCACAGGCGGACGGAGCTGTCGGTGCCCACCGTCAAGGCTTCGCCGCCGTCCGATGAGAGGGCGACGCACTGAACGGCGGAGGCCTGCGGCCCGAGGGTCACAAGCGTGCGACGGCAGAGCGCCAGGAGCGCGCCCCACTCCCAGCCGCGCGCGGCGGCGGCGGTGCTCCACAGGAGCTCCTCCGCCTCGAGCGGCCTGCCGTCGCGCACGTGGCGCTCCGCGAGCGCGATCGCGTTGAGATAGTTGTCCCGGCCGCTGCGCGCAATGGCGCCCTGCAGCTCCGCGTGGCGCTCCCGCAGCGTGGCTTCCGCGGCAATCGCGCGGTCCCGCTCGCGGACAGCCTGCTCCTCCGCGCGGTGCGACAGGGCACGTCCGGTGCGCGCCACGAGATAGGCCTGGCCCGTAATGACCAGGGCGGCGAGGCCCGCAAAGATCGCCGTGGCTACGCTGAAGCGCAGCAGCCGCCGGCGGGACCGCGCGGCCGAGACGCCCGATTGCACGCGTCCGCGCAGCTTCTGAATGCGCTCCTGCTCGTCCGGCTCCGCTCCGTGAAGCGCCCCGTGGTCAGCCAGCGCGGACGTCTCCGATTCCGCGAGCGCCAGATCGCCCCGCTGCAGCGCGACGCCGGCCAGGGCTTCGCGCGCGCGGAAAAGGCCATCCCCGGCCGCCCGGTTGCCGCTCCACAGGTGCAGGGCCTGCTGGTAGCCGACGATGATCTCGGTGAGCTCGCGATACACGGCGGAAGGCGCGGCGGCTGCCACCTTGTCCATTCTGGCGTCGCCGGACGCAGATAGCTGCAAGCTCTCCGCATGGGCCAGGTACTCGCGGACGGCCTTCTGGAACTCCTTGACTGACGGATGGCGCAGGGGCAGGTCCGTGGCGAGGGCCTTCAGCGCGATGCTCACGAGCTCGCCGCGCTGCGCGGTTGGCTGGATGACGTTCTCCTGCGCGGCGGCAATGCACTCGTACACATTCTTGCCCGTGTGCGGGCGCTGCCCCGTGACGATCTCGTAGAGAATTCCGCCGAGAAGGTATACATCGGAGGCGGGGCCGATGCGTTCCATCTGGCCGCGCGCCATCTCCGGCGCCATGTAGGCGGGCGTGCCCGCCAGCCCGGAGGCAGAGCCCCGGCTGGCCGGGTCGAAAGCCGCGGGGCAGGCGAGTCCCCAGTCCATCACGAGGACCTCGCCGTATTCGCCAAGCATCACGTTGTCGGGCTTCAAATCGCGGTGGACAAATCCCCTGGCATGCGCGAAGGCGACGGCGTCCGCGACAGAAAGAAGGATGCGCAGGTTTTCATCGAGACTTTTCGCGGCCAGGACGCGGGACCAGGAGGTGCCCGCGACCTCCTTCATGGCGTAGAAGATCTTACCGTCCGCCGTCCCCCCGACATCGTATACGGGCACAATGTTGGGGTGGTCGAGGCCGCCGGTGACAACCGCCTCGGTGAGAAACTTCTGCACGTTGCGATCGTCACCCGATTCCCCGGGCTTGATCATCTTGATGGCAATCGCGCGGTTCAGGGAAACCTGGCGGGCGGAATATACGACCCCCATGCCGCCTTCGCCCAGAAGCTTGAGAATCTCGAAATCGCCCGGCTGATCGCCGGGGGCCGCGGCTCCGGGGGCGTCGAGCCGGCGAACCGCAGGGCGGGCGCGCAGGGCTTCCTCCATTTGCGTCGATCCGGGGCTGCGAATCGATACCGTGGGAGATGTTTCCGGTGGCACCACGCCCTGCCACAGAGTACGGGCATCCTGAACCGACAACGTTTCGCTGCCTTCTGTTGCTTGCGCCGGCATAGTATCGTGCCCCGTCCGATGCTTCCCGCCAACCGCCGGTAAGACTGCCATAAGCGGCTTCACAAATCAACTGTCGGCGCGGACGCCCGGCTCGACGTCCGGGCCGGGAAGCGCTATCGTGTCGCCATGAGCACACGAGAGGCCGATGTGGCCATTGTCGGGGGCGGGGCCGCGGGGCTCATGGCGGCGCGCACGTGCGCGGAGCGCGGGCTGGCCGTCGTCGTGTTCGAACAGATGCCGCGGCCCGGGCTCAAACTGCTGGCAACCGGCGGCGGGCGATGCAACGTTACGCATGCCGCGCCGGCGGAAGCGATCATGGAGTCGTTCAGGAGGCAGGGCCGTTTCATGGCGCCCGCGCTGGCGGGGCTGGGGGCGGATGCGCTGCGCAGCTGGCTCCGCGCGCGCGGGCTCGAGACGGTCGTGGAGCAGGATGGCTGCGTATTCCCCTCCACGCAGTCCGCCGCGTCCGTGCTGGACATCCTTGCGCGCCGTCAGGATCGTTGCGACGTGGAGGTGCGTACGGGCACATGCGTCAGCCGTTTGCTGGTCGAAGAGAACAACGTGCGTGGGGTGGTGGCAGGCGGGAGCGAGATCCGCGCCCGGGCGGTGATTCTCGCGACGGGCGGGAAGAGCTACGCGGCGCTGGGCGGCACGGGCGGCGGCTACGCGCTTGCCACGCAGGCGGGCCACACGCTCCATCCGCCTGTGCCCGCGCTCGTGCCGCTCGTGGCCGAGGCGGCGTGGCCGGGGGAGCTGGCTGGCAACACCATGCCGGACGTGGAGATGCGGGTATGCGACAAGGCATTCGCCCGCGAGCGGGCGCGCGGCCCTCTGCTGTTCACTCACCGGGGCCTTTCCGGCCCGTCCGTGCTCGATCTCTCGGGCTGCGTGGCCGAGGTGCTTGCGCGCGGGGCGCAGGCCGTCGTGCAGATCAACTGGGTGGCGGGCACGGAGGCCGGCGCCTGGGCGGAGCGACTTGCAGAGGGGCGGGACGCGGCGGGCGCGCGACGGGTTCCGCGGCTTCTGCAGGAGTTCATGCCGGGCGCCCTCGCTGCGCGGCTTTGCGCGCTGAGCGACATCCGCGAGGATCTTCCCGTGGCGCGGCTCGCGCGAGGGCAGAGGGACCGGCTCGTGCGGAATCTGACGGCCCTGCAGCTGACGGTTGCCGCGACGGAAGGCTTTGAAAAAGCCATGGTGACGCGCGGCGGAGCCGCCCTCAAGGAAGTGGACCCGAGGACGCTGCAAAGCAGGCTGGTGCGCGGCTTGTTCTTTGCCGGCGAAGTGCTGGACCTCGACGGCCCGTGCGGCGGCTACAACCTGCAGTGGGCGTTTGCGAGCGGCATGCTGGCGGGCCAGTCCTGCCTTCCGTAGCGCTCCATCACGGTGCCTTGTTCATGCAGCGCGCGATGCTGGCCGCCAGCCCGTCTACGAATTGGCGCGCTCCGAAGCGCTCTGCATTCGCCCGGATGGCGGCGGCGTTCCAGCGCGCGGCGGCGCAGGCGCGCACCGCGCCGAGCAGGGACTCCTCCGTCTGCTCCGGGAAGAACACGCCCGACGTGCCGTCCACGACCGTTTCCAGCGTGCCGCCGCGGGCAAACGCCACGACGGGCCGCCCGCACGCCTGCGCCTCGAGCGGCACGAGCCCGAAGTCCTCTTCGCCCGGGAACACCAGCATGCGGCAGTTGCGGTAGTGCTCCAGGATGTTCTCGTCCGGCTGCCACCCGAGAAACTGCACGTTGGGCGCGGCGCAGGCCTTCATGCGATCCATCTCGCCGCCGACGCCGATGACCTTGAGCGGGAAGCCCAGCTGCGAATAGGCGCGCACGGCCAGGTCGACGCGCTTGTAGGGCACCAGCGCCGAGACGATGAGGTCAAAGTCGGCGCGAGGCGCCGGGCCCGGGGTCCAGGCCTCCACCGCGACGGGCGGATAGACCACGTCCGACTCCCGCCCGTAGGCTTCGCGGATGCGGTGGCGGATGTGCGCGCTGATGGCCACGAAGCGGTCCACGCGCCCGGCGGTGGAGCGGTCCCAGCGGCGCAGCCCCGCGAGCAGCGGCCGGGCGAGGAGGGCCATGACCGGGCTTCCGCTGAAATACTCCTTGTGGAAGCACCATGCGTAGCGCATCGGCGTGAAGCAGTAGCACAGGTGCCGCGCGCCCGGCGGGGGGCGCACGGCTTTCGCCGCGCAATGGCTGGTGCTGATGAGCAGGTCCGCGGGCGGCACCCGCAGGGATCGCGCTGCGGCCGGGAAGAGCGGCAGCAGCTTGCGGTAATGCAGCGCGATGCCGGGAATATGCTGAAGCCACGAGGTGTGCACCGGGTGCGAATTGATCTCTGCCGAGATCGCGTCGGGCTTGTGCAGCAGCGTGAATACGGGCGCGCCGGGGAAGCCGCGGCAGAGAATCTCCAGCACGCGCTCTCCGCCGCGCATCCCGGTGAGCCAGTCGTGGCTCAGCGCCACGCGCATCGTCCGCCATTCCTCCGGAAAAGACTCCATGGATCGCATCCCCTCAGCGCGGCGCCCCGCGCGCCGCTTCCCCGTAGCACCGCAATGTTTCGCGCGCGGTCCGCTCCCACGTGAATTTCGCGGCCTGCGCCGCCCCCTTGTGCGCCATCTCCACGGCCAGGGCCGGGGTGGTCAGCACCCGCACAATGCCTGCGGCAAAGCCGTCCGCATCGTCCGGCGCGACGAGCAGGGCCGCGTCGCCCGCGACTTCCGGCAGGGAGGCCGCGTTGCTGCAGACCACCGGCACGCAGCAGGCCATGGCTTCGAGAACCTGCAGGCCGAACCCTTCGTAGCGGGACGGATGCACCAGAACATCCGCGCGCTGGTACAGGGCCGCAAGGTCCGCGTCCGAAAGATATCCGGTCCAGCGCACGTGGCCCGCCACGCCCAGGCTGTGCGCCAGCGCGCCGGCTTCCGGGTAGCGCGGGTCGGGCGAGCCGGCCACCACGAGGTCAAGGGGGAAGGGGCAGAGCCCGCGCGCGGCGGCAAATGCCCGGATCAGCACGCCGATGTTCTTGTACGGGTCCGCGCGCCCCACGTACAGCACGCAGCGCGGCTCGGAGGCAAGCTTCGGGGGCCGGGCCGCAGGCGGGCGGAACCGGTCGGCCACGCCGCAATAGACCGGGCGCACGGCCTGCTCGCGCTGCGGCGGAATGCCGAGCTGGCGGATGATGTCGGCCGCCGACGCGCGGCTGTCGGTGAGGATGAGGTCTGCGCGTTTCCCGATCTCGATCATCAGCCGGCGATATACGGGGTACAGGCGCGCCTTGCGGGACTTCGCAACCTGGTCCCGGAAGATCATGGGGATTACATCGTGAATGGTGACAACGCGCCGCACCGCGCCCATTCCGAAGAGGGGCATCATGTAGTTCGTGGAATGGTAGACGTCGGCTTTGTGGCGCCGCAGCAGCGCCGGGAGGCGGAGCTGGCTCCCGGGCGAGAAGACGCCGTAGCCGACCAGCGCGGCCTCGAAGTTCGGCGCCGAAGAGAGATTGATTTCCCGGACGGTGCGCTCCATCACCGCGGCGTTGTCGAACAGAAGCAGGTAGGCGTTATCCCGGTCAAGCAGCGCCAAATGCCGGGCCAGCTCGCGCGTGTAGGCGCCGATTCCGGAGATTTCGGGAAAGATCCAGCGGGCATCCAGGGCGATCTTCAAGGGCTAGTCTCCCATCGCGGCGACGCGTTGATACACATCCCATGTCTTGCGCGCAGTTTCGGCCCAGGTATAGGAGGCGGCCTTGGCCAGTCCCCGCTGCACCAGGACGGAGCGCCGCGTGGCATCGTGCAGCAGCCGCTGCGCCTCGGCGGCCCAGCGCTCCGGGTCCATGGAGTCCAGCACCACGGCGCCGTCGCCGAGCGCCTCGGGCAGCGAGCCGCCTGCGGACGAAAGAACCGGCGTGCCGCAAGCCATGGCTTCCAGGGGGGGAAACCCGAATCCCTCATAGAATGAGGGAAAGACAAAGAGCGTCGCCCCCGCGTAGAGCGAAGGCAGGCGCGTGTCGGGCACATATTCCAGGTACCGGATGTCCGGGGCCCGGGATGAACTGAGCATGCGGTCCAGAATCGGCTGGCACTTCCAGCCCTTCATCCCCGCGATCACGAGCCGGCCATGAAACCAGGACATGCGTTCGAAGAGCTCGATGGCCAGCGGGATGTTTTTTCGAGGCTCCAGCGTGCCGACTGTGAGCAGGTAGGGCGCGTCGCCCACGCTCAGCGCGGCAAGATCGGCGCGGATCTGCTCGTCTGCGGGGCGCCTGAACTCCGGGCCGATGCCGGGGTGCACCGCGAAAATCCGCCCCGGCGCGACATTCAGCAGGGAGGAGATTTCATTCGCGCTGAAGCTGGAAATCGTGAGGATTGCCCTGGCGTGGGCCACCGTGTCGTGAATGCGCGCAGCGAGATAGGCGAGGTTCTTCTCTTCCGCGAATTCAGGGAAGCGCATGAAGCTTGCGTCATGGATTGTAACCACGGCCCGGTTTCCGCGGAGCGGGGGAAGAATGAAGTTGGGGAAGTGATACAGGTCCGCCTTGCCGGCGAACGATTCAAAGGCGGGCCAGCGCGCGTATTTCCAGCACGCCTGCACAGCGGCGCCGGGGCACCAGCGCACGGCGCGGTGGGTCGCGTTGGGAACGTCGAAGGCCGCGCCCCGGCGCTTGAAGTCGAAGTAGAATAGCGCAAGCCGGTTGTCGCCCGCCGCCGCGCCGAGGTGATGCACCAGCGCGCGAGTGTAGCGGCCCACGCCCGCCCGCTGGGTCACGGCAGATTGGATGTCCACGCAGACTTTCATAAAAAAGGGATTATGGGGCGTAGCCGAGTCACATTTCAAGGAGTGGTTTTGTGGAACGATCCCCCCGGGTGCGATTGCAGTAGGCCGCAATCGCACAGAATTCAGAAGCCAGAATTCAGGAGTCAGAAGCTTTTCATAGTGTTGTGCGCGTCCTCTTTGTTGAGGACACGATATTGGACGGCAAGTTCTGACGTAAACTGTTGGGAATCAATTCTGAATTCTGGCTCCTGTATTCTGACTCCTTGGTGCGATTGCAACCTATTGCAATCGCACCCATCCCCACTCAGCCCCTGGCGCGGGCGATTGGCGGCGGCTGGCTCCGCGAGAGGTATTCCTGCTCCAGGCGCGGCCCGCGCCGGATCTCGAGAATCCGGGCGCCTTCCCGCAGGAGCACGGGAAAAGCCAGAGCGTTCACGGCCTCCGGCGTGAGCGGCTCGCCAATTGCACCGTAAGCCGGTGGCCGTCTGCGCCGAGGGCCTATTGCACGTCGGGCAGACAGGCTTTGAGCGCGGGCAGAGGAGCGGCGCCGACGATGATCACGGCGGCAATACGCATAGTTCTGGCTTCCGGCTTCTGCTTTCCGCCTATTTCCCCCAAAGAGTCTCCACGGCGCGGCGCATGCGGGCCAGGGCCTCCTCCAGCGTGGAAAGGGGGCATCCAAAATTGAGGCGCACGAAGCCGGGCCCGTCAAAGTGCTTGCCGTCTGACAGCTCCACGCCTCCTTTGCGGAAGAATGCGGCGGGATCCTCCACGCCCAGTTCCCTGCAGTCGATCCAGGCGAGGTAGGTCGCCTCGACGGCGTTCATCTGCAGGCCGCGGATGCCGCGGACGGCCTGCGTGACCAGGGCGCAATTGCGCCGGAGAACTTCGAGCAGCGCCTCGCGCCACGGAGCGCATTCGCGATAGGCGGCGGCGCATGCGGCGTAGCCCAGCACATTGACCGGCGGCAGCAGCCCCGCCTCTTGCGCGCGGAACCGGCGGCGCAGCTCGGGGTCCGATATCACGGCAAATGCCGTGCAAAGCCCTGGAATATTGTAGGTCTTGCTCGGCGACATGAACGTCATGGTCCGCGCGGCGACTTCGGGCGACAGCGAGGCCATCGGGACATGGGCGCAGCTCGCGTCGAGCACCAGCTCGCAGTGGATTTCATCCGAGGCGATCAGCAGGTTCCGCCGCAGGCAGAAATCGGCGAGCTTTTCCAGATCCGCGCGCGGGAAGCAGCGGCCGGTCGGGTTCTGCGGGTTGCAGCCCAGGAAAAGGCGGATGGCGGGATCGCGCGTCAGCCGGTCAAGCGCGTCCCAGTCGATCTCGTATGTGCCGCGGCTGGCGGCGAGCGGCACGCGCGTTTGGGACCGGCCGCTCAGGACGGTCCTGTAGATGAAGGGCGGATAGATGGGCGTGAAAGTCACCGGCGTCTCGCCGGGCTCCAGCATGCGAACCGCATACTGCAGCATGGGGACAACGCCGGGCTCGAAAACCAGCCAGGAGGGATCTATCTTCCACGCGAAATCGCGCTCGAGGGCGGCCACAATCGCCTCCTGCGCTTCGCGCGTGGGGCCCGCATAGCCCAGCACGCCGTGATCCAGGCGGCGGCGCACCGCGGCCAGAACAGGGGCGGGCGCAGCAAAGTCCATGTCTGCCACGGGCAGTGGGAGCATATCGTCGGGCACGCTCCACTTCATGCTGTCGGTGCCGCGCCGCGATACGGGCGTGTCGAAATCAAATGGGCATGCGAGTTCCATTACCGGGTCCGGCAGGCGTCCAGGGCGGTTCAGGTCAAAAATAGAATTTCAGCGTCGCGCCGTATTCCAGATCCTTGACGTCGAACTCGTCGATATCGCTCCAGGACTTGAAAGGGTAGTACACGTCGAGGCTGAGGGGAATTTTGAATACGGGGAACGTGTATCCGAGAATAAGCTGCCAATAGAGGCCGGTCCATTCGGCGTTCGTCTCGTCGTCATCGGACGTGTAGCTGTTCAGGATGCCGACGCCGCCTTCCCACTGTTTGTCCACAAAGATGAGGTTCGCCTGCGGGGTGATCACGTAGTCCACCCGGCTCGTGTTGCCGACGTCGGGGCAGTATCCGGCGGACAGCTGCACGTAGTAGTCCTGGTCGTGGTACTCGTAGCCGAGCGAGTAAGAGAAGTCCCCATCGGCAAAGGGAAGGTCCTCGTATACCGAGTGGTCCTTGTGATAGCGCGCGCCTGCGTCAAGGGCCTGTTTCTTACCTGCGGCGAAGGACGTGCCGCCGCAGAGCCACAGCGCCGCCGCCGCGAACACCAGAAGTCTGGACGTAGTTTT
Organism: uncultured Victivallales bacterium; assembly: GCA_964424705.1. Classification (GTDB taxonomy): domain Bacteria; phylum Verrucomicrobiota; class Kiritimatiellia; order UBA8416; family CAYRKB01; genus CAYRKB01. Next base: position 14,980 of record CAYRKB010000067.1, read on the forward strand.
CATATGGGTGCAATTGGTAGCAGGTCGCGCGGCTGACGGCAAGGCAATTGGGTTACGTGCACTTCGTTTGCATGTCGCGCAGCCCGACCGGCGGGCCGAGAATCTCGCGCAGCAGGAGCGCGGCGCGCAGGGACTCGCGGGTCTTGATCTGGCGGTGAACCTCGGCCGTGAGCGCTGCCAGGGCCTTGTTGGAGCCGGCATCGATGGGGCGCGTCATCTGGGCGGCCGCGGCCGCGGCCGCGGCGGCCGCGACTGCGGCCCGGGTGGGCGCGGCGCGCTGGGCCTCCGCTTTCAGGGACACGCGCGCCCTTGCCTCGCGAGGCGCCGGGACCGCTGGCAAAGGCATGTACGCGCGCTTCTCAGGGCGGCTCGACGGCGGAGGCGCTGCTGTTGCGGAGCGGTACGCCGGCGTCGGCTTGCTGAATGTTGCCGGATCCTGCGCGGGCAAGGCCACGGGCGCCGGACGGGGTGCCGGCCGCAGCACGGGCGGAGGCTCGGCGCGCGGCGCCTGCTCCCCCATGAGATTGCGCAGGAACTCTTCAAGCTCCTGGGCCGGCTCGCCGCTGGAGGGCCGGTCCGGCCGCGGCGCCGAGGGTGACCCCGGCGCCGCATCGGTATGCTTCTTCGCGGCCTTCATGATCTGGCCGATGATCGATGCCGCGATCACGACCAGCCAGAACAGCCCCGAGATGTCAAAGCCTGCGCGCACGAATGGACTCCTCCGCCGGCTGCCTACGCAGGCGTAATGGTGGACTTCTCCTTCGCTTCCTCGCCGGAGATGGACTTGCGCATCGCGGTGTCGGCCTCGATGTTCTGAAGGCGGTAGTAGTCCATGACGCCCAGCTTGCCTTCGCGGAACGCCTGAGCGATGCCACGCGGGATCTCCGCCTGGGCCGCCACGACGAGCGCCTGCATCTCCCGTACGCGGGCCTGCATTTCCTGTTCGTAGGCGACGGCCGTGGCGCGCCGGCCTTCGGCTTCCGCCTGGCGCAGCTTCTTGTCCGCCTCGGCGCGCTCGGTCTCCAGCAGCGCGCCCACGTTGGCGACTTCCCGCACGCCGCTGACGCCGGCTACGCTGACGTCGGCGATATCGATCGACACGATCTCGAATGCGGTTTGCGCGTCAAGCCCACTGCCCAGCACCCGGCGGCTGATCTGGTCCGGGTTCTCCAGCACGTCCTTGTAGCTCGCGGACGAGCCGATCGCGCTGACAATGCCCTGGCCCACGCGGGCGATGATCGTATCTTCCGTGGCTCCGCCGACGAGGCGGTCGAGGTTGGCGCGGACCGTGACGCGCGCCTTGACGAGCAGGCGGATGCCGTCCTTGGCCACGGCGTCGAGCATGGTCGTGCCCTTAGACGGGTCCGGGCAGTCGATCACCTTGGGGTTGACGCTGGTGCGCACGGCGTCGAGCACGTCGCGGCCGGCGAGGTCGATGGCGACCGCGCGCTGGAAGGAGAGCTCGATGTTGGCCTTGTCCGCGGCAATCAGGGCGCGAATGACGCTCTGCACATCGCCGCCCGCGAGGTAGTGGGCCTCAAGCTGGTCGGTCGTCAGGTTCAGCCCCGCTTTGCTGGACTGAATGCGCGCGTCCACGATGAGGGTCGGCGGAATGCGCCGCAGTTTCATGCCGACCAGCGACAAGATCGATACGCGGGCGCCCGACATGAGCGCGCGCACCCAGATGCCCAGGAAGTAGAAGAAGACTCCCAGCACGAAGATGATAAAAATCACACCAACCGCTAGAAGAATGACCCCTAGTTTTGCCATATTCTGTTCCATACGTTACTCCTTTTGTTACTCGAGATTACGCTCAGACAATCATGAGACTCTACTGCGCTGGCAGTGCCTTTACAACCACCCGGCTGCCCTCCACCCGCACGACCTCTACAGCCATGCCCTTATCAATCATGCCGCCCTCGGTCACCACGTCCACCCGCCGGTTCTCCACCGTAGCGTAGCCGGATGGGCGCAGGTCCGATGTGGCGATGCCACGTTTTCCGGCAAGCGCTTTCAGCGAAGGGTCGGAGGCTTTGGCGCTTGCTAGGTCATTCCCGATCGTCATTTTGCGCCCGATTGCGGAGCGGGGGAAGAACTTGATCCAGAGCCCCACGGCCACGGCGCCCAGGAGAACGATGCCGGTTGCGATGAGCCAGCCGTAGGTCGGGCCGTACACTTTGAACCCCATCGCGATTGCGCCTGCCAACGCGAAGACGCCGAGGCTGCCGACAATGCCGCCCGGCACGAAGATTTCGGCGCCGGTGAGGACCGCGCCGGAGATCAGCAGAATCCAGAAGAGTTGCATCTGGCCATCCATGTTCATGCCGCGCCTTCCTTTCCGATTTCTTCCACGACCACGCGGCTGCCGTGGGCTTCGACCACGAGGATGGGGGTTCCCTTTTCAAGAAAATCGCCCTGGGTGACCACGTCGATGCGCCGGTCGCCGAAGGTGCCGATGCCCGCCGGGCGCAGGCGCGAATCGGCTACGCCTTTGAGGCCCACCAGCGAAGCCGTCTGCTGCGCGGTCTGGTAGCCTGCGCTGGCGCTGACCTCAGAGCCGAGCACAAGGTTTCCATAAAGCGACGTCTTCGGGAGAAAGCGCGCGAGGACAAGCGCCGCCACGAACGCCAGGGTCAGCGATGTTCCGAGCCCGACCACGGCCCGCTGCATGTTGGACAGCGAAGGGTAGCGGGCGCCGGGATAGTGCTCCACCATGCCCATGAGCAGCGACAGGAAGATCAAGGAGATGCCCGCCAACCCGACGAAGCCGAACCCCGGTATGACAAAGACTTCCACGGCCAGCAGGGAGACGCCGAGGACAAAGATCAACACTTCGCCCATGCCTGCGAGGCCCGCCACATGGTGTCCCCAGAACCAGATCGCCAGCAGGAGGATTCCGGCGATGCCCGGCAGCCCGAAGCCCGGGGTCTTGAACTCGATATAGATGCCGAGCACCCCGCCAATGAGCAGCAGGTAGGAGAACATCTCTATATAGCGCGCGATGGATTCGGCCGGGGAGACGCGCAGTTCGCGCACCTCGGCGCCGGCGAGCCCCAGGCGGGCGAGCAGCGCCTCGCGATTCTCCACCGTGCCTTTGGACAGGAGCGGCGCCGTGACGCCGCCGCGCTCCACGAGCTGTTCGGCCTCGATGTTGGTGAGGGTGAGCAGGCGGTTGGTGGCGCAGATCACCTTGTCGCCGATCGAGTAGCCGACGTCGGGCCGCACCATGGACTCCGCGAGCTTCTCATCGTGCCCCTTGCGCTGCGCGGCCGAGCGGATCAGGCTGGCGACGTAGGAGGAGGCCTTCTCCTCGATCTTGCCGGGGATTTCCTGGGGCGTCCCCACGGGCGACAGCATGATCGGCATCGCGTCCCCGATGCGGCTTCCCGGCGCCATGTAGATTTCATCCGTGGAGAACGCAATGATGGCGCCCGCCGAGATCGCGTTGGGGTTGACGTACGTGCAGGTCTTGATCGGCAGGGACCCGATGATGTTGATGATCTCCTCCGCCGAATCCACGCGCCCGCCCGGCGTGTTCATGTCGAAAATAACCGCAGCGGCGCCGTCGCGCTGCGCCTCCGCCACGCCCCGGCGGATGACATATACCAGCCCGCGTTCGATCTCGTCCGCGATCGGGATGACGTATACAAGATTCGTGGAAGCCGGCCGGGCAAGAGCCGGCCGCCCCGGCAGCAGGCATGTGATAATCAACACTGCTATAGAAAACAATCGTTTCACGGGTAAAGATTATGCATACTACCGCCGGAATATCTACATCAATCGAAAGAGCAGCGTAATGGGTCAGTGAAGGGCAGGGGCTCCCTGCCGGTTTACCCGGCAGGAGCCTGAATTGCTACTCCTGCGCGCAAGGGCGCAGGGAGCCCCTCCCTTCACTGAGGCGATACTGGGCAGATGAGGGAATCCAGGAGACAGGATTCAGAATGGCTCTTCGGGCATGATTACTGAACACTGAACACTGACTACTGAACACTGATTACTGATTACTTGGCATCCGCGGGGGGGGGCTCGTGAATATCGAGAAATGCACCGTGCTTGTGACGGGCGGGGCGGTTCGCATCGGTCGCGCAATCTGTGAAGAGCTTGCGCGGCGCGGCGCGCGGGTGGTGGTGCACTATCACCAGTCGGCGGCCGAGGCGGATCAGCTGGTCGCGGGGCTGCGCGCGGCGGGTGCGGCGGCTTTCGCGGTGCAGGGGCGGCTTGGGGGCGAGGCGGAATGCCGCAGCGTCATGGATCAGGCCTGGAGCGTCGCGGGGCCGGTCAACGTGCTGGTCAACAACGCCTCCGTTTTCCATAAGGGCCGGTTCCTTGACGCCGATGAGCGCGCGATCCGGACGGAATGGGAGGTCAACAGCCTGGCGCCCATGCTCCTCACGCGCGAGCTCGCCCGCCGGCTCGCCTGCGGCAGCGGAGCCCGGCAGCTGCGCGGCAAGGTCGTGAATCTGCTCGACCGCCGCGTTGCCACGAACGAGGCGGGGTGCATCCCGTACCTGCTTTCCAAGAAGATGCTCTCCGAGTTTACGCGCGCGGCAGCCCTGGAGCTGGCGCCGTGGCTTGCGGTCAACGCGGTCGCGCCGGGCGCCATTCTGCCGCCGCGCGCCTATGGCGGGGACGCGCCGGCGGAGCCGGCGGGCCCCGTGCCGCTTGAGGTGCAGTGCACGCCGCGCGACGTGGCGGCCGCCGTGGCTTTTCTTGTTGAGTCGGACACGGTCACGGGCCAGATTCTCTATGTGGACGGCGGACAGCACCTGGGGTGAGCGAACGCGCCGGGCCGGCGATGGGAACGGGGGCGAGGAATATATGGACAAGATTCACATACGCGATCTGGCGGTCGAATGCATCATCGGGACAGAGCCGCATGAGCGGGTGCGAAAGCAGCCCGTCCTGATCAACCTCGAGCTGGCCTGCGACCTGTCCAGGGCGGGCTGCACCGATCGCATTGACGACACGGTGAACTACAAGGTCATACGCGACAAGGTCGTGCGGATCGTCGAGCGCAGCGCGTATGAGCTGATTGAAGCCCTGGCCGCAAAGATCGCGGACGTCTGTCTCGAGAATCCTCAGGTTCTATCCGTCAACGTTGTCGTCGATAAGCCGGGTGCGCTCACGATGTCGCGCAGCGTGGCGGTCGAGCTGCGGCGCGCGCGGCAGGGGCCGGCGTGATGGGCGGGCACCTGGGGCATGTGCATATGGTGGGCGCGGCGGGCGTGGGCATGAGCGCGCTCGCGCAGGCGGCGCAGCATGCGGGCTATCGCGTCACCGGCTCCGATCGCTATTTCGACGCGGGCCGTGAGATCGACGTCATTTCGAAGCTCAGCGCGGGCGGGATTCCCTTCCGGCGGCAGGACGGCGGCGGGGTGCTGCCGGACACCGTCGCGGTGGTGTACAGCACGGCCATTGAGGACGACAACCCGGACGTGCAGGCCGCGCGGCGGCTCGGAGTGCCGCTTGTGCATCGCGCGGCCATGCTGGCGCGGCTGCTGGAGGGGCGCGAGGCGGTGGCCGTGACCGGAACGTGCGGGAAGAGCACGGTCACGGGCATGCTCGGCTGGATTCTCGAATGCTGCGGGCGCGACCCCGTGGTGGTCAACGGCGCGCCGGTGCTGAACTGGGTCGATGCGCGGCACGTGGGCAACGTACGCCTGGGGAAGGGCCGCCTGTGGGTCTTCGAAGCGGACGAAAGCGATAAGTCCCTGGTAAGCTACCATCCCGACTGGGCGGTCATCACCAACGTATCCAAGGACCATTTCGACACCGACACCGCCGTGGAGCTGTTCCGCCGCTTCGCGGGGCAGGTGGCGCGCGGCGCCGTGAACGTGCTTGAGGAGCCGGAGCTGATGAGGGGCTTTCGGTCCGCGCCGGAGGTCGGCGGAACGGCCTTTGCATATCGAGGCACGTCGTTTCACGTTCCCCTGCCGGGCGCGCACAACGCGGAGAACGCATATCTGGCGGTCCTGATGGCCGAGCGGCTGGGCTGCGGCATGGAGGCTGTGCGCGGTGCGCTCGCCACCTTCCGCGGAATCCAGCGAAGGCTGGAGACCGTGGGGCAGGCGCGGGGCGTGACCGTGGTGGACGACTACGCGCACAACCCGGTGAAGATCAGCGCGGCCTGGAATGCGCTCGCGGCCGGCGGGCGGCGCGTCATCGGGATCTGGCGGCCGCATGGGTATGGCCCGCTGCGCCTGATGCTCGATGAGCTTGCGGACGCGTTCGGGCGAACCTGCCGCGCGGGCGATGAACTGCTCCTGTTGCCCGTATTTGATGCCGGCGGCACGGCGGACCGGTCGACGTGCTCCGGGCAGCTCGCGGAGCGGCTGCAGGCCGCGGGCACGGCGTGCCGTGTCGTGTCGGATTACGAGGAAGCCGCGCAATGCGTCAAGGCGAGCGCGCGGCCGGGGGACGTCGTCGTCACGATGGGCGCGCGCGATCCGGGCCTGCCGGAACTGGCGCGCGCGATCCTGCGGGAGCTTGGCGGGTGAGGAGAACGTCAGGTGTAGCGATCCGCCGGGAGCAGGGAGAAGCGATGGATCCGCGCTTTCCCGGGGTCGCGTTTCTTTTTTCATCAGGTCCGCCGGGCACAACAGGAGCGAGTTCTCCTGACTCCTGACTCCTGACTCCTGCCGCCTGACTCCTGACTCCTGACTCCTG
>CAYRKB010000068.1:0-21529 GCA_964424705.1 uncultured Victivallales bacterium
CGGGCCGTCCGCGGACGCCTCGGAGAGGCGTCCCTACCGAAGCCCCCCTGCGTCACTGAGGCATTTCGCCGTCCAATAGTTTGTGTTTGACCGTGGGCGCGCCTCGCGCCTAGCATCCGCGCATGCGGCTCAAACAAGGGGTGATGGATGCCAACGGCCGTTCGGCGCGGCTCAGCATGGCGGCGGGCGGCGTGGCGCTGCTGCTCTTGGCGCTGCTGGTTCACTCCATCATTGCGGGCGCTCCGTCGGCCGTGGTGGTCCGGCTCGGGAAGCCGAAGGTCGTTGTGACAGCAGCGGCCTTCCTCGGGCTGGCGGGCGCATTTCTCACAGCCCGGCGGCGCGGCGCGGAAGGCGCGTTGCTGCGCAAGCTTGTTCTGCTGGGCTTCAGCCTCGCGGTTTCCCTGGCCGCCGGGGAGATCCTGGTACGGGCCTATTTGCACGAACACGAAAGCGAGGGTGGGTTCGGCCAGCTGCAAAAGATGGCGGCCGGCGGCGAGTTGCACGCCCAGAGTTTTACGCCCCTGCTCGCCATTTCGAAGCTCAGCGCCAACAAGCGGCTGCTTTATGAGCTGCGGCCGGGGCTGGACAGGGAGTTCGGGAACCGCACGCTTCACATCAACCAGCACGGCATGCGCGACAGCCTGGAATACGACCCTGCGGGCACCGGCGCGGTGCGCATTGTCGGCATCGGCGACTCCGGCATGTTCGGATGGGGCGTGGATCAGGACCAGGACTATCTGAGCGTTCTGGAGTCAAACCTGAATGCGACGAACGGCGGCCCGCGCTACGAGGTGCTGAACCTCGCCGTGCCCGGCTACAATACCGGACAGGAAGTCGAAATGCTGCGGGCCCGCGGGCTGGCGTTCAAGCCGCGGATTGTCATTGTCGGCTGGTGCGACAACGATTTCAGCGCGGCGTTCCTCGTGCTGAAGAAGAAGGATTATTCCAGCCTGCGCAAGTCCTACCTGTATTCCCTGATGTTCTACCGGAAGGAATTGCTGGCCGCCGAGGTGTGCAAGCCGGACGAGATCGACCGGTCCATGATCGACCCCGCCCTGCTCGAATACACCGACGTCGCCGGCGTGCGAAAGGCGATGCTGGAACTCCGCGACCTTGGCCGCGCGAACGGATTCCAGGTGCTGGTTTTCGGCTCAATGCGCAAGGAAGCCGTTGAGATCTGCCGTGAGGCGGGCTTCAGCTACTTCAACATCAGGGACCGCATTGACAATCGGAAGTATCCGTCAAACTATTGCATCAGCTTCATGCATCCCGCGCCCGGCGGGCATCGCGCACTGGCCAGCCATCTGCAGGCGGAGCTCAAGCGGCTCGGTTGGCTGGACTGAGCCGCACCGTGCCGCTAGAATGTGTATTTCAGCGTCAAGCCGTAGGCTTCATTGCGGATCACTGGCGTCCCATTGGGCCGCCAAGGCTGAAGCGGTTTAGGCTGTAGGCTGTTAGGGGAAAGAGAAAGATCTCAGTCCTCTGACATCGTAAATGACGCAGGGATCAAGCGGGGATGAATTCTTGAGTTTCCTAACAGACTAACAGCCTACCGCCTATCAGCCTGCATCCTGTGGGATGCTACTGATTGCGAATGGGGAAGTCGCCCGACGCCAGCAACTCGCCATTCCTGTAGAATTCTGCTTGGACAGTGTCCGCGTCCACCCACCGGTAATACACGCCCGCCGAGATTCCTCTCCAGACCAGGACATCAAGGCCGGCCGAGACCGTATGACGCACCGAACGGCCAGGCTCTTGAAGTGCTTTGGGATTCTCGTGGCACAAGTGTAATAGATGACACGAGCTGCAGAATGCTCGGTGTCCGGTCTGGCGAAAGGGAACAGCAGCGCCGATGACAGCGGCTCATGAGGCGTCCGAGAGGGCGTCGGCGCTCGTGATAACGATAGAACTACTAGCGGAAAGCATGATGCCAATTCACGGTTGCCTTCGCTCGTAATAAACAAATGTGTAAGGGCTCTTCGTCACGAACACGCGCTGCTTGCGATAGGGTGCGCTGTAAGTATCAGCGTCACCGTCCAGGCGGTAGCCGTAGAAGTGCGCGCCCCTCGCAGGATCGCAGGCGCATGTAAGCTTCGAGCCGTCCACCTTGATGCACCCCTTGATCCACGGGAAGTCAGGCGAGATGTGCTGCCACTGTCCATCGTCGCAGCGATTCGACAGTCGCCAGAACCTGGTGCCTTCGTATCGGTTCCTCTGCCCTTCCACGCGCTTTTCGCGGATTAACGGTTTGCTCAAATCGCAAGCGCAGTCCTGCCCCGGCCGGTTCGTCGTACTGCTCTCTTGCGTGCTCGGCGTTTGCGTTTGGGATGACTCATTTGTTTCCGGCGCCGGGGATGACTCGTTTGTTTCCGAAGAGCCGGTGTCCTTATAACTCACCTCGCAACCGACAAACACGCAAAGGAATGCCGAGAGAATGCTCGCGAAACAGAATCTCATGGAAGCTCTTCTTCTCATTTCTCTCTTTCCCCGGCTAACGGCACACCCCGGGGGCGAGACACGTCGGCTGATGTGGTAAATCCGATGGCGCTTAAGGATGCCCGAAAAATCGGGTTTGTCAACACTTGGCGGCGGACTGAGCCGCGCGGTATCGTTAGAAGACGAATTTCAGGGTCAAGCCGTAGGCCTCATTGCGGATGGGGAAATCGCCCCTCTCCATCAACTCGCCATCGCTATGGAATTCTGCTTTGACCGTGTCTGCGTCCACCCACCGGTAATACACGCCCGCCGAGATCTTTCTCCAGACCCGGACATCCAGGCCGGCGGCCAGCACGGGGCCCGACGAATCGTGGACTGTTATGGCGCGCCGGCCGCCGCTGGACCAGCTGCGGTTCTCGTCAAAATGGGTGTTATACATGACGTAACCGAGTTCGCAGTAGGGCGTGGCGCGGGTCCTGTTGGGATAGCACCCCGTCACGTAGAGGATTGGGCCCTCCGCATCGACGGTGCCGTCGCCGCCGCCGGAATCCATTGTTACTGCGCGCACATGGTCATACGAAACGCCCAAGCCCGCGTAGGGGCACGGCTTGTACTGGATGAAGACCTTGTTGGGGGAGCGGTCCTGGTCCTCTTCGAGCTCCGAAAGGCTGCCGAGGAAGGTGTCCACGTAGTGACCATCCACTTTCCCGCCACGCCGGGTTTCCTTCAGCTTGTAGTGCGTGTAGCGCGTGCCGGCTTCGAGCCGGCCGACAGGGCGGCGGCCGTACCAGGGCGTCCCGCCTGACGTCGCTGCCGAAGCGGGAACGGCCGCGGCCGGGTTGCTGGCCGGGGTCTGCCCGTCCGCGGCGGGGTGCGCGGCTGCGGGCGCAGGCGCGTGGGTCGCTGCCGGGGCCGCGGTATCGGCAACCACGGCGGGAACGTGTGTGTTGGTGGGCGCGGCGACAGACTCAGCCTGGGCCGCGGCGAGCTGGGCGGCGCAGACAAAACGTACAACCGGGGCAATAAAGCACTTCATGGCATGGCCTTTTCGTTTCAGTCGACGTTGTCGGTATCATCCTTCAGGAAGGCGGTCCGAATCAATCTGAAAGTGTTATGAAAGCCTAGTATTTGCATGGCTGGCAGGGAGCCGGAGGCGGATCCGGAACCTGCATGCCGTTGGCCTCCCTGCGCAGCCAAGGCCCTGTAAACGCAGGAACGTTCGGACGGCCAAGAACAGAGGGGGCTTTCTCCTGTCATGGGCGGGGCGGAGGCGTCTGGTACAGGGAGGTCGCGAGAACTTGCTCCGCCGCCAGTTCATTCCCGCGCGCGCTCCAGTGGCGGTCGCAGGTCAGGTAGCAGGATTCCCCGCCGTCCGGCTGCGCCATGGTCGCCGGCAGCAGGTCGAGGTATTCGATGCCGAGTTCGGCGCACAGCGCGGCCATCTGCTGTGGCAGCGGCGGCGTGCCGCTCTTTCGCGTGCGCTGGACATCGTTCCAGCAGGGAATCGTGAGCGCCACGAGCGGCCTGTCTCCCGTTGCGGCCCGGAGTTGCCCCAGCACGAAGCGAAGCCGGTCCCATTGCGCGGGCGTGTAGTCGAAGTAGCCCGAGTAGCCGGGCGGCCTTCCGGAGCGCTGCTGGCGCCGGGTCCCGATGATGTTCTTCAGGACAATCGCCGTGTAGGAAAACTGACGGGCGAGCAACTCCGGGCTGAAGGAGGACCGGATCGCCGGCAGTGAAGGCAGGGAATAGGCGATGGTGTAGTCGGGGTACGCGCCGCTCAGGTAAGGCCTGTATCGGCCGGCATGGGCGGAGCGGACGAAGTCGGGGTCGTCGTCCTCAAAGTCGTTATCCGGCAGGATTCCCACCAGCACGGCTGCGTGCTCGAAGCGCGCCGCGCGCGAGGAATAGAGCAGAGAGTACTGCAGCGGACCGAACGAGCCGGCGGTGCTGAAGTTCAGGTGCTCCATTCCCGTGATCCGTTCCAGCCGGTCGCTCAGGCGGGCCTCGGTGGCCACGCCGTAGCCCTCGATTTGCGAGTCGCCCAGCACCACCACGCGCCTTCGCCCTTCCGCGTCCGCCTGTCGCTCGCGATCGCGCGCTCCGTACGAGTTGGCCTTATAGGTCAGATCGAAGCACGGCGTGACGTGGCGGTACGTGGAGTTCGGCTCGTGCCAGACGCCCACCACCGGGTCGAGGTCCGCCCAGAAGCGGGACTGCGCGTTCGCAGCGCGGTAGGACGGCTTGGAGTAAGGCCAGCGGTCCGAGCGGCTGAGCCAGGCCAGCCCCAGCTCCAGCAGTACAAACGTCAGCAGGCCCGTGACTGCGAGGCGCAGCAGAAATCGTCCGATGCGTTTCATAGGTTTCTCGCCCGTGTGTTCAAACATGGGAGCAATTCTAGCCGCGCGCGTGCAGGCCACAAGCCGATTCCTTCGCCAGTGCTTGTAAGAGACTGCGCAAAATGCAACGATCCTGCCCGTGTCCTCGTGGGTGCTCGGCCTCCTGAGCGGCCATGGCAGGCGGGGAGCGTCTCACGCGGTGAAGGTCCCGGTTTCTGCATGGATTACGGAGAGGAATACTTGTCATGCAGGGCAGATCACGTTGGATGTGGTTGGGCGTGAGCGTGGCGGCCGTGCTCGCCGTGGGGCTGCGGCTGTTCGTTCTTGGCGTCAGCTGCGCAGGCATACCAGCCGCGGACGATGAATGCATCACGGTGCTGCAGGCGAAGCAGATCGCTCAGGGCAGCTTTCCGCTCCTGTTCCTCGGACAGCCCTACGGGTTTCCGTTGGACGCGTACCTGATGGCGCCGATCGTAAACCTGCTGCCCAGGACGGCTCTGGGCGCCCGCCTGATGGCGTTCGGATTCGGCCTCGTGTCGCTTGCGCTGGGGCTCCTGATCCTCCGCCGGTGGGGCCGTCTGGCCGATATATGGCCGGGGGTTCTTCTCCTGCTCTACGGCTCAACGTTCCTCCTGATTCTGCAAAGTGGCAGCGCGCTGCCCGGCTATCCAACCCTCATCCTGCTTTCATCCGCGGCTCTGTGGATCGTTCAACGGCAGGCCGGGGAGGGCGCGAGGCGTCCCGCGCTGATGGCTTTTGTCGCAGGCTTGCTCGCAGGGGTGGCCTGCAGCGTTACCCTGCTAGCCCTCCCGATCCTGGTTGTGACGGGCGTGGCGCTGGGGTTGAACGGCGGATGGCGCAGGGGCTTGAGGGCAGCGCCCGTCTTCGTGCTGGGCGGGCTTACCGGGCTGCTCCCCTATGTTCTCGTTGCGTTTCTCCATCCAGCCGCCCGTGAGATTTCGATGCAGTCGCAATCCTGGCAGACGGCGCTGAAGGAGCTCTGGTCTCCGGTGCTGGACCGAACGCTGCCGGCCGCGTTGGGCATTGGGAGCCCCGTGATTGCCGGCAGCTCTGAAAGAGTGGCGCCCTTCAAGGAGCTGTCGTTTGGTTTTGGCCTGCTGTGGATCTCCCTGCTCGTGGCCGGCTCCTGGACGATGCTCGCGGCGGCCTGGTCGCGGTGGCGGCATGAGCGGCGGCTCGTTCTTGACCCCAGGGCGCTGTTCGTCTTGATTTCATGGCTCTGCCTGTTGCTGTTTGTCTTCAGCAGTCGTTCTCATCATCGCACCTACCGGTATCTCCTGCTGGCCGTGTGGGCGTTTCCGTTTCTCGTGGCGTACCTGTACCAGAACGCAAGGGGGATCAGGAGGGGTGTGCTGGGAGCCGTGACGGTTCTGTTCGTCGTCGTGAATCTCGCGAATACCGCCGCAGTCCTGAAGCGCTGGTCCGTTCCTGATTTTGCCGTCTTTCTCAAGTCCTACGATCTGCGGCCCGCGCTCCAGTACCTGGAGGAGAGGGGTGTCCGCCATGCCTACGCGACCTATGCGGACGCCTACCGGATCACGTTCGCCACCGACGAACGAATCGTGTGTGCGCAGCCGATGAACGAGCGCTTCCCGGGCTGGCCTGTGCCCTTCAAAGAGACCGTTGACGCGTCCACCAACGTGGCCTACGTGCTCTCGGATACCTACCGCTTTCCGCCGAAGGATTTCGAACGGGACCTGAAAACGATGGGGGTGTCATTCCGGAAGCAGGCCTGCGGTCGGTACCAGGTGTTCACTGATTTCACGGACATGCGGTCCGCAGCCAACACCTCGACCGGCGCGGTTTCGGGTGACGGCGGGGCTATTCTCCAGAATCTGTTGACCGCGGATGCCAGTCACAACGCGTCGGAGGCGAATCGCATGACCGACGAGGGCTCCACCTTCTGGCGCTGCTCGGGCTACTTGCAGCAGACGGGAATGTGGGTTTCGGTGCGCTGGGACGGCTTGCGTCCCGTGCGCGGGGTGCTCCTCCATTCAGGGAAGTCGGGCGGTGACTACCCGGAGAGCCTGTACGTCGACTACCTCTCGAACAATGGCCAGTGGGAGCGGTTGCCCGATCCGATCCGGGGCCAGCGGAAATGTTTTGAATTCTACAACCTGCATCCCGTCTACGGAGATACGATCACGAGCGTGCCATTCCCCCGGTCCCTCGACGCCAGGGGGCTCAGGCTGGAGCTGGCAGAGCCAAGGCTTAATCGCGCCTGGACCATCGGCGAGATCTCGGTGCTCACATCGGCTGAGCCGGAAGACGGCTGAGAGACGGCTGTGGGCAGGCTCCGGGCGGCGCGCGGGCTGTTCCGAGCTGGCGTCTAGTCGACCATCTCTGCTTTGCCGATGCGCACGAAGTTGTTACGCACCTCGCGCGGGGTCAGCCGGGGGCCTGCCACGGGAAGCTGCAGCCGGGTGCGGGTGTTGTAGATTCCCAGCACGATCTCATAGTGGCCGGGCGCGAGGCCCGGCGGCGGGGCCAGCGCCAGGGGCCTGCCTGCGGCGGAGGCCACCAGCACTTCCCAGAGCGGCGCATCCGAGGCGCCGGCATATTCCCCGTTGCGAAGCCAGTGCACGAAGACGTTGAGCTCCCCGAAATTACGGATTGGAAACTGTTCGGCCTGCATGGAGACCTGGACGGCAAACGCCTCTGCCTGCCGGGCTGTTGCCGGAACGCCGCCTTGCACAAGGCGCAAGCCGCCTTTGTACGTCGCGTCCAGATCGCTCATGGTGTGGTTCGTGGCGGCGGGGCTCTCGGGCCATGTCCGCAGCCAGGCTGGCCGCTGGCCCGTGGACTGCCACTGCCGCCAGGCGGCTGTCAGGCCCGCAGCATCCGGGCGCAGCCGCCAGCCCAGGACCCGGGTCGCTGCGTTCGTGCATTCGGCGCGCAGGGCGACGGTGTAGGGGGCGAACGCCTTGGAGAACGGCAGCCGCAGGCTCTGCAGGCCGGGCTCCAGTTGGAAGGTGTGCCGCACGTTCAGGAGCGGATGGCCCCTCCCGCCGTTGATGTGGTCGCCAACGGTAAGGACGACCTCCCCGGTGCCCTCACTTAATACGTCGCATTCGAGCGTGTAGAGCCCGGCGGGCAGCGCCAGCTCATCGGCAAGTACCGGCTGACGCAGGACCGAGCCGCCCTCCGCCATCGGGATGCTGTTTTCCACGTAGCGGGTTGCCTCGACTGCGCCTATGAGCGCGGCATCCTTGATGGGCGCCGGCCAGACGGGCGGCTGGTCGCTTTCGCCTGCGAACAACTGAAACATGGCCAGGTCCTGCGCATCCGACATGACGGTGACCCAAACGGGCCCGTTTTCGGCGCGGACATGCAGGGGCACGAACCACGTGTCGTTGGCGATGCTCTCGCGCGCCTTGATCGCGCGCCAGCGCCGCGGTTGTATCGCCAGAACGCGTTGCGCGTGGGGCGGCAGCCGCACGGTCTGCGCCGTGCCGCCCAGGTCGATCTGAACCTGCAAAGGAAACTCGCCGGAGCGAAGTCCGCACAGGATCGTTGCCGGCGGCGCATAGAGCACGACCTGCCGCTCTGCGGCATCGTTGGCGGCCACCCTGAACATTCGGTCGTTGCGGGGGAAGACGGGGCCGTTGTCAAAGATCCAGTCTGCGTCCAGCGACCACGGAACGGACGGCACCGGCGCGGCGTGGAGCTCTTTCCAGAAAGAGGCATGCGCGGAGCGCACTTCGCGCGTCCGATTGCGGAAGCTGGATGGGCTGGATGCTTCGAGAAAGACGCGCTTGAGGTCTTCCTTCCCATGACTGTAGACCGGGCCGGCGCGAAAGACGCCAGCTTCGAAGGCGTGTTTGTAGGGCGCCGTATCCTCGCGCGCCCAGAAGAAGTTCTCTCGCTCGGACTTCAGCCCGAATTCCGCCACGCACAGGCAGCCCAGCAGAAAGGCCGCGATTTGCGCGGCCCTGCCGCGGGTGGCGAGCACCGTCAAGGCAGAGACGGCCGCCACGCAGAAGGGGAGCTGCAGGTAGGAGAAATGGAAAGGCTGCACATCGGGCTTGCCGGCCAGCGACACCGCCATGATGAAGAAAGGGGCCCCTGTGAGGGCCACCCACAAACTCGTGCTGCGGCGCGCCTCCGCGTCTTGCCCTGCGCGCGCGCGCAGCCAGGCCGCGCCGGCGCAGACGGCCCCGGCCGCCGCCAGAAGCATGAGCCCGGCGCCCAGGGCCGCACAGATCACGGGCGCGTTCATGACGAGGCTGCTGCGTAACTGTTCCGTCAGCGGCAGGGCCAGGAACTCCGATGAGACGTCGTAGTTGCGGATGAACGCGAAATTGATTCGCATATCCTTCCACGTTTGGGCCGCGTTGATGAACAGCGCCGGCGTGGCCAGCGCGGCGGCGGCGGCGGCGCAGCCCAGCGTAAGGAGCCCGTCCTGCACCATGCGGCGCGCCTGGCGCGTGGCGAGGGCCTCGGCGACGAGGTAGAGACCGGGCACGGCGGCCACGAGCGCCCCCTGGTACTTGCAGGCGAAGCCGAAGCCGATCAGCAGGCCGGCCAGCGCGATCCGCCAGCGCTGCGGCCGCGCGGCGTAGCCCGCGAGCGCCAGGAGCGCCGCCGCCGTGAACAAGTCCACCCCGATGTCGCCGCTTCCGAAATGGCTTGCGGTAACCGGCAGGGGTGCGATGGCGAGCAGAAGCAGAACGAGGGCCTGCGCCCACCAGGGCGCGAAAAGACGGCGCGCCAGCCGCCATGCGAGAAGCATGATGGCCATTGCATAGACAACTCGCAGCGCGCGCGCCCAGCGGAAGAGCTCCTGACGGCCGGGCACAGGCTCGGCGCGTGCCTCCGAAGAAAGGTGGCGCAGGCAGAGGTCGCGCAGCGCCAGCGCGGGGCGCATCAGCCATTCGTCCAGATGGTTCAGCGCCAGGGGATAGCCGTCGTAGAAGGGCGAATTCTGGTACCAGACATACCGGCCATGCAGGTACTGGCTCAGGGCCGCCACCTGTTTCGGCTCGTCCGGATGGTAGACGTAGGAGGAATCGGGCAGGCCCCGCATGAGCCCCGCCGTCCGGAGATAGAAGGCCAGCGCGAACACAGACGCGAGCACAAGGATCCTTCTGATCCGACCCCATGATCCCATTACCTGTCTCCGTACACTTCGATTTCGCCGATCGTCCAGTTGCGCCCTGGATTGGGCTCAACCACCTCGCCGTCCGCCAGCATCC
Source organism: uncultured Victivallales bacterium (assembly GCA_964424705.1). Taxonomy (GTDB): domain Bacteria; phylum Verrucomicrobiota; class Kiritimatiellia; order UBA8416; family CAYRKB01; genus CAYRKB01. Next base: position 9,989 of record CAYRKB010000068.1, read on the forward strand.
AGCGGAAGAGTTTGGACGTGTTCATGGTCATGTCTTATTGCACTCGCGTCAGCTTTGCCGAACGTATCGCGAGGTCCGCCGTGCGCCCGAAGTCGAACGCAAGGGAGAAAGGCAGATTGTCGGCCTGGCGGAAGGCCAGCCTTGCCGGTTCGCCGGCTGTCACGGCGGCCTGTTCCCTTTCGCGGCCGCCGGGGCCGCGGATAAGGAGCCTGCCCAGCGGGGTGCCGCGCGGGACGGCGGATTCGATGGCCAGTTCAACGAGGTACTCGCCGGGCTCGATCGGGAGTGACGGGCCGTAGAAGATGGCCTGGGCCGGCTCGGAATCCTTGCGCAGGAAGACGCGCTGCAGGTCCGGCGCGGTGTAGCCGGCATGGAAGAAGCTGGCGGCGGATAATTCAATTGTTTCGCCCGGGGCGGGGCTGACCCACGTGCCGGCCACCAGGCTCGCGGAATCCAGATCCACCGATCCCTGTTCCAACGTGAAGGAAGTGCCCAGCACCCGCGTGGCGGATTCGACGGGGAGCGGCACGCTCAGCCAGCGCCACGCCGCGGAGTCAACCGCCATGGCCGACGGGGCGTGGGTCCTGCCGTCGGCCGCCGTGGCGACCGCCAGCGTGCCGGTGCCCCTGGCCCGCACGAGCCACGCGAGAGGCAGGTCCAGCGCCGTCTGCGTGTCTGCCAGCCGCGTCGTCGCGCCGGGCGCGGACAGCGTGACGCAGCCTCCTCCGGATGCGGACGGATCCTTGAGGCCCTTTGCCTCCAGCCCGAGGCTGCCCCGTTCGAATTCGCGGCGCTTGGTCGGGAAGCCGCAGTCAACGAACGACACCTTCTCCCGGCCGGCTTCGGCCTGGTCGGCCGGCAGGATCTTGAAGGCCCAGACGCTCCCGTCCTTCCCGATGGATTTGAGCCGGGGCTGGTTCAGCAGCGCCTGCAGCGTGTAGCCAACCGGGAAGGGGCTGACTTTTTCGGGGAAGCAGTCCTCGTGCAGCACCAGATACCCGCAGCCGCGCTGCAGCAGCGCGTCGAGCTGGGGATCATAGATGCCCCCGACGTTCATGCTTTCCAGGGGGAGAAAGATCTCGTCGCGGAACCATGTCTTCACCGTGCCGCCGTACCCGTTGATCATGCGGATGTGATAGAGCGATACCAGGTGCTCGTTCACCGAGTCGTAGTGCGAATCCCCCGGCCAGAGCGGCAGGGACAGCAGGTGCGGCTTCGGGTTTCCGGCGGCCTTCGCATCGTCGGCAATGGCGCGAAAGGCGCCCTGCTCCTTCTGAAGAAGGCAGACAGTGGGATGGATGCGGGCGCTGTAGTCGAACACCAGCGGGAGCACCAGCGCGAGGGCGGCGGCGCGTTTCCATCGCGCGGCCAGGCCCGCCACGAGAGAGGGCCACAGCACCCCGGCGGCGAGGGCAAGCAGCACGGGCATCAGGCAGTAGATCTTGTGCGGCTGCCGGATCATGGCGTAGGGCGGGATCAGTTTGATGAACAGCCGCCAGGCCCCGGGCCCGGCGGGGTTCCTTGCGCCCGTGGCGAGCAGCGCGACGCCGACGATGGCGAGCCCAAGCAGGAGAACCGTCGGGAGGGGCACGGCGGGCTGCTGATCGCGGCGATTCACGCGCTGCCACAGGTATGCGCCGAGGCCGGCGAGGAGGATGGCGGCGAGGTACTTGCCGACGTAGATTCTTCGCCCCTCGCCCGCGTTCCGGGAGTCGAACAGGCCTGCGGGCGGCGGAGAGCTCAGCGTGATCTCGCCGATTTCGCGCCTGACGACGGTGGACTTCTTGAGACCGTGGCGGATGTGCTGTGCCTGCCCGGCGGCGAATCCAAGGCAGAGCAGGAGCAGGAGCGAAGCCTTCAGGAGCGAGGCGACATCCTTTCGGGAAGGCCAGCGCCAGGCGGAGTGGTGGAGGTAACTGAAGACGCACCAGAACGGGGCGGAGAGGACGGCGAAGAAGAACACATGCGTGTCGCTCTCGGCCAGGTAGATGCCGAGGCCCGCCACGGCTCCGCCCCACATCTTTCGGTCGGCCACCATAACGTCCAGGCCCCAGAAGATGATGGGTATCCACATCATGGCCAGCCCGGTGGGGCTCCCGTCGAACATCGTGATCCAGGGGTAGGGGGCGACTACGGCGATCAGGGCCGCGGCTCCGCTCAGGAGGTCGTCGCGGCAGTAGCGGCGCACCAGCAGCCACGTGAAGAGCAGCGTTAGCCACAGCGTCATGATCTGGGCGAAGTTGTAGCCGAAGGCCTGGCCGCAGAAGGCCGCCGCGGCAATGTAGAATAGAGAGAACGGAGCATAGCCGGTGCCTTGGAACTTGCGGTCGGCATCGTTCCCCACGTTGAATTCGTAGATGTTGTGGAAAGGCGGAGTTCGGCCCTTGAGCATGTCCCCGGTCAGCCAGAACTGGTAGAGCAGCTGCAGGTGATCGCCGGGGATCATTGCCCGGGCGCTTCCTTTCTCGGTGTTGAGGGAAGAGGAGGGGATGCCTTTGCTCACGTAGCGGGGCAGCGGCCAGGAGAAGAGCGCCCAGACTGCCAGCGTGACCAGAAGCGACACAAAAGTTCTGCGAAATATCGACATGCGCTGCTCACAATGCCACATCCGTGGCGGGTGTTCTATGCAAAAAGAACCGCAGCTCGGGGAGCACGATCAGGAGGCGGAGGGGTCAGGCCTTGAATATAGAATAAGGATGGACGGGTGCCGGGCGGGCGATGTACGGTAAAGCAAAGAGGGACAGGCATGGCGCGACATCTGCGGCTCGAGTTCGAGGGGGCGATCTATCACATCACCTCGCGAGGCAACGAGCGAAGCGATATCTTCGCTGACGATCGGGACAAACAGCGGTTCCTGGAAAAACTGGCGGAGAATGTCGAGAGCCACCATGTGAGGCTTTACGCCTACGTTCTGATGCCGAACCACTACCACCTGCTGGTCGAAACCCCGCGGGCCAACCTGTCGGCGTTCATGCAGCAGATGAACACCTCCTACACCATGTACTACAACGTCAAGCACCAGCGGGTCGGCCACGTGTTCAGCGGGCGGTACAAGGCGAAGGTGGTGGCCGGGGACGATTACCTGTTGAAGCTGACCCGTTACATCCATCTGAACCCGGTGAAGGTCGCCGGAATGAGGAGCCGGGGCGCGGCCGAGAAGGTCCGGCGTCTGCAAGGCTATACCTGGAGCAGCTATCCGGAGTATGCGGGTTTGAGAAAACGGCAGGGATGGGTCGACTACGGTCCTCTCAGCGAACTGGCGGGCCGGTATGCTCAGAAGCGCGAAGAAGGATACCGCCGGTTTGTGGAGGCGGACCTTAAGGAGGACGACGAATCCCGTGTCGAGGTTCTGAATCAATCGAGCAAGGCGATTGGTGACGGAAAGTTTTGCCGGTGGGTGGAGCGCGAGTACCGGCAGAGGGCGAAGTCCGGCGGGGAAGGTGTAGATGTGGCCATGCGGCGAGTGGAGATGGGCCCGAATGCGGACGAGGTCCTAGATCGGGTGGCGGGCGTTTTCAAAGTGGATCGATCCGTCTTGAAGAAACGGCGAAGTCTGGGGGATGCCCGACTCGTGGCGGCCAGGCTGCTGAAGGATCTGACAGGCTTGACGCAGCGCGCCGCTGGCCGGGCACTGGGGTTGACGGACGGTTCCGGATTTGGTCACCTGCTGAAGTGGGCCGACAGTCGGCTGGCGAAAGGCCGGTCCCTTCGCCGAACCTATGAGAAGCTCAGGAGAACGTTTTGACATTATTCGCTATTCAAGGCCTGACCCCTGTGCTGACTGACCCCTGTGCTGACGCAAGCATTACGGCGATCATTGATAACGCGAACCAAGCGATGCTCCAGCGGCCTGTCGCCGGGGTGTAGGAGTCCTGCAATTACAGCCGCTGGTGATTGCTGACGTTCACCCTGAATGAATCAACAAATCAAGAGAGAAGAGAGTGTTCACGGAGCGCATTGGGGCGCTCTGCACGGCGGGTATTTCTCAGATCCCGTTGTAGCGGCCCCGCTCATCCGGAAGGTCAAAGAGATCGCAGACAGGTCGGGGGCGGCCACAATTGTCGACCTGGGCGGTGGCATAGGCTCCTTGCTCTCGCTGCTTCTTAAGGCAGGCGTCGATTCCGGAGTCTCTCTTGTGAACCTTGATGCTTCAGACACTCAGCTCACGGCCGCGACAAGAGCAGGGCTCACCTGCGTTCGTGGTTGCGTGGAATCATTCTCGCGACGCGATGTGGGGCCGGAGGAAGGACGCTTCCTGTTCGTGATGCGCTCCGTTTTGCACTATTTCGGAGAAGAGGGCCTGCGCCCGGTGCTTCGGCATCTGCGTGCCAAGGCACAGCCCAAGGAGTTCTTCGTGCACCAGACAGCATCATTCCGTCACCGACAAGATGCAGACTGCTTGAACGAGCTCTACAGGATCATGCGAACCCCGAAGTGGTACCCGACAGTCGATTTCCTGTGCGAGTGCCTGAGAGATGAGGGATGGCAGGTAGTTGAGGTCCATCCGGGCTTGCCTTTGCCATTGACGAGCGAGGAGCTCATGCGACGATATGATCTCGGCCCGGCGGAACTCCTGCGTATTCGCGACCGATTCTCCCAGCCCCCCCTGGTATCAGAAGACGTGTTCAAGAAGACACACGACGGGTTCTGTGCCTTTCTTCACTATTGGACCTACGTCTGTACGCCTGCGCCAGCTTGACCGGGGATTGCGATCTCCCGCAGGAGGTGTTCTATGTTCCGGTGCCGCCGGGATGGGCGAGTGCTCTCAAGGAAAAGAAACTGATCTTCATCGCGCCTCAGAAGGCAGGCAACAAGCAACCTGTTTCCCGGAGAGCTGGCTCGCAGTCCTGACGGCGATGAAACTGCCGGAGATGACCAGGAGCGTTCGCCGGGGCAGGGCAGGAAGGATCGCCTCAGTCACGAAATGCGTTCGGAGCGCATGATCGTCTCGTACGTCGCCGAGAGGGTGGCGATGGTGCGGCTCATGTCGAAGTCCTTGATCCTGGCCCGGACATTCTCCCGCAGCGACTGGCGCAGCGCGTCATCCTTCAGAACCCGCAGGATGTGCGCGGCCATCTTCGCGTGGTCGCCGGGCGTGAAGAGCAGGGCGGTTTTGCCGTCCTCCAGGATTTCGCCCTGGCCGTCCGCCGTCGAGGCGACAGGCGCGACTCCGGCCGCCATCGCCTCGTAGAGCGTGTTGGGCGTGCCCTCCTGATGGCTCGGGAAGAGCTGCGCATCGAAGCACTGGATCACGCTCAGCACGTCGGCCCGGTACCCGAGGAAGCGAATGGAGCCCGCCATCGCGTTCTCCTCCACCCAGCGGCGCAGGGCCTCTTCGTGGCGGCCGTCGCCGACGATCCAGAGGTGTACGCCGGGCCGCTCCTTGAGCACGAGCTGCAGCGCCTTGAACGCATCGACGTGGCCCTTGTGGCTCTCGAGCCGGCCGACGACGCCCAGGACGCGATCCCCGGGCCGCACGCCCTGCTCGCGCCGGAAGGCCTCCACCCAGGCCGGATCGGCGGCGGAGACGGTATTCAGCGGGATGCCGCTATAGAGCACCTTCACTACGGAATCGGGGATGTGGCGCTTCTCCACGGTGAACTTGCGTGTCGATTCAGACACGGCGAACGCGTAACGCGTGCCGGGCCCCAGAAGCCATTCGACAGGGCGCTGGTACCAGGGCACGGTGTGGTAATTGCAGCGCTCGTGGACGATGACGGGCCGCCTCAGCAGCCGGCCCGCCAGCCGGGCCCACATGCAGGCGCCGTAGCCGTGGGCGTGCAGGATGTCCACCTTTTCGCGCCGGATGATGCCCATCAGCTTGAACAAGTTGCGTGGATCGGCCTTCCCGTATCCGAGGTAGAGCGGATGGATGCCGGCGGCGCGGAACCGGTCCTCGGCCGACTGGACCGCGCCCTGCCGGCTGCAAAGCAGGACCCGGAAGCGCGCCTTGTCAAAGGCCGGGATCCACAGCTCAAAGGAGCGCGCCACGCCGTGAAACGAGATCTGTTCGCCCCCGAAGTGTTCGCACAGCTGTAGCACGGTAATCATAGGTTATTTGCCGCATAGACCCTCGCCGCGGCGGCGCAGGGCGGCATCCGCCGCCAAAATTGACACAAAAAGAACTAACATATCTCTTGATGAGGGACAACGGGTTACTTACCATCCCCCCGCGATGAAATGCCTCTTTCTCTATAAGACCGCGTCGCTCGACATTACGGACCCGATGGGCATCATGTGTCTGATCGCGGCCGTGAAGAAGAGCGGGCACGAAACCGATCTCCTGCTGACCAACCTCGAGCGGAACCTTTTCCGGGCGGTTGAGGAGTACCGCCCGGACGTGATCGGCTTCTCGGTCACCAGCGGCTCGGAGAACTACTACCTCGGGCTCATCCGCGCGCTGCGGGCGCGCGGGCTGAAGTTCCTGTCGGTGATGGGCGGCCCGCACCCGTCGTTCTTCCCGGAGGTGCTCGAGAACCCCGAGGTCGACGTGGTCTGCCGCGGCGAAGGCGACGAGGCGCTGGTGGAGCTGCTCGACCGGCTGGCGGCGGGAAAGGACTACTCGGACATCCGCAACCTGCACGTCAAACGCGGCGGCGAGATCGTCCGCAACCCGATGCGGCCGCTCATCCAGAAGCTCGACGAGCTGCCGTTCCCGGACCGCGCCTCGTTCCTGAAGTACTATGCGTACAAGCACAGCAGCGTGAAGCATTTCCTGGCCAGCCGCGGGTGCCCGTACGACTGCACCTACTGCTTCAACCACAAGATGAAGAGCATGATCAAGGAGGAGGCGGGCGAGGGCGCCTACTGCCGCATGCGCAGCGTCGAGAACGTGGTGAGCGAGGTGGAGGACGTCCGCCGCAAGTACCCGCTGAAGATCGTCTACTTCCACGACGACCTGTTCATCATGAACCGCAAGTGGCTGCGCGAGTTCGCCGAGGTCTATCCCAAGCGCGTCGGGCTGCCGCTGATCTGCTATGTGCGCGCGAACCTCGTGAACGAGGAAGTGGCGGACTGCCTGAAGAAGTGCAACTGCATTACGATCGCGATGGGCATCGAGAGCGGGAACGAGCGCCTGCGCCGCACAGTGCTCAAGCGCGACATGACCAACGACGACATCGCCCGCGCCGCGGACCTGTTTCACGCGCGCGGCATCTCGATCATGACGCAGAACATGGTGGGCCTGCCGGAGGAGACGATCGAGAACGCCTACGAGACCATCAAGCTGAACATTCGCGTGAAGCCCTCGTACGCGTGGGTCTCGATCTTCCAGCCCTACCCGCGCACCGAGCTGCACCGCTTTTGCATCGAGAAGGGCTACCTCGACCCGAAGCACATCCAGCACGCGTCCTACCAGGTGGAATCGCCGATCAACAAGGGGCTGACGAAGCTCGAGTTCGAGAACCTGCACAAGTTCTTCGCGCTGACGATCGAGTTCCCTCGCCTGCTGCCCTCGCGCAAGCTGATCCGCTGGCCGAACAACTTCGTGTTCAACGTGACGTACCGCGCCTTCAAGGGCTACACGCACATCTTCCGGCTCAAAATGAGCAGCGGGGAGATCGGGTTCTTCGTCTACCTGTGGGACCTGATGCTGTACTACTGGCGCCGCCGGCGCAGCACCACGTACTGAGCCGCTGTGTCCCAGCTTCGCTCTTGCCGTCGCTGGGGACGCCTGCTACAAGTTCCCGCATGTCTTGCCGTTACGCACACCATCACGCGCTACGCCCAGTCGTTCAGACATTGTGTACCTGCAATCACCATCGCCCCTCGCCAGCAATCGCCGAGCAATGAGAACCACGCCGCAATGCAACTGACTTACGAAGATTTGGAGTATCAGCGTCGCGCCATAGCTGCCGTAGTCGGCGTGTTCGATGGACAGGTAAAGAACACCTTCGACAACTCCAATCTCTTCGGAATTCAGGCCAACATTACCGACCTGACGCCGGAACAAATCGAGGCGAACAAACGTCGCATCATTACGGAGAACGCTGTCCCGGAACTTGAAGCCAAACTCTCGCCCGACCCCGACATCTGCATCGAGATGGAAACCGGCACGGGCAAGACCCTCGTCTATCTGCGCACCGTTTGTGAACTCTACAAGGAATACCGCCTCACCAAATTCATCATCCTCGTGCCCTCCATCGCAATCAAGGAAGGCGTCCTCACCACCGTCGAGGATTTTAAGAAACCGCTTGCCGAACGCTACGGCTTCACCCCCGCATGCTTCGAATACGACAGCGGCAAACTCTCACGGCTGAAACACTTCATCGAAGACACCCAGCCACAGATCATGGTGATGACGATCCAGTCCATCACATCTGACGACCGGATTATCAATCAGCCGGGCCGTGACGACGCATTTCTCGGCCTCACCTTCCTGCAGGCTCTCGGCAAGTGCCGCCCCGTCATCATCATGGACGAACCCCAGGAAGGGATGGACACCGAAAACGCCATCACAAGACTTGCCACGCTGAACCCGCTCGTCAAACTCCGCTACTCGGCCACCCACAAGATCGTCAAGAACCTCATCTATCGCCTGACGCCGTTCGCTGCATACCAGCAAGGCATGGTGAAGAAGATCGAGGTCCTTTCCGTCGCGGAGAAGAACGACGAGGCCACCCTCAAAATCGAGTTCTCCAACGTCCAGACCAACGGCGGCAGCGTCAAGGCCAAACTCACCGTCTGGCGCGCCCAAGGCGACGGGTTCAAATGGAAGGAAACCAACTGGCTCAAAGTCGGGGACAACATTGGCGACAAATCCGGCAACATCAGCTATCGCGACTACACCATTGAACGTATCTGGAAGAGTCTTCACGACCAGAAATCCCACCTGAAGTTCAGCAACGGTGTCGAGATCATCCTCAACGAACGCGAAGGCGATATCTCCGGTCTCTTCCGCCAGCAACTTCAATGGCTCATCCGCCGCCACTTCCAGAAGAAACCTGTTCTCGCCGCCCAGGGCATTAAGTGCTTAAGTCTCATTTTCATCGACAAGGTCGACAACTACGTCCGGGACAACGGCATCATAAAGACCCTCTTCCATGAGGAGTATGCCGCCGTCTATCGCGAAATCCATCACACTGACCCCACACCGGAACAGGTTACCGAGTGCCAGGGCTACTACTTCGCAAAGACCGGTGGCGACGAATACACCGACAGCGAGAACGCCATGTTGAAGAACAAGAAGATCTTCGACGAGATTCTGCGCGACAAACAGGCGCTTCTTGATCTTGCCAATCCGCGCGAGTTCATATTCTCCCACTCCGCACTCGGCGTCGGCTGGGACAACCCCAACATTTTCAACATCGCCACACTCAACGAGTCCTACAGCGATGTCAAGAAACGCCAGGAACTCGGTCGCGGCCTCCGCATCTGCCGCAACCAGACCGGACAGCGCGTCTATGATCCGGAGGGCGTCATCGAGGGGGAGGAAACCAACCTCCTTACGATCGTCCCCAATGAAACCTACGAGACATTCGCCGAGCAGTATCAGGCCCAGATCAAGGAGGTTTACGGAACCGCCACGTCTGGCACACCTTTGCGCAAACGCCACAAGGGACTGCCTTCCAAACACAAGCTCAAGCGCACCAAATTATTCGACTCGGCGGCGTTTAAAGCATTCTGGGATAAACTCTCCCGAAAGACCGATTACACCGTCGTCTTCGACGAAGCGAAAGTCGTCGAACGCGCCATTGAAACGCTGAACAAGCTGGTCATTGCGGACTACCAGGCAGAGGTCGTGTTGACGCGCATCCGTAGCATCGCCGCCGACTCCATCGGCAGCCTGGAGATCGGCCGCGAGACGGAGAATCTTCGCGCCACCTTCACCCCGTTCGATCTCGTTGAAGAGCTTAGCGAGAACACCGCACTTTCCTACGCCACGGCATTGGAGATTGTCAACGGCCTGACCAACCTGGCCGCCGTCGCGAAGAACCCGTCGAAATTCCTCGCATCCGCCTGTGCGCTCATTCGCGACATCGAACTGGATGAAATGCTCCGCACACTCAGTTATCACCCAACAGGCGAGAGCATTCCCCTGACGGACTTCCTGGCGGTCATCGAAACCTTTCTCCCCGTCGAGCCAACCCCCACACGCGGCGTATACGACAAGATCGCGTACGAAAGTGCCGTGGAACGCACCTTTGCCAAGACCGCCGAGGGGGACAACGAGGTTGTCTGTTTCCTCAAACTCCCCCCGTGCTACCGTATCCCGACTCCCATCGGGACCTACGAACCCGACTTTGGCCTTGTGCTAAAGCGCCGCAATCTCAGGTCAGGCAGCGAGGCCGAGTATTACTTCGTCGTCGAAACCAAGAACACCAGCAACATCGATGACCGTGCCGCCCTTACCGACGCCGAACGCTGGAAGATCCGCTGCGCCCTCAAGCACTTCGACGCCATCGGCATCGAAGCCAAACTGGCCTATCGTCCTTATGCCGCGCCCGTGAAAGACTATCGCACCGACTTCAAAGAAAAGGTACCGCAACCATGAGCAACGAAATCTCTCCCTTTGAGCAAATACGCCGGGTCAATCCTGCCGGCAACGAATTCTGGTCCAGCCGCGACTTCGCCCGCGTGCTGGGCTACACCGACTACCGCAATTTCGAGGCTGTCATCGAGAAAGCCCGCACCGCCTGTTTCAACAGCGGCCAGCGCGTCGAAGACCATTTCGTTGATATCACCGATATGGTCGGCATTGGCAGCGGGGCGCAGCGCCCGGTCAAGACCGTCATGATGTCCCGCTACGCCTGCTACCTCGTTGTCCAGAATGCCGATCCGGCCAAGGAAATCGTCGCCATCGGCCAGACCTACTTCGCCGTACAGACCCGGCGGCAGGAGTTGACCGACCAGCACATCGAGAACGAGCGCCGGCTCCTCCTCCGCGCGGAGATGAAGTCACATAACGTACAGCTCGCCGATGCCGCCAAGGACGCGGGCGTTGTCGCACCCAAGGACTACGCCATCTTCCAGAACCACGGGTACGCCGGCCTCTACGGCGGTCTGTTCGCCCAGGACATCCACGCCCGCAAAGGGTTGAAGAAGAACCAGCAGATTCTCGATCACATGGGCAGCACCGAACTTGCCGCAAATCTCTTTCGCGCCACGCAAGCCGAAGAAAAGTTGCGCCGCGAACGCATCATCGGCAAAGACAAAGCCAACCGCGCCCACCGCGAAGTCGGGGCAAAGGTCCGGCAGACCATCAAGGAACTGGGCGGCGCCATGCCGGAGGATTTGCCCGTCGCACCCAGCGTCAAGAAGCTCGAAGCCAAAGCCCGCAAAGCACTCCCCGGCGGGAAGAAAGAAAGATCATGAACGCGCCCGACCCTATCGCCGCCGTCTCATCGCCCGACCACAACGCAGAGCGCCTTGCCACCCTCAAGCGTCTCTATCCCGACCTCTTCACCAACGAAGGCCGGCTCAACGTCGACGAGCTGAAGAAGGTTGTGGACCCCGCGCTCGTCAGCGAAACCGAGCGCTACGACTTTCGCTGGTACGGCAAGACCGCCTCCAAGCGCCAGGCCTTTACACCCAGCCGCGCCG
>CAYRKB010000069.1:0-21510 GCA_964424705.1 uncultured Victivallales bacterium
CGATGCGATCTTTCTCGGAGAGGCGGAAGGACATGTCGAGGAGATCCTCGCCGACCTGCGTAAAGGCCAGCTCAAGAAGACCTACGACTACTTTCATAATTTCCCGGATGCCAGCCTGATCGGCACAGCACGCCGCAGCATCTTGAATCGGGAGCTCTACAATTTCAGGGGCGTCCAGATGGTCGACCTCGTACACGCGTCGCGCGGATGCAGGTACGCCTGCTACCCCTGCTGCACGGAGTTTCTGGGCGGCAGGACGTTCCGGCCCCGGCCGATCGACGCGGTGGTGCGCGAGCTGGAAAGCATCGACAACAACCGCATCTTCTTTGTCGACAATTCGCTGGCCCAGAACGACCAGTGGGAAAAGGATTTGTTTCGCGCCATCGCGCCGCTCAAGAAGAAATGGATTTCGCACCCGATCAAGGATGACCCGGAAATCCTGGACCTCGCCGCCGAAGCGGGATGCTGGTACGTCTACCAGGCGATCTTTGATACGTCGGACGTGATCCGTAATCGGATCAAGCGCCTCAAGGAGCGCAATATCGGCGTCGAGGGGACGATCCTGCTTGGCCTGGACGATCATGACGAGGACTCGATAAAGCGCCTGGTTGACTTCCTTCTGGAGGTCGATCTGGACCTCGCCGAGTTCACCGTCCTGACGCCATTCCCTCATACGCGCTCGCGCGACGAACTTGAGAAGCAAGGTAGGATTCTCCACAACGACTGGATTCGCTACACGGCGGCGGAGGTCGTCTTCCAGCCTGCCCTCATGAGCCCTGAAAAGCTGGCCGAAATGCACCAGTACGCGTGGGACACCTTCTACGGGGAGTGCAGCAGGGAACTTAAGATGGCAAAACTGTTCCTGAATGTTATGCAGAAGCAGACAAAGGATGGGACTCTCCAGAGGCCGCGCATTTCGAGAAACAGGAACTGGCGGACCGTTCCCGCCCAAACTCAGGTCCCCTAATACGACAGTTTGTGCTTCGACCGAAACATGAGAGTTCTCCTGATCTCGGCCAACGCCGCAAAGAGCCCCTACCCGGTTTACCCGCTCGGGCTAAGCATGATCGCCGCAGCCCTCGAGAATGCGGGGCATGCGGTCTCGCAGTTCGATTTCCTCCAGCATGATACCTCGCTGGATGCAGTGGCTTCCGCCGTGCAGACGTTTCGTCCGGACATTGTCGGCATCTCGCTGCGCAACATCGACAACACGAATATCCTGAATGAACAGAAGTACATTCCAGGCGTCCGCAACATCGTCAGCACGGTGCGGAAGGAATCCGCTTGCCGCATAATCCTCGGGGGCTCGGGCTTTTCCATCATGCCCGAAGTCATTCTCGACGCAGTGGGCGCGGACTACGGCGTCGTCGGCGAGGGCGAGCGCCTGATGGTCGACTTCGTGGCAGCGGCGGCACGCGGCGAGTTCCCGCAGGGGCGCTGCCTTCGCGCTGAGCCGTCGCTGCAGGGGCTGGATATCCCGGCCGCCCGCTACGACACGGACATCATGTCGTTCTACCGCCGAAACGGGAACCTTGCGGGAGTCCAGACCAAGCGCGGGTGCACGCACAAGTGCATCTACTGCTCCTATCCCATCCTGGAGGGCGCCGGAATCCGGCCGCGTGACCCCTCCGCGGTGGTGGCGGATATCCGGCATCTCATGGAGAAACACGCCGCTGCCTACATATTCTTCACGGACTCCGTCTTCAACGATGATGAAGGCCATTTTCGCGACGTCGTCCATAGAATGCACCGCGATGGCATCAAGGTGCCTTGGACCGCATTCTTCAGGCCGGGCGGCCTTGACGACGAAATCGTCGCAATGATGAAGGAGACCGGCCTGCACGCGGCGGAAATCGGTTCTGACGCGGCCAGCGATGAGGCTCTGCGAAGGCTGGGCAAGAGCCATCGCTTTGCAGACATCCTCGCCTGCAACGATCTCTTTGTGCGGCACGGCGTGGCCTCGGCGCACTACTTCATGTTCGGGTGCCCGGGAGAAACACAGGAGCTGGTTCTGGAGGGAATCCGCAACGTGAAATCTCTCCAGGGCGCAGCCATCTTCATATTCATGGGCATTCGCATCCTTCCGGGAACCGCGCTGGCCGAAGTCGCAAGAGAGAGCGGCCTCCTGTCCCGCGACGACAAGGACCTGCTGGAGCCGGTGTACTACATATCGCCAGAGCTGGACCGAGGCTGGCTGGAAAAGACGCTAACCGAAGCTTTCGCAGGGCAGAAGCACTGCGTATTCACGCCCGACTCGATGGACAGCAGCCTGTCATTCCTTCACAAGATGGGCCATGTGGGTCCGCTCTGGGACCTGCTCCTGCAGGAGAAGCGGCCCGGGCCCCGCAGATCGCGCAGTCCCGCACAGGGGCACCCGTCATAATGCACCTTCGATTCCCGATGAAAGCCAGCGCCGTTCTTGCCGCGCTACTTCTCTCGTGCCATGCCCCGATCAGCCGCTCCGAGCCGCTTTCCGTCAATGAGAGGGATGACCCGCTGCACCGCGTTCCCCTTTGGGAATACGGCGTATTCATCGGTGCCGCGCAGTTGCCCCAGTACAATGGATCCGATGAAGTCTCGACCTATGTCGTCCCGATTCCCTATTTTGTCTATCGGGGCAAAGTGCTTCGATCCGGGCGCGACGGCGTCAAGGGCCTCTTCTATCGCGGAGATCATCTGCAGACAGACTTTGCAGTCTCCGGCAGCCCGCCTGCCGCGCGCGACAACAGGGCCAGGGAGGGCATGCCCGCGCTGGGAGCGATGGCCGAGATCGGGCCGGCGCTGAAATACTCGTTCTGGGACAGCCGGGACCCCGATTCCCTCGCCATGCGAGGGGCGATCCGTGCGGCGTTTTCATTCGACATCTACGACCATATGCGCAGCGCCGGCGAAGGGTTCCGGGCAACGGTTGACCTCACCTACGACAACGCATCGCTCTTTGCGTCCCGCAATCTGGACTTTGGAGCGAGCGTATCGATCGATTTCATTGATGATGCCTATAGCGACTTCTTCTACGGGGTAGCCAACGAATACGCTACCGACTCACGCCCATTCTATGAGGCCCGGGGGGGATACGCAGGCTTCTCGGTTTCCACTTATGCGACAAAGGAAGTCACCAAGCGCCTGAGCGTGGCGATGTTCACCAAGTGGATCAGCATGGATGATGCGGCTTTTGAGGACAGTCCGTTGGTGAAGACAACTGACAATTTCGTGCTGGGATGCGCGCTCATATGGCAATTAGCTGAGTCGCACAAACTGACTCCGGTGCCGGGCAACGATAAACCATAGTTCTTTAGCAGGCGCATGCCATGGTCGCCGCTTGGCAATTCATATTGACATGCCAACTCGCCATGGCTATGTGACAGTATATGGAGAGCAACATCGACATACAGGTTCCGGACACCTTGGGAAGAACCATCAAGTTTCGCCATGAGTAAAGACATCGCACTGATAACCGGTGCCAGTCGCGGAATAGGGCGCGCCATTGCTGTGGCACTTGGGCAACGAGGCTTACACGTCATCCTCAACTTCCGAAGCCGTCAGGACTGTGCGGAAGAGACGCTTAAGCTGGTTACAGGGGATGGCGGCACAGGGGAGCTTCTTCCCTTCGACGTGGCGGACTACCCCGCGTGCGAGAATGCTGTGCAGCAGTGCATCAGGACGCACGGGCGCATCGACATCCTTGTGAACAACGCGGGCATCCGAAAGGATGAGCTGCTGGTCTGGACAACTCCGGAAGACTGGCGCGCCGTGATCGACACCGACCTCACCAGCTTCTACAATGTGTCACGTCCCGTGGTAAAAGAGATGCTCCTCAAACGGAAGGGCCGGATCGTTACCGTCTCCTCCACTTCGGGGCGTGCAGGAATGCCCGGCCAGGTGAGCTACTCGGCTGCCAAAGCCGGGCTGATCGGCGCCACAAAAGCGCTCGCAAAGGAAGTGGCAAAGCGCCATGTAACGGTCAACGCCGTTTGCCCCGGGTTTATCGACACCGAAATGCTCGGAGGCATGGATCAGGAGTCGATCCTGCGCACCATCCCGCTCGGAAGGCTGGGAACTGCACGCGAGGTGGGAGAGACCGTCGCATTCCTGTGCGGCGATGCGGCAGCCTATATTACCGGGGCGGTAATAGATATCAACGGTGGCGTATACACCTAGACGAGGGCAAAAGCGAATATGACACGAGCGGAAATCATCGAGAGAGTGAACAAGGCCATTCTGACTGACTTCGACGTGGAAGAGGCAGACATGCGCCCCGAGGCCCAACTCGGTGATGATTTGGGTTTGGACAGCCTCGACGGCATCGACCTCGTGGTTGCCATCGAAAAGGAGTTCAAGAAGAGCCGGGTGACGATTGCAGAAGGCGACGTCCGCAAACTGCAAACTCTTAAGGACATCTACGACTACGTCGAAACCCACATTCCGGAAGGCCAGTAGCAGACCGGGATGCGCGCGACAAATTCGGGCCGCCCGACAGGCGCGCGCCAATACTCCATGACAACACAGGCCGAGATTGAAGAACGACTGCTAGGCTTCGTGTGCCGGG
This sequence comes from uncultured Victivallales bacterium, assembly GCA_964424705.1. Taxonomy (GTDB): domain Bacteria; phylum Verrucomicrobiota; class Kiritimatiellia; order UBA8416; family CAYRKB01; genus CAYRKB01. The sequence continues at coordinate 4,547 of CAYRKB010000069.1, forward strand.
AGATCTTCCGCGGACAATCAGGCATCAGCGCGGACAGCGATCTCATTGCCGCCGGCTTTGATTCCCTGTCGCTGGTGTCCCTGCTTCTCTTCGTGGAGCGCGAATACGGGACGTGGATGCCGGAAAACGAGATCACAGCCGAAGTATTGAAGAATATCAGAAGCCTTGCTGCGCACGTCCTTAAACATCTTGCATGACGCGCCCCCTCTACATGAACAGCACCGACTACCTGATGTCGGTGTTCGACCATCATCTCAGGAGCATGGGGTGCGCGGGCAATCTGTCACACCTCATCCTGGGCGTGCCATCCGCGCCGGATCGCGCGGACCTCCAGACTCGGCTGCTGCAGGCTTCCGCCACCTTTCCGATGCTCTCAGCACGGCAGAAGAGAGGCCGTCTCTCCCTGCTGCCCTATTGGCAGCTGCCCGCTCAGGTCGATCGCAGGACCCCCTCTGTCCGATCGCTATGCGCCGGTCCCGAAAGCGGAATGAGCATGGAGCAGGCTCGCATCGAGGTATTCAACAGCGCCCTCGAAACGGGCAAGGGAGAGCTCGTTCGATTCACTTTGATCGAGGGATCGGATGGCGCAGAGGTCGTAATGACCTGGGCCCATGCCCTGATGGACGCGCACGGCGCGGAGGCGTTTCTGGCCTGTATCGGCGATGGGCTTGCGATCCTGCCCGCCGGGATGGATATCGGGAAGACGCATACAAGGCGGCCTTTCGAGGGCCAAGGCCTCTGGAAGGAAATGAAGCAGGCGTGGAGAGCGCTGCGGCGGCTTGACCGCATCGGCACGCCTCCGCCGCTTTCGATCTATACGGCCCGCTCCGCACGGGCCAAGCCGAGGCAGATTGCCAAGGTCCTGTCCTTCACCCACGAGGAGACCGCGCTGATTCGAAAAGAGAGCTCTCGCCTGTGCGGCTTTCTCGGCGAAACAACATACTGCCTGGCCTCCTCGCTGATGGCGCTTGATCGCCTCTGCCTCGCATGCGGAATTCCCGTGGAAAGTTTCGTGGTGAACCTTCCCTCCGATGCCCGCAACAAAGGCAGCACTGCTCCGGTCTTCTCCAATTTCGCCTCTTTCTTTATCCATTGCCTGCGCAAGAGTCAGGTAGCGGACTTGGGTTCAGCGATCAGGGCAATTCAGCTGCAGGCGCGGGAGTCGATTGGGATGAGCCATGGCGCGGAGTTTGACAGTTTCGGGACTATGGTGCGCCGAATCCCCCCCAGGTCGTATTGGGACCGGATGAAGATTTCGCTCAATAACGAGATTGGGAGCCTATTCTTCGCCAACACAGGCAACGCGCCCCATGCCTTGGAACAGTTTCTGGGACAGGAGGTCACCTACCTGCACCACGCTACCAGCGTAACCGGCCCGCCCGGGCTCGGGCTGTTCTTCTACAGCTTCAAGTCAAAGCTCTGCTGCACCATCGCGCTGATTGACGGGCTGCTCACGGAGCAGGAACTGTCCGCGTTCGCCGAGGATCTCCGCAAGCGGCTTCTCGACCCCGCGAGTTGCACAGGAGGCGGCGCATGAGAGTCCTTGTCATTGCCAGCAATCAGGCCCGCTTTCCGTACGCTGTGGCCCCGCTGGGGGCCGCTTGTATCACCGCGATGCTACGGCGCGCGGGACATGAGTCCGAGCTGCTCGATCTTTGCTTTGAGCGCAGCGCTCCGCGCGCCATCGCTAAGGCCGTGCGCCGGTTCAAGCCCGATGCCGTGGGGCTCTCCCTTAGGAATCTGGACAACTGCTCATTCCACCACCCGCACGCTTTCCTTGATGAGGCCCGCGAGGTCGTCGTCGCAATCCGACGGTGCACGCAGGCCGAGATCATTGTCGGGGGCAGCGCCGTCTCCGTGGGCGGCGTCCGCTTCCTGGAGCATCTCGGCGTCCGCTACGGGATCGCCGGCGAAGGGGAGCACAGTATGTTGGCGCTGCTCAAGGCGCTGGAAACGGGCGCCGGGTTCGAGGCCATTCCCGGCCTGATGGCCCTCGCCCGGTCCGGCCGTCGCACGGTGGCCCCTCCCATTTTCGACTGCGTGCTGGACACGCTTCCGATGAATGCCTGCGAGGGAATCGAGTACGGGAAGTACTACAAGACGGGCGGATTCGTCAGTATTCAAACGAAGCGGGGCTGCTCCTTCAATTGCATCTACTGCAATTACCCGGCGCTGGAAGGCTCCTGCTATCGGCTCCGCCCGCCGGGGCAATGCGTGGATGACATGGAGCGATTTGTGACGGACCACGGCCTGCGCGACTTCTTCTTTGTCGACAGCGTCTTCAACATCCCTTCCGACCACTCCCTCGCCATATGCAACGAGATCATCAGGCGCAAACTCCGCGTCCGGTGGATGGCGTACTGCAATCCGATCGGCTTGGACCGTGAAATGGCCCGCGTATTCCGGGAGTCCGGGTGCGCCGGCGTCGAACTGGGGCTGGATGCCGCCACGGACAGAATGCTTGCGAACATGGGAAAGTGTTTCTCTCAGCAGGATATCGCATCCACGTTTTCGGCGCTGCACGCAGAGCATCTGCCGCATGCCGTGTTTCTTCTGTTCGGCGGCCCCGGCGAGACGTGGGAAGGCATCCGCCACACCAGGGACTTCTTTGACCAATGCTGCAAGTCCAATGCCGTCTTCGCCTCGCTGGGCATCCGCATCTATGCGGACACACCCATCCATGGACTCAGTTTGCGGGAAGGACGGATCAGCGCACCCACCAACTTGCTTAACCCCACGTACTATGTCTCTGACCAGCTTGGAAGCAGCCCGATCGAAAGATTGGACGAGATCGCAGGTCAGACGCACACATGGATTACTCCGAACGACTGGGACTCCCCACTCATTCGCGGCATTCAGCGGGCGGCAGGGCTGTTTCGTTCGATTCCAGGCTGGAAAGGTGTTTCCGGCTACGGCAAACATATGCGAAGGAGTGGCCATGGAAGAAAGACCTGACAGGGCCGTTATTGTCGGAGGGGGCATCGCCGGACTTACCGCGGGCATTCTTCTGGCCGGCCGCGGAGTCGATGTTGTCCTTGTCGAACAGCACACCGCGATCGGGGGATACCTGCAGGGATTCACGCGCAGAAGCGTCCGCTTTGAAACCGGTCTTCACTACGTGGGCGCGTGCCTGCCCGGGCAGGCATTCGCCAGATACCTGACGCTCCTCGGTGTTTACGACGATCTCACATTCCTCCCCGCACCGGGAGGCGTCGTGGGCCGTGTCATTTTGCCGGGCCGCCGCCGCGCGTCAGCGCCGCAGGGGATGGATGAGTTTGCCGCCCTCGCAAAATCCGAGTTTCCGCACGAGAGCAAGGGGATCGACGCGATTCTTTCCGAGGTGCGGAGCTGCCTGAACGTAACACCGTGGCTCGATCTGCGCGAGAAGGTCGCTGACCTCGGCATTCACCAGGCCTACTCCACTCTTTCCGCAGATGCTGTCATCCGCTCGCACATTTCCGACCCGGAGCTGATCTCTTTCTTCAGTGCGCTCTGTTTCAGCACGGCCATGCTCCCGACCGAATGCCCCTTCACGCTCTACACGGTAGTCCTCTGCACTTTGCTGTCGAGTTGCTGTGCGATACAGGGCGGCGGACGCCAATTCCTGAGCGTGATGCGAAAGCGATTTGAAGCCCTCGGCGGGAAGATCGTCCTCGGCAACGGCGCGAGCGGCGTCGTGGTCACAGAGAAGCGCCTTTCGGCACTCGTGCTGGACGACGGGACGCAACTCCCACTGGACGTGCTCATCTCCACGTGCCACCCGTGCGAAACGGTCCGATTTGTCGGAAGAGACAGGTTCTCGCCATCCTTCCTCGAGAATCTCGACTCCCTTGAGATGTCAAATGGCAGCTTTAAGCTCTATGTCGAGCTTCACAAGCCCATTGCCGCGCTTGGGAAGGACCGTTGGATTCTCTGTGATTCTGAGTGGCCCGGCGGAATCTACATGGCATCGCCGTCGGCCATCGACGCGTCGCATGGCGACAAGCACTGCCTCGACATTCTAGTCTGGCACAACTTTGCCGCGGTCGAACGGTGGAGGAAATCGCGCCGAGGACGTCGTCCCGCCGAATATGAGGCCTTCAAGAAAGAGACTGCACAGCGCCTTCTCGATCGCGTCACGTGTGACTTTCCCGAGATTCCTTCCGCCGTAAAGCACGTCTACACGTCCACCCCGCTCACAAACCTGGACTACATACGAAGTGCCCGCGGCGCAGCCATGGGAGTCCGGCAGGACATCCATCAGCAGGGAAAACGCCACATCCGTCCGCGCGGCAAGCTTCGAAACCTGTTTCTCGCGGGCCAGTCCGTCAGCTACCCCGGCATTCTTGGCACCGTAGTCGGGGCGACGGAACTCTGCGACGGGCTCCTTGGGGAGGACGTCGATCTGTTCCGTGAGTTGCAGCAGTGCTCGTTCCGGTAGCTCTTGGACGGCGAAGCCTACTTGCAGGCGACGAGAATTGCCCGCCCCGCCCCCGCCGGGACTTCATCGGTCGTGAACCCTAGACTCCGCAATGTGCTGAGATACTCCCGCGTTGCCGCTGCTGCCGCCACGCCACCGTCTGCAGGTGCCACACGCAGCAGAAGCCGCCCCCCGCGTTCCAGCGCCGTGAAGGCCCTTCCGAGAAGGCCGGCTGCCGCCGGAGTAACAGCGCTGCCCAGAACGTCCAAAAGAAGGACGGCGCTGCATTCCGGCAACGCCCATGTATGGATGTCTTGCTCCTCGAACGCGACTTGCTGGCTGCCGTACGCGGAACAGCGGGCGACACGGATCTTCTCCGCATTGCGGTCCACTCCGAGGAGTTTCCGCTCCGGGCCTGACTGGGCCAGCCAGTGCGCAGTCGCACCGTAGCCGCAGCCCAGATCAAGGACGAGGCCGCGGCGGGGCACCAGGCGGTGAAGCTTGAGCAAGCCCGGATCGCGACGCAGCCGGAAGAAAACGCCAAGCGCCGCCCCGGGCCCCTGATACCGGTACAGGCGCCCCACCTTGCGCCGCAGAATCACCGGCGTGTTGTTCAGCTCCAGTTCCTCCATCCACGCTCTGTAGATCAGCTCCTCGGCGTGTTTCGCCAGCGCCTTTGCGCCCAGCGCGTAGTCAAATGTAGACGGCGTGATCCGCGGAAGCGCCCTCATCCGCATGCAGGAGTTCTCAACCCATATCGCGCCTTTCGGCAGACACGTCCAGGTGTCGCAAAGCACGACCGGCTGAATTTCAGCGTTCAGGTGAATTGCCAACTCAAAAGCGCCTTTGTGAAATCGTACCGGCGCGTCGTAGCGGCTTCTGGTACCCTGGGGAAAGAAATGAATCGAACTTCCTTCCGCAAAGGCTTTTGAACATTCCCGGATCACCGAGTCTGGATTGCCCCGCTCCACACGAATGTGGCCCAGGGCCTTGACGCCCGCACCGATCAAGGGGTGAGCCCACCACAGGCCCTTGATGGTCAGCCTGAGGTCACAGGGCATTCGTGCAAGAAGCGGAATGTCGACAATGGACTCGTGGTTCGAAACAATCACCGCCGGCTTGGAAAACGCATCGCCGTCAAAGCCTGTGCAAATCACTTTTCCGTAGGGAAATGTGTGTGCCAGCCCCGCCAGGCCAGGGCGGGCAAGCCGTCGTAGCCATCTCGCCCGCAGCTCCCTGCTGCGCGGGTGGATCAGTATGGCTATCGGGAGCGCAATGGCCAGAAGGATGAAATGAATCACGACCAGGTAGACTAGACACCAGAGCCCTCCGGCCAGGTGATTAAGCCGAGACGCGCCGCCGCAGGCGCTGCGTCGCAGAAACAGCCGGGCCCCAGCCGGAACCAGCAGCATGGCGGTCGCGAGGCTTGCCTCCATACCGAGGAACGCGTGCATGCGTGCCGGGGTAAGTTCCGAGCCCCGCGCCACGGCCAAGGCCCCGAATCCAAACATCGTCGTGAGCGCGCACAAAGCAAAAGAGCCAAGCGTCGCCGTTCTTGGCTCGCGCTGCCCGCGAAAAGGAGCAAGGTCCGCCCTCACAAGAAACAGGCCGCCGGCCGTCGCAGCAACCATGACGGCAGTCACCATGGCCAGGTTCGGGATGGTAGCGGTTATACCCATCGCCACGAGAACCCACGCCAGCCCTGTCGCAACAGGGAGCATGACCAGCAGGACCAACTCCAGGCTTCCCAGCACGATGAACAGCGCGGCCGCGTTCACAAGCGCGGCAAAGAGGAAGGGGTGCCGTGCCAAGCACAACTCAACCATCAGCTTACTCCGGAGGTACGCGCCCGGACACCGACATGGACTTTCGAAGGAATGCGGGCAGACAGACCGATTGGAAAGAGAACATCGCGTGGATGCAGGATATTCTGGCAAAATCAACCAAAGGGCGGAAATGTGACCGCCTCGACGTCGGCGCGGCGTAGTCCACTCTCACCGGTACGGACACCATTTTGTAACCGGCCCAAACAGCCCTGATCATAATCTCCAGTTCGTATTCGTACCTGGCAGAACGGGCTCTGAGCGATCCAGTAATATCCAGCGGGTAGCAGCGGAAGCCGCACTGCGTGTCGATCATGGAAATGCCGGTCTCCACACGAAACCAGAAATTTGAAATGCGATTGGCCACCAGCCGCCCGGCAGGAGCGCCGGCCTTTGCGAAGTCTCTCACCCCCACAATCAACGACGCCGGGCACCTCAGAGCCGCTTCATCAAGCGCGGCAATGTCTCCGGCAAAGTGCTGCCCATCTGCATCCATTGTAATAGCATGCGTGAATCCAAGAGCCCGCGCGCGTTCAAATCCGGTCACAAGCGCCACGCCCTTCCCCATATTCCTCGTATGGCGTATGAGGGCCACAATATCCGCCCCCTCAAGGCTTGCGGCGCTCCCATCTGTGGAGCCATCATCAACCACAATGACCGGATGATACTTCCCGGCATCGCGCACGACCCCCGGGAGCGTTTCTCCGTGGTTATAGGACGGTATCAATATGCAGGTTCTCATGATCTGGAATCGGGCCCGCTCTCATAGGTCACTATAAACGTGCGAATTGGAACGGGGTCAGTGTTTACACATTCCCGCCAGGCCTTACCAGCGAAAAACCGAAACCCGACCGATGCTCAGGTAATCGGTAAGAACGACAGGGGCTCCCTGCCCGTTTACCCGGCAGGAGCCTGCATTGCGACTCCTGCCCTCACTGACGCTTCACATGCTCAGACCAGAATGGCGCTTACTTAAGCCCACGGCGGTCGAGGCCGCCCGCCCTCCAAATAGGGGAATGCGGCCGTTTTCCTTGGACGGCGGCTATCCCCAGCCGCCGTCCGGTGTCCCAAAGGGAGCTTAAGTAAGCGCCATTCCGCTCAGACCATTTTTCGTTGAACTGACGGGATGGACTTGGATACACTACCCCAACATCAGAAGGGTATTCAGCATATGGCAGGTTCATTCTCTTCGGATCGCAGGGTGGTCGTCACCGGCATGGGAATCGTATCCTGCCTTGGCACGACCCTTGATACCGTAAGCGAGTCGCTTCGAAGCGGCCGGTCGGGCATTGTCGTCTCAGATGAACGCATTGCCCGGGGCTACCGATCTCCTCTTACAGGGCGCCTCCCCCCCCTTGACCCGGCCGCGATCCTGAAGAAGAAAGAACTCAAGTCCATGCCGGAGCATACCGTCTACGCTGCGCTGGCGGCACACAGCGCTTTTCAGGAATCGGGCACTCCCGTTGAGCTATTTGACAGCGACCGCGCCGGCATTATCATCGGATCAGACTCTTCCGCCGGAGCGTGTAGCGAGGTGCTCAGAACGGTGGAGTCAGAGAAATCAACGCAGGGCCTTGGCTCCGGAGCTGTCGTCCGTTGCATGAACTCGTCCCCCTCGATCAACCTCGGAAGCAAATACAAAGTGCGGGGCGGGAGTTTCACGGTGAGTGCCGCATGCGCCAGCGGCGCACACGCCCTGGGCCTGTCCTACCTCATGATCAAAATGGGCTGGATGGACGCCATGCTCACCGGCGGCTGTCAGGAGGTATGCTGGGAATCCATGGCGGCTTTCGATGCGCTCATGACCTTTTCAACCCGGGTCGACGCGCCGGCGCAGGCCTCACGCCCCTTCGATCAGCATCGCGACGGTTTGGTGCCAAGCGGCGGCGGCGCGATTCTCTTTCTTGAGGAACTCTCCTCGGCCAGGGCAAGAAACGCCACGATCTACGCCGAGATGATCGGGTACGCACTCACTTCGGATGGCTATCATCTCACCGAGCCCAGTTCGATCGGCGCAGAGCGCTGCATGATCAATGCCTTGAACCTGGCAGGACTTTCTCCCGGCGACGTGGACTACATCAACGCACACGCCACGGCGACAATTGCGGGCGATATGGCTGAAGCGAAGGCCATTCACGCCGTATTTGGCCCGCACGGTCCGCCGGTGTCCTCAACGAAATCGATGACGGGCCACGAATGCTGGATGGCAGGCGCTTCCGAGTCGATCTACTCACTTCTCATGTTGCGAGACGGGTTCGTGGCGCCGAATGTGAACTTCACAGGCTTCTCGGACGGCATGCCGGGCATCAACGTGGCACCCGCAACCGTCACCAGGAAGTTGGATACGGTCCTCTCCAACTCGTTCGGATTCGGAGGCACGAACGCGTGCCTGCTCTTCAAGCGCTACTCCGAAGGCAGCGCAGGGCGGGGCAAAACCTGACGGGGTCGGCTCCCTGCCACAGGATGGTCCTATTCGCCGCACTCGCGCGCCAGCCGGGCCGCCTCGTGCCCGGCGGCCTCGCCCAGCGCCATGCAGATGCCCATCACCCGGGTCGAACCCAGTGCTTCACGAGTTACCGAGATACACCGGCCCGCGCAAAGCAGGTTGTCCACCGCCGCCGCACGCAGACATCCCCCGGGAACCTCATACCAGCGCCCCGCAGGCGCGTAGCGATACGTCGGCCCTCGCCCCGGCTCCCATATCTCCATCGGCCAGGCGCCGCGCGCCGCGCTATCCGCGAATGCCCGGCCCGCCATGACATCGTCCGCCGTCAGGCAGTAGCGCCCCTTGAGGCGTGCTCCTTCCCGCTCAAGGATCTCCGGCGACATCGCTCCCAGCCGCGAGTCGCGAAACTCCGGAAGGCGGTCCCGCAGCACTGTGTGGACCTGCCGCGCCGCCTGATCCACAGTCATCGCTCCCCGCTGTGAACCTGACGGCAGGCTGATCTTTAGCCAGCCCTGCCCCGCCAGCTCACCCCGCACCAGGACTGTAAACCCCAGGGCGCACGGGAGTTCCCCGGCCGACGCGGCCTCACGCAACCGGTACGGCACCCGGACCGTAAGCAGTTCATCTCCGAAGTGCAGCCCCAGGACTTCAACCGTGCACCCGGCCAGCTGGCGCTCCGGTTCTGCGGCTATCTCGTGAAGATCAGCTCCCGTACGGATCACAAAGCCATCGCCCGATGCATCGATCACGACCGAGGGGCGCCACTCTCGCTGTTCCGTGGCTATCCGGGCGATGCGTCGCCCTTCGCGGGTTACGGAACGAACCGCCTCCCCGAATCTTGTCTCCAGCCCCTCACTTCCAGCCAGAATTCCCGCATAGACCTTCCGCAGAGCCGCGGGTTCATACGACAGTACATCTACGCGCCCCATTCGGCGGGGCTGGCTCCCATGCCTATGCTGCAGGGCCTCACACACCTCCGCCACCAAGCCACCGTGAAGGAGCTGCGCGTGTGCATCAGGTCCGCTGAGATACAATCCGCAGATGAATCGATGAAGGCCCGCCACGCCCGCGCCTCCGGGAAACGCGCGCGATTCCAGCAGGACGGTGCGCGCGCCATCACGCGCCGCGGCTACCGCAGCCGGCACACCGGCCACGCCGGCCCCCACCACCAGAACGTCGCAGTCCGCTTTCATAATCTATTCCCTGCCGGACATGGTGATAGCGCATGCACAGCAGGTCAAGAAGGAAGCCGGGCACAATCGCCTTTACTTCGGCTGCTTCGGATGATACCCATAACCGCCATACGTATCGCACTCGGAACGACTGTCGAGGGAAGAAATCATGAAGAACAGCTCGTTTTACGCCGTTTCGGCTCTGGCCGTGCTCTGCAGCGCGGCGTGCTCTTTTTCCCAGGAAAAGACCAACGCGCCCGCCTCAGCTGAAGTCGCCTTCGGGCCCGCATCAGACGCGCAGGCCTCCGTGACAGGCAAGGTTCTTGCCCTACGCGACAAGGACGGCAAGTTCTCCAGCGTTAAGCTTCTGGCGGACCATGCCGTCTACCACGTGACCCTCGACGAAAAGGCCATTGAGCTCGCCGAGACCGCTCGCTTCAAATCGGTGGAAGCCCGCGGGCCGGTCGTTGAGGAGAAGCCCGTCGGCGCTGCGTCGCCACGAAAGGTGATCACAGTTACCTGGTTCACCTTGCTGGAGCCCGCAGTGGCTCCGCCCGCGGAGACCAACGCGCTCGCGGCGGCAGGCGCGGCGGCAGGAACGAACTTGCCAGCCGTGACAAACTCGCCGCCAGCGGTGCCGTAGCCGGCCGCTCACACGAGATCGACGTAACGATTGCGGTTCTCCATGCAACGCGCACTGGGCCCCTATGATGGAAGCCGCGCCAGACTTCAGTTCGCTGACACCCGACGCCGTCATTAATTCCGTCGAGACGGCACTTGGCGTGCGATGCACCAATGTCTGCCGGCCTTTGAGCAGCTACATCAACCGGGTCTACGAAATCGGGCTCAGCGATGGCGGCTATGTGATCGCCAAGTTCTACCGCGCCGGCCGCTGGAGCCGCGCGGCGCTTCAAGACGAGCTGAACTTTCTGCACGAGCTCCATGAAGATGAAGTGCCCGTCGTTCCCCCGCTGCCGGGCAGAACCGGCGATATGCTCCATGACCTCGCCGGAACGTGGTTCGCCGTGTTCCCGAAGCGTGGCGGGCGCCCGCTCGACGAGATCGCCACCCAGGACTGGCCCCAAATCGGCCGCCTGATTGCGCGCATGCACACCGTCGGAGCCCGGCGCGCGCCGTGCGACAGGATCACGCTGCATCCCCGCGCCTCCGCGGCGGGGCACCTGCGCTACATCCTCGCATCGGGTACCGTGCCGGCCCAGTTTCGCGACGCCTACGAGAAGATCGCGACCGAGCTGCTTGATCTCATCGCGCCGATGTTCGACGGCGTCGACACGCTGCGCATCCACGCCGACTGCCATCGCGGCAATATCCTGCACCGGCCCGGGGAGGGCTTTCACCTGCTCGATTTCGACGACATGGCCGTCGGGCCGGCCGTGCAGGATCTTTGGCTCCTCCTGCCCGGACGCCTCGCTGACGCCAGGGCCGAAGTAGATCTCCTGCTGGAAGGCTACGAGACCTTTCGATCCTTCTCGTACGAGTCGCTGAGACTCATCGAGCCGCTGCGCGCTATGCGATTTCTTCACTATACCGCCTGGTGCGCGCGCCAAAAAGCAGACGGCGGATTCTCGCGCCTCGCGCCGGACTGGGGCACCCCGGCCTTCTGGCGCCAGGAAATCGCGGACATGGAGCGCCAGCGGTCAGAAATTCTGGAATAGCGGCTCTTCAGCGAAACGGATCCAGCAGGCGCTCGAGGCCGTTCAGCTTGATCTCGTAGACCGACTCCAGGAGCGTCCCCAGCTTGCCCTTGGGAAACCCCTTGCGCTTGAACCACACGACATAAGGCTCCGGCAGATCCACCAGTCGCATGCCCTTGTGCTTGCCAAACGGCATGCGGTACCGGGCCAGCTCCACAAGGGCGTCAGGGTTGGGCTGCAGAATTTCCATCAGGCGCTCAGGAAAGAAGCTCGGACAAGCCGCGCTTGATATCGTAGCCCGGCTCGTACTTCAGCATGCGCCGCGCGCGGTCGATGCTGGACACAGAATGCCTGATATCCCCCGCCCGCTCCGGCTTGAACTGCACGTCGAACGAACGGCCGGTCAGCTCCCGGAGCGCCGCCAGCAGGTCGAGCAACGAGGTCGACCGGCCCGTTCCGATGTTGAAGGCCTCTCCGCCGCCCAGGCCGTCCATGTGCATCGCGGCCAGGTTGGCCTGCACGACATCCTTCACAAAAACAAAGTCGCGCGTCTGTTGGCCGTCCCCGAAGACGGTCGGATTCTGCCCCGCGCGCACCGCATCCACAAACCGGGAAACCGCCCCTGAATACATCGAGGCCGGATCCTGCCGCGGGCCGTAAACGTTGAAATACCGGAGGCTGACGGTTTGCAGCCCGTAGAGCTTGCTGAATGCCGACATGTAGTATTCCTTCGCGATCTTCGCCAGCGCGTAGGGCGACTCCGGCTGGGGCCGCATGTCCTCCGTCTTGGGCAGGGCCGGATCGTTGCCATAGACCGCCGCCGAACTTGCGACGACCACCCGCTTCACGCCCGCCGCCCTGGCGGCCATGAGCACATTGAGCGTGCCCGTCAGGTTGATCTCATGGTTGTCGAGGGGGCGGTTGACCGAGTCGAACACCGACACCAGCGCGGCCTCGTGAAAGACATAATCCACGCCCACCATCGCCGACTTCAGCGCCTCAGGCTCGCGCACATCGGCCTTTACGAACTCCACCTTGTCGCGGAAGGACGCGATGTTCCGCTCGAAGCCCGACGCGAGGTTGTCGAAAACTCGCACCGCCGCGCCTTGCGCGACAAGCGCCTCACAAATGTGGGACCCGATAAAGCCGCATCCGCCCGTGACCAGATATCGCATGTCAACTCCTTGTCGTGTGCCTGTTGTGTACCAGATTTGCGCGCTTTGTTGCAGGAAAAAGGGCGCGTCAATGCGGGTGAACGTGCCTGAGTATGTGCGGGCGCTCCAGGCCGTGGGCCAGCATGAAGGCCTCGTCGTCCAGCACGTCCGCCGTGGGGCCCTCTCGCACGATCGTGCCTCGGTCCATCACCAGCACCCTCGGACACACCTCGACGACCAGCTCCAGATCGTGCGTCGCAAGGATGCGCGTATGCTCAAATCCCTGCAAAAGCCCGATCAGGCGACGGCGCGACCGGGGGTCAAGGTTGGAGCTTGGCTCGTCCATCACCAGCACGTCCGGCGACATGGTCACCACCGTGGCGATTGCCACGGCGCGCTTCTCGCCGGCGGAGAGCTTATGCGGGGGGCGGTCGCGCAGGTGCAACATCCCGACCCGGTCGAGAGCTGCAGCAACCCGCAGTTCCACTTCCGCCCGCGGGAGCCCCTGGTTGAGCGGTCCAAAAGCCACGTCCTCGAAGACGGTCGGCATGAAGAGCTGATCGTCAGGATCCTGAAAGACCAGCCCCACGGCGCGGCGCGCCATCGCCACGGTCTGGCGAGTGATCGGGCAGTCGCCTATGCGAATCTCGCCGCGCGTTGGGGATAGGTACCCGTTCAGGTGCAGCAGCAGCGTCGACTTGCCGGCCCCGTTGCAGCCGATGATGCCCACCGACTCGCCGTGGGTGATCCGGAACGAAACGCCCCGGAGCGCCTCGGCTCCGCCGGGATATGTGAAACAGACGTCGCGGGCTTCCACTACATGGTGACTCATCCTTGCGCTCCCATTGCGAGGCGGCCAAGCCACTCTGCCACGTTCCAGAAGCGCGCCGCAACGAAGAACGCAAGCCACCCGGCCAGGAATGCAAGATCCCTCTTGCGCATGGAGCCGGAATCCATGATGCGGATGTGCCCATCGAATCCGCGCGCGCTCATGGCCTGAAACACGCGCTGGGCGCGATCCATGGACCGCAGAAGAAGGTTCCCCACCAGCGAGGAGTAGGTGCGAAGCCGAAGCGGCTGCCCCATCGACCGCATGTCCGCCCCGCGCTTCATGCGCTGCCCCTCTTCCGCAATTACAAACAGGTACCGGTAGAGCATTTGAACCTGCACGGCGAACACGGCGGGCAATCCCATGCGCTCCAGCCCGGCACACAGCCGGTGAATCCCCGTGCAAGCCACAAGCGCCAGCGCCGCACTCACGGTCAGCGCGAAACGCGCCGCAATGGACACGAAAGAAAGCCACCCACCCGTCACGCCGTACGGCCCCAGCGTGGCCAGCACCTGCCTGTCGAGCCACGGATTCCAGATGCCGACGGCCAGCGCAAAGGGAGATGCAATCAGCACTTTGCGAAGGATGAACCCGGGAGGAATGCCGCCCAACGCTATGAGTGCCGCCGGGTAAAGAAAGAATGGCATCAGCGCGGATACCTCATAGCGGGGAAACGACATCACCGCGATGATGAACGCCGCAGTGGCCACGGCTTTCACCCGCGCATCAAGGCGATGGACAGGCGAATCCATGCGCCCGAGTTCGTCCATCTGCCCGACGTCAATGTAGTGCCCAAAACTCATATCTTTCGCCGCTTGACCCCATACCCGATCAGGCCCGCCAGCGCCAGCGTTATCAGCCCCCCCACAAGGCCAGAGACTGATGTGCCGCATCTCGTTGCAGCCGGTTGGACTACGCCCGCCCCCTCCCTAAACCCATAATCTGCCAGCAAGGCAGTCTTCTGCCCGATCTTCGCCAGCGCCCTGTGCAGGCCGTCGCGCGGTGCCGCGAACTCCACGTTGCCACTCGTCTTGCCCAAAGCCCACTCGAGGCCGTCCGGGCGTGCAGAGGCGAACCAACTAAGGCACCCGCCGACCACAGCCCCCGCGACCAGGAACCCAATGACAATCCGCCGCAGGCCCCCCTTCTCGCCCGTCGCCGTCTGGGCCACTGACGCCGGACGGGACCGCAGCACAAAAGACACCACGGCCGCGGTAGCCACGCCTTCCACCAAGCCAATGGCGAAGTGAATCGGCTGCATCAGCAGCACGAACTTCCGGAACGGCAAATCGACCATGCCGGAGAACGTCGTTTCCAGCACAACCGCGAATGCACCCAACTGCAGGCCGACTATCGCAGCCAGCACTGCACCTGCCCACGGTCGGCCCCATCCCTGCACACTTCGTGCGAGTGGCTGGTACACGAGCGGATACGCTACAAAGGCCGGGAAGAACCCGAGGTTGAAGATGTTGCAGCCCAGCGCAAGCAGGCCACCGTCTGCGAAGAAGAACGCCTGCACAGTCAGCACGGAAGCCATGACAATGAAAGCAGCGTGAGGTCCGAGCAGAATGGCCAGCAGCAGTCCTCCGCCGAGGTGGCCGCTTGAACCCGTAAGCGGGATCGCGAAGTTGATCATCATCGCAGCAAAGATGAACGCGCCAAGCACCCCCATCATCGGCACCAGGCGGTCATCCAGCGATTTACGTACTTTGCGGGAGCAATACGCAATCCAGCCTGCGCTCGCCGCCCACATCGAGGCGCCAACCGCAGGCGAAATCAATGCATCCGCCATGTGCATACAACAGATCTCCCCATTCTTTCGAGCGCAAGAGGTTAACATACCCGTCACCGAATCGCACGGGCAAAACACCATAAGGGCCTAATCCGACGTCCGTGGTCCCCCGTCCGTGGAGCTGTCCGTTCAGGCGCGTCTTTGTATCTCCGCGACGAGGGCGTCGCGACTCCAGAAGCACGCCGGGAGCGACAACGGGCAACTCCGACTGGAGATGCGGCGACCCCGCCGCGTTCCCTCGCACCTCCTCTTGCACCCCGCCACGAGGGCGTCGCGACAGCAGCACGGAAACGAGCCAAATCAGACGTTCCGCTGGAGTCGCGGTACCGCCACCGCGTTCGCTCCGAGCTTCGCCGCATCTCCGCTGGGCGGCGATCCCCGGAACTCACATGCGCCCGGAACCGCTCCCAGCCGAAGATCGATATTGAAGAACGGAAGTCCGGCTATTATACTTCACACAGTTAACAGCTCACTTTTTGAGCCGTGCGGAGCCAACTGGACCAGACGGAGAAGAGTCATGAGCGCAAGCACTCGGAGGGAACGCGTTCCTGTCGGTCGGTGCCGTGCAGCACGTGTGAGGGCACTTTGTCTCAGTATGATCCCGTCCGTCGCGCTTGTGCTTCTTGCTGCTACAACGGAACCGACATATGCAGGCCCGAAAATGATCGGCGTCAACTTTACCGGATACGGAGACTCTGGCAATAACGGACTGTATGTTCAGGGCCCCACCACGCTGGCAGCTACTGACCTTGTGAACGAGCAGGTCAATTGGAACAACGTTAGCACCTACGGGGGCTCGATTCACGATAACTTCGGCAACCCGGCCGGAAGTGTGTCGATCTCCTGTGAACAGCAATTAGAGGGTTCTCGCTACGGCGGCACCGGCGGGTTCCCGGACCCCACCGGAAACCCACTCAACATTCTCTATAACGGCCTGGTTTTCGGCATGAATCACGGAACGATATCCGTGACCCTTACCGGTCCCAGCCCGAAATACGACATGTGCATTTTCGGTTCCGTCGGAACAGTCACCATCTATACCAATGGAGTAGCCATGGTAACGTCCACGAACTCCATGGGGGCTTTCGAGACGCCAAGCATGGTTTCGGTTAGGCTCCCCGCAACAGATGAAACGAGGACGTATACATTTGGCGAGCACGGCAACTATGATACCGGAGGAACGCCCGCCTACGATTGGTCCAAAAGGACGTATCAGCCATTGATTTCGGCCTGTCAGTTTAAGGAAGTGTGGAACCGCGTCGAGGGCGCAATTCTCGTTGTCAGGTAGTCGGATACCTCCCGCGTCGCAAGCATCCCCTTCTCCAGAGAGCCTCGACAAGACCGATTCCCTGACGCCTTCCACCGCCCACCTTCCACCTTCTTCTCTTCCCCCGCGCCTCCGGGTGAGTTCGCCCTGGCATCCAGTTCCTTTTCACGTCCGGCCGCGTTCAGAGCACAAGGATCGCAACTACTACGGGTCAGGACAAAGAGAAATGCCGCTGCGAAGGATGTCCCCGTCGGACGCCTATGATCGAGGCGGTGCAAGGGACGGACTGGCTATACGCCGGGGAAGCACTGCAAATAAGGAAACTATACCTTCGGGCGGGCGGCGCCATTGTGCCTGTCGACGCAGCAGCTTTAACGCGACCCATCGTCTATTGAACTTACCGAACAATCAGCAATCCGCCCACAAC
>CAYRKB010000070.1:0-21416 GCA_964424705.1 uncultured Victivallales bacterium
ACTGCGCTTCCTGCGCATCCTTCAAGGGAATGAAAATCATCGGATCGCCTCCGGAAGAGACCATCCTTCGGGTCAGGCCGACCACGGTGTAGTGGTTGCGGCGGATCTTCAGGCGATCGCCCAGCGCAAACCCGGCGGCGATATCGGCTACCGCTTCGTAATGGCCGCGGGTGATCTGCCGGCCGGCGACGATGTACGGCGGCCAACCGGGCGTGCCGGGCTTGCCCGCGGTGATGCCGGTGACCATCGAACGCACGTCCCGCTCACCGTGGCGCACCTGCATGGTGAGATAGGTGATGTTGGCCGCGCGATCCACGCCAGGCATTCCGCGAATGCCGCGCCAGACATCGTCGTTGATGCTCGACGGCTCGGCATAGGGGCCGAGGGTGTCTTTCTGCACGACCCAGAGATCGGCGCCGCTGTTGTCGAGCAAGGCCTTGGCGTCATCCACCATGCCGCGATAGATGCCGGCCATGGACAGGGTGATCCCAATTAGCAACCCAAGACCCACGCCTGTAAAGACAAACTTTCCCCAGGCGTGCATGATGTCGCGTCCGGCCAGGCTGATCATCTCTTCACCCCGGCAATTTGATCCGCGACACCGATACGACTGCGGGCACGCAAGGCCTTTGCGCTATAAATGACCACCCGATCTCCGACCTTCAGTCCTTCGCGCACCTGCACCTGACCGTCCAAATCCGCGGTACCCGGCATGATCGGCGTAAAGCGCAGGTCGCCATGGATGACTTGCCATACGCCCAATTTGCCTGCGATGCGCTGGATGGCGGCATTGGGGATGCTCGGCCCGGACGGCAGCGCCGGCAACGCAACGGTAACCTCGGCCAATTCCCCGATGGACGGCAATAGTGCGGGAACGGCATCGAATGCCACTTTGGCCAGCATCTCTTCCGTTACCGAATCGGCTAACGGCTCGAGGCGCAACACCCGGCCAGCAAGGACTAGCCCCCCTCGCGAACGCAGCACGATATGGGCCGGAAGTCCGGACTGCAGGCCGGAGGCGCTCAGTTGGTCGAACCGTACATTGATCCATAGACTCCCCGGATCGACCACCTCGATCACGGATTGACCCGCGACCACCGTCGTGCCGGTTTCCGCGTCGCGCGCCACGACCAGCCCGTCCGCAGGCGCAAGCAGGCGCAAATTGGCGCGCTGCTTGATGAGCGCAGCGAGATCGGCGCCGATTCGCGCCATCTCCTGACGAGCCGCTTCCAGATTGGCGTGGGCAGCCGCCAGACCGGCTTCGGTCACGTGCAGTTCCTGTTGCCTCGCATCCAGCGATTCCGCGCTCACCGTACGCGCCTGCAGCAGTTGCTCATAGCGTTGCGCTTGTATCTCGGCATAGGCCTTGCGAGCCGCCGCATCCCCGATCTGCGCCTCCGCGGCCGACACATTGGCCGCCATGCGCTTCAGGGCGGCATCCAGTGCGGTCACGCGGTCGTCAAGATCCACGGGATCCATTTCGCCCAGCAACTGACCGGCCCGAACCGTGTCGCCCACGTCAACTTCAATACGTTTGACGCGGCCGGCCAGCGTAGGGCCGATCCGGTAGGTGTAGCGGGCTTCGACCGTGCCGATACCGAACAGCGAGGGCATGATGGCACGGTTCTCGACCGTGGTTACGGTCACCGGAACCGGAGCCAGAGGTCCCGATCGGAATGCCACATAGATGAAAAGCACCAGTAGCGGAACGAGCACGGCGATCATGGCCAGCGTGCGGCCTTGGATGTGAAATCGTTTCATGGTCTTCTCCTGATGCCGCGGAGGTAAATGGAAAACACCTCGGCGGCTTTCGTTCGCATGCTTCTGCTCTTCCCGGCCAGCAACGACTGCATGACCAAGCCTTGGATCGTCCCGATGAACAAAGCCGCTACGGCGGCGCTCTCGACGTCGGGCGCCACTTCCCCTTGTGATTTCCCTTGCTCGATGAGCGTTTGCAGCCGTTCGTCATAGTGGCGAAGCAGCGCTCGCACCGCACGTTTTGTCGGGGTATCACCGGTGCGTTGGAGTTCGCCGAACAGAATGCGCGGCACCCCTGGGTGACTACTCACGAAATCGATGTGTGTCATGAATACGGCCTCCAGCGCCGCAAGAGGGGATTTCACCGTCTTCACCGCATCGTCTACCCGCGCAAGAATGCGTTCGGCCACCCATTCCATAACTGCCTGCCAGATCGCATCCTTGGTAGGGAAATGCCGGAATAGCGCGCCTTGAGTTATGTGCATGCGTGAGGCGATTTCCGACGTTGTGATCTCGGCGGGATTCTGCCCCGCAGCCAGTTGAAGAACGACCTGTACAGTCATTGTCCGTCGCTTGTCTCCGGAAAGGCGAATGCCTGATTCTTGCGTTTGCATGTGAGTAAGCTATTACTTACATGTGAAGATATCAAGCACAAGCATGTTCTGTGCGTGAATAGCACGAATGCATCAGATCATGGATGTGGGTATGGCGCCAGAAATGCAACAGAGACCAGGTGAATATACGGACGATCTGAGCGTGAATGACACTCAGGATGATGGCGGTCGGTTCCCTCCACAGGTTTTGCGTAGAGTGTCATCCAGCGCCCGCCAATCCGGCATCTCCCCCGCCACCTGATATTGTTTCCGTGCATCGCGAATCGCAGCATGCAGTTCTGGCCACGCCTGCGACTCGTCTTCCGCCTCGTGCAGATGGCCAACTGCCCGGAGCCGATGGGCATAACCATCGTTTGTTTCGGCCAGTAGCACGTAGGCGGCCCCGAGGTGCTTCTCCATACACTCCATGCACGACGTCCTCGTCACGGCTACCGCCAACACGCCACAGAATTGCCGCTGATCCCCGATGACTACCCGCCCCAAATGTAGAACGAGCCGCCCGGCTTGAGCACCCGAGAGGCGTTGCCGAACCATGCCAGGAGCATCTCGTCGAACGCATCGGCAGTCACGAAGTCGTTCTCGAGGGGCCGGTCTTTGGCTCGCATCTTCATGCGGGCCTTTTTCGGATCGCTGACGCCTCGGGCCTGATCAAAGCCCTGGTGATGCAACTGTCGGGCTGAGGGGTCAGGGCTTGATGAGTGAGTAACGCTTGCGGTTGTGTGGCAGGAGCGGTACTGGAACGTGCAGGATACAGGAAGATGACTGTTCTACGAAGATGGGTAACGTTCTACGAAATAGGGCGTACAAAATATTGGGTAATGTTCCTCCTAGGATTAGGTTGTGGAGGCTGAGGGGGCAGGCCTTGAGAGAATCGGGAATCGGGGACGTTCTAGGTAACACTCAACTGTAGATGGTAACGCCGTAATAGACACACGTCATCTTTAAGAGCGGCAAGAAGTTTGCGACCACCCACGTAGTGCCCGAAGTGGGAGCGTAGAGTGAGCGCGCAGGGGTGAAACTGCTGCCCGCTTGCGCGGCGCGGGCCAAATTGTGCCATCCGCCTGCGCTCGGAAACTTCGGCACGCAAGCTGTCAAGGAGCTGCTGGGTCACGAGTCGATGGAGTCCCTGTCCACCTGAAGGCGGATCTGCGAAAGCACTACGCCCCTTCGACAAGCTCAGGGCGGGCCCCTTCGACAAGCTCAGGGCAGGCCCCTTCGACAAGCTCAGGGCAGGCCCCTTCGACAAGCTCAGGGCGGGCATGCTCACCATCACGGACCTGAAGGACACCCACGAGTACTGTCACCGCAGCGAGACGGATCGCGATAAGGATGGTGCGGTGCCGCACCGCGCAAGCGACGGCTCGCCGTCCTTCGCCATTCTGCGGTTCCGCCGGAAGAAGACGAAGTAAAGGCGCTTCGCAACGGGGAAGAGGCGATCGGGCGAAATACGCGGCGGGAATGTCGCCGGGAATGCCGCTCTGCTGTTCTTCTTGATCGAATCCGTGTATGTGCTACGCTTCACCCGTTCTTTGAAAGACCTTGTTGGGAAAGAGTACGGAAGTCTGTGTGAATCAGACACGGTCGCGCCGCTGTGACCGGCTACGAAACCTCATTGGGCCACTGCATCTCGGCAGGAAGGCGGGGGAGTAGGCTGTAAGCCGGAAGTCAGAAGACGTTTCTTTCCTTCTTGTTTTGAGAACGGACTCGAGCCGTTGCTCCCTCTTTCGCTGAAAAGGAGGATGAGAAGTGTTGATCTGGATGGCCTTCAATTTCTCTCCCCGGAGGGAATTGGAGGTCTTTTTTTTGCCGCTGCTAATCTACGGACGTTGGAGATGCTATGAGCCGGTGGAGACATGATTTGCAGAAACGCCGGGAGAGCGGCCGATGAGCGATTCTCCCCGGGTTCTTCTCTTCACTGGCGACGGCAAAGGCAAGACAACGGCAGCCCTCGGCATGGTTCTCCGCGCGGCCGGCCACGGGATGAAGGTTTACGTTATCCAGTTCGTCAAAGGCAACCCGGATGTCGGGGAAATTCGCGCCCTGGCCCAACTTCAGCACGTTGCCGTCGTGCAGACGGGTCGTGGATTTCTTCCCAAGCCGGGCGATCCGGCCCTCGCGGAGCACTGCGCCGCGGCGGAGGAAGGCCTTGGAATCGCTCGAGAGAAGATGGCGGCAGGTCAGCACGATCTCGTCATTCTTGACGAAATATGCTTCGCGGTGACGCGCGGGCTGCTGAGGGAGGATGACGTGATCTCGGCCGTACGCGCGGCCCGGCCCGGAAGCTGCGTCGTTCTTACCGGGCGGGGCGCGACCCCGGGCCTGATCGCGCTCGCCGACACAGCGACCGAAATGCGGTGCCTGAAACACGGAATGCAGAGCGGGATCCAGGCGCAGAAGGGCGTTGAACTGTGAGTCGGCAATGTTTGAGGTTATGTATCGCGGGTACCGGAAGCGGCGTGGGCAAGACGTCTCTCTCGTTGGGCCTGGTACGTGCCCTGGCACGCCGCGGTAAGAGGGTCCAGACTTTCAAGGTCGGGCCCGATTTTCTGGACCCAACGTACCTCGCGCTGGCGTCGGGACGTCCCTGCTACAACCTGGATGGATGGATGATGGGCCAGCCGTATGTCCGGGAGCTCTTTAGCCGCGCCACGCGCGACGCCGACGTGGCGATCATTGAGGGCGTAATGGGGCTGTTCGACGGCGCTTCAGCTTCCTCGCTGGAGGGCAGTACGGCTGAGATCGCGATCTGGCTGGACGTGCCCGTGCTGCTTGTTATCAACGCCCATGGCCTGAGCCGGAGTGCGGCGGCCATGGTAAAGGGCTACGCGGAGTTCGAGCCGGCGCTGCGGCTTGCCGGCGTGATTGCGAATCAGTCAGGCACCGAGCGGCACAAGGTCTGGATCGCCGAGTCCCTGCGTGCTGCGGGACTGGCGCCGCTGTTGGGGGCGGTGCCGCGGGGCGCGCTTCCAGCCCTGTCGAGCAGGCATCTAGGGCTCGTGACTGCCGATCCGGCGGCGTTGCCTGGCGAGACGCTGGACCAACTGGCGGATGCGTGCGAGCGATTCCTGAATCTTGATGAGCTCGTCGGGCTGGCAAAATCCGCAGGCGACGGGGAGTCCGGCGCGGAAGCGCCTGCGAGCCCGGCTTCGACAACGTCCCCGGCCCGGCGGGTGCGCATCGGCGTGGCCCGCGATGAGGTCTTCCATTTCTACTATCCTGACAACCTTGAGATGCTGCGCCTATGCGGGGCCGAACTGGTGGAGTTCTCGCCCCTGCGGGACAGCGCGTTGCCGGGTGACCTTGACGGCCTGTACCTCGGAGGCGGATATCCCGAACTTCAGGCGGAGAGCCTTTCGCAGAACGGCGGGATGCTGGCTGCCGTGCGCGGTTTCGCGGAGTCCGGGCGCTGCATCTACGCCGAGTGCGGCGGATTGATGTACCTTGGGCGCGGCCTGACCGATTGCGACGGGAGACGCCACGCTCTTTGCGGCATCCTCCCGATCGAGACGGCCATGCTCAAGAAGCGGGCGGCGCTGGGCTACGTGGAGGCTCGCCCCGACTGCGATTCCGTCTGGGGGGCGGGCGGGGCCCGCGAGGCGCTGCGCCTGCGCGGCCACGAGTTCCACTATTCCAACGTCGGGATCGACGACAGCGCCGCCGCCGGCTGGCGCCCGGCGTATAGTGTGCGCCGCCGCGGCCGCGAAGCGCTCGATGCGGAAGGCTTCTGCAAAGGGTCCATACTCGCGAGCTATATTCATGTGCACTTCGCGTCCTGCCCGGAGGCGGCGGGACTGTTCGTCAATCGCTGTGGAGGAATCAGATGAGCAGCAATCCAGAAAGGCCCGTCATCCTGCTGGTCAGCCACGGCAGCACGATCCAAAAGGTTAACGAGGGATTTGTCGCCCTCGCGGGGCGCATTTCCGCCCGCGTCGGCGCGCGGGTGCTGCCGACGTTCTTCTCGCTATCCCGGCCGGATATTGAGCAGCAGGTCTCCCTGCTGGCGGGCGAGGGCGTCCGTCGCATCTTGTTGCTGCCCTATTTCCTGTATTCGGGGCAGCACGTCACGAGGGATATCCCGGCGCTGCTGGAACAATGCCGCGCGAAGTATCCGGGCATCGCGATCGACGTTCTGCCGTCGCTGGCAGGCGATCCCGGGCTGGAGGACATTGTTGCGGATCGCCTGGCCCTTTATGTCTTTCTGCCGGAGCCATTGCCGACGGAGGGCGTCGCCATCGAGCAGCGAAGCTTTGAGATTATCGAAAGCCAGATCGGTGCGTCGCTGCCCAAAGACGAAGTGGAGCGGGCGATTGTCCGCCGCGTCACGCATGCAACGGCCGACTATTCCTTCGCCAGGTCGATGCGCATCCATCCGCAGGCGGTGGCCGGTGGCCTGGCTGCGCTCGCGGCGGGCAAGTCCGTTATTTGCGACGTGAAGATGCTCCAGGCGGGGATTACCCGCCATATCGGCGAGACGCTGTGCGCCATCAGCGACCCGGCGGTCATCCGCGCGGCAAAGGAACGGAAGTGCACCCGCGCCACTGCGGCGATGGACGCACTCAGCGACCGGCTTGACGGCGCGGTGGTTGCCATCGGGAACGCTCCGACCGCGCTGTGGAGAATTATGGAGATGGCGAAGGCCGGAGGGCCCCGGCCCGCCCTCGTCGTGGGCGTGCCGGTGGGATTTGTTGGCGCGCTGGAGTCGAAGCTCGCCCTTGCCGAGAGCGGGCTTTGCTATATCACGAACCTGAGCCCGCGCGGCGGAAGTCCGGTAGCCGCCGCCATCGTGAACGCGCTGGCAATCGAGGCGGGCAAACGGACGGCGGCGGGTAAGCCGGGAGGCGTGTGATGGATTACTCAAAGGCGCTGGCGGGGCACTTCTACGCGGTCGGCACGGGGCCCGGTGCCCCTGACCTTCTCACCGTGAGGGCAGCCACACTCATCCGGTCCGCGGGCGTGATTATCGCCCCGCGCTCGGAGAAGGCCGAGGAGAGCCTCGTGATGCTCTCGATCCGTGACCTGATTGGAAGCCAGGAGGTGGTGACCCACACGTACCCGATGCAGCGGGACCTTTCCAAGACGCTTCAGTCGTGGGGCCCGGTCGCAGACCTCGTGGCGTCGCGCTGCCGGGAAGGCAAGTCCGTGGTGCAGGCGACCATCGGGGACCCGCTGCTCTACAGCACGAGCAGCTACCTTCTTCCGCTGCTTGCCGAGCGAATGCCGGCTGACCGCCTCCATGTCGTGCCGGGAATCTGCGCGTTCCAGGCCGTGTCCAGCCGCCTGAGGATTCCGCTCGCGACCCAGGAGGACCGCGTGTTGATTATGCCGGCCACCGACTTGCGGGAAGTGGAACTGGCGCTCGAGCGCTGCGAAACCCTCGTTCTTTACAAGGCGGGACGGCACTTGGTAGGCCTGGCCGAGCTGCTGGAGCGCAGGGGCCTGACAGGGCAGACGCATCTGGTCTGCAACGCGGAGCAGGGCAGCAAGGAATTCATTACGCAAGACCTGCGCCAGGCGGCGGAGGGCCAGCACGGCTACCTCGCCACGATCATCATTCGTGTCGGCCACAGGGAATGGATCAAGCCGGAGGCCGCGCGAAACGCATGACGACGCTGCGCACAGGCTGGACCACGGGCACCTGCGCCGCCGCTGCCGCAAAGGCGGCGGCCTGGCTGCTCTATCGCAACGAGGCGGTGAGAAGCGTGGAAATCGGCCTGCCCGACGGCGGCACCGTTCACATGCCCGTGGCCTTTGCCCGGACGACGGCGGACGGCGCCGAAGCGGGCATACGCAAGGACGCTGGGGACGACCCGGATGTGACCCACGGCGCCACGGTGGTCGTCTCCTTGCGGAGTCTGTCCGAGGGCGACGTCATGTTCTGCGCCGGCGCCGGCGTGGGGGTCGTGACGAAGCCTGGCCTGCAAATTCCGCCCGGCGAGCCCGCCATCAACCCGGTGCCGAGGCGCATGATCCGGGCCGCAATTCGCGCGGTTACCTCCCAGCCGGTCGCGGTGACGGTCTCGATCCCCGGCGGGCTTGAGCTGTCGGAACAGACGTTCAACCCGCGCCTTGGAATCACGGGGGGGCTTTCGATCCTGGGCACCACCGGCATTGTGCGCCCGCGGTGCGTGCGGGCCCTGCGCGATGCGCTGCAGTGCGCCCTGGACGTGGCCGCTGCGTGCGCGGTGGATCGCCCCGTTCTTGTTCCCGGAAACATTGGCGCCAAGGCGGCGCGGGCCCGTTTCGCGCTGAGCCCGGAGCAGCTGATTGAGGTATCGAACGAGTGGGGGTGGGTTCTGGACCGGATGGCCTCGGACAGGTTCCGGGCGCTGCTGGCCATTGGCCATCCGGGCAAGCTGGCGAAGCTGGCGGACGGGGAGTGGGACACGCACTCGCGCAACTCGCGCAGCGCGGTTCAGTTTGTCCTGGCGCTTGCCGGGACGAAGGGGCTTGCGCCGTTGCCGCACGATACGGTGGAGGGAGTGTTTGAGTCGCTGCAGCCGGGGGATCGGCGCACTCTTGGCGACTCGTTGGCCGGTCGCGTGCGTGGCGCGATCGAGGGCCGGCTTGGCGGTCGCCTGCCGACGGCCGTGTTGCTGGTGAATATGAGAGGCGAAGACCTGGGATCGAACGGAGACTTCAAGCCATGGACGTGAAACGCGAACAGCCCATTGTGATTGCCGGATGCGGCCCCGGCGCCCCCGAACTCATTACGCCCGCCGCGCGCAAGGCGGCCGAGGCGGCGGACGTGCTTGTAGGCGCGCGCAGGCTGCTAAGCCTGTTCGATGGCGTGCGGATGGAGCGAATCGTGGTGGGTGCCGATGTCGGCTCTGTCATGGAACGGGTTGCCGCCATACATTCCTCGCGCAAGATCGTGGTGCTGGTAAGCGGCGACCCCGGGTTTTACAGCCTTGGCCGCGCCGTGCTCGCACGGTTCGGCAGGGCGGACTGCCGCGTGATTGCGGGAGTGAGCGCGGTGCAGGCCGCCTTTGCCTGCATCGGGGTCTCCTGGGAAGACGCGCGCCTTGTCAGCGCGCATGAGGCGGTGCCCCTGCTAAAGCCGGAGGCGCTTGCCGAGAGCGGAAAGATCGCCGTCCTGGGCGGGAACCGCGCGTCGTCAGGATGGATAAACGATGCGGTGAATGCCCTGTACCCGACGCACGCGATCTTCGCCTGCTCGGATCTCACGCTGCCGGAAGAGCGCGTGCAGGAGGTCCTCCAGGCCCGCTTTGACGCGGCCAAGCTGCCATCCCTGACGGTGCTGCTATTTGTGAGGAGGGACCTGCTGAAATGAAGGTCTACTTCGTCGGCGCGGGGCCCGGGGACCCTGAGCTCATTACTGTCAAGGCCCTGAACCGGCTGAAGGCCGCACGTTGCTGCATCTATGCCGGGTCCTTGATCAATCCCGAAGTGCTGCGTTTTCTCCCGGCGGATGCGGAGCGCCACGACTCGGCTGCGATGTCGCACGAGGAGGTCATCGCGGTGATGCAGGAAGCCCGGGCGCGCAATGTGGATGTGGTTCGTCTGCATTCCGGCGAGCCCGCGATCTACGGCGCAATCGGCGAACAGATGCGGACGCTGGACACGCTGGGGATTGAATACGAGGTCGTCCCGGGAATCAGCGCGTTCCAGGCCGCCGCTGCGGCGCTGCGCAAGGAGCTGACCGCGCCCGAGGTATCGCAGACCGTCATTCTGACCCGGACGGCGGGTCGGACGCCCATGCCTGCGGGCCAGGAGCTTGCCCGGCTGGCGGAGGTACGGGCTACGCTGTGCATCTTCCTATCGACCCCGAAAGTCGCGGAGATCGCGGCCACGCTGTCGGCGGCGTACGGCCCGGACTGTCCCGCGGCGGTCTGCTACCACGCGTCCTGGCCCGACCAGAAGCTGGTCACCGGCACGCTTCGCGATATTGGCGGCAAGGTGGCGGAGGCGGGGTTTGGCAAGACCGCGATCATCCTCGTGGGCCCGGCCCTGGGCAACCTGGAGCACGCCTCGAAGCTGTACGACAAGCACTTCACGCACGAGTTCAGGAAGGGAGTGGCCGAGTGAAGATTGCCGTGCTCAGCTTGAGCAAGGAAGGCGCCGCGGTCGCGGAGATCCTTCTTCGTGATTTTCCCGGCGCTGATTTCTATCTGCACAACGCTGTGCCCGGGCATCCGCAGGCTACGCGCTTCGCGAGCGTTGTGAAACTGGCGCCGGACCTTTTTAAGAAGTACAAGGGGCTGGTATTCATCGCGCCATGCGGCGCGGTGGTGCGCGCGCTGGCGCCTCACATTGTGCACAAGACGAAGGACCCCGGGGTGGTTGTTGTGGACGTGATGGCGCGCTACGCGGTCAGCCTGCTGGGCGGCCATGAGGGCGGCGCCAATGCCCTTGCAGTTGCCGTGGCGAACAGCCTCGGCGCCCAGCCGGTGATCTCGACCACAACCGACGCGCTCAAAACGATCATCGTCGGCATGGGCTGCCGCAAGGGGACCCCCGCCGCGCGCCTGGAGGCGGCCGCGCGCAAGGGACTGGAGATGGCAGGCGTGCAGATCGAGGACGTGGCCTGCATCGCCTCGGCGGACGTGAAGTGCAACGAAGCGGGGCTTATTGAGGCCGCGCGGGTCATGGGGGTGCCGCTGCGCATCATCCCTTCGTCCGAGCTGCGGCGTTGCAGGCGGGAATTTACGGAATCGGCGTTTGTTAAGAGTAAAGTCAATCTGCCGGCCGTGGCGGAGCCGGCCGCCTTGCTGGCTGGAAGGAGGACCGAATTAATACTCCCAAGACAAGTGATCGACGGGATCACCGTGGCCATTGCGCGGGAAAACTCTTTGCAGTCGGAATAGGGCCCGGGGATCGCCGGGACCGGACACGACGGGCGGAGGAAGCCATTGCGCAGTGCCAGGTCGTGGTGGGCTATCCGCCCTACCTGAAGAAGATTCAAGATTTGACGGCGGGCAAGGAGCTCATCGCCACCGGAATGACGCACGAGGTCGAGCGGTGCCGGACGGCGCTCAAGCGCGCTGCCGAGGGTGCGATCGTCGCGCTGGTGTCGTCGGGCGACCCGGGCATTTACGGCATGGCTGGCCTGGCGCTTGAACTCGCTGCGGCAGATGGCCTGAATGTGCCGATCGAGGTGATTCCTGGCGTGACAGCGGCGAGCGCGGCGGCCGCCCGGATGGGCGCGCCGCTGATGGTCGATTTTGCCGTGATCAGCCTGAGCGACCGGCTCGTGGCATGGGAGAAGATCCGCGCCCGGCTGGAGGCGGCGGCTGCGGGGGATTTTGTAACCGCGCTCTACAACCCGCGCAGCCGGGAGCGCGTTGCGCAGTTGGAGGAAGCCGTGGCCATCTTCCTGAAGCATCGGGCGCCTGCGACGCCGGTGGGAATAGGAACGGCCGTGGGGACGGAGTCGGAGCGAATCCTCGTGTGCGATCTGGCCCATCTTCTGGATCAGACTATTGACATGCAGACGATTGTGATCGTGGGCAGCAGCACGTCGAAACGCGTGGGCGAGTGGTTTGTCACGGCGCGGGGATACCACGTATGATCTTTCTCCTGGGCGGCACCAGTGAAACGTCGTCGATCGCCTTGAAGCTCGCCAGCGCGGGCTTTAAGGTCATCGTGTCGACAGCCACTGAGGCGGCCCTGGATGTGGGGGATCACCCCGGCATACGCAGGCGCAGCGGACGGCTCGATGCGGACGCGATGGAACGATTCGTGCGCGACGAGTCGATCCGGGCGGTTGTCGATGCCGCGCACCCGTACGCTGAGCGGCTGAGGGCCCAGGCGCAGGCAGCGGCGGCGCGCGTCCCGGTTCCGTATTTCCGCTATGTGCGCCCGGCGTCGGTGTGGGACGTGGCGGACCGGATGGTAGCCTGCGTGGCCGATCATGAGGCGGCTGCCGCCGCCTTTTCGCACGGCGTGCCCGTGCTGCTTACGACGGGCTCCAACAACCTGGAAGCGTATTGCCGCGAGGCTGCGCGCCGCGGCGTGCCGCTTGCCGTGCGCGTCCTGCCCGAGCCCGAGTCGCAGGAGGCGTGTCGCCGCGCGGGCATCGCACCGGAGCAGATCTTTTCGCAGCGCGGCCCTTTCACGAGGGAGCAGAACAGGGAGCATATCCGGCGGTTCGGCGCGGGTGTGCTGGTGACCAAGGAGAGCGGGGCAGAGGGAGGGTTCGCCGCAAAGTTGGAAGCGGCCCGGGACGAAGGCTGCCGGGTGGTCATCATCCGGCGCCCGCCTGAGGCGGCTGCCAACGCCTATGGGAACGTGGACGAGTTGGTCGAGGCCGTCAAGAAAGGTCGTACATGCACATAATGGAAGGTTTTCTGCCGGTCAGGCACGCTGCCGGATGGTATGCCGTGGCAGCTCCGTTCTTGGTTGCCGGCGTCCATTCTTTGAAGAAGATCGTCCGGGAGAAGCCCAGTGCCCGGTTGCTGCTGGGCGCGGCCGGGGCCTTTGTTTTCGTGCTTTCCGCGCTGAAGCTGCCGTCGGTAACCGGGAGTTGTTCGCACCCGACCGGCACAGGGCTCGGGGCGATCTTGTTTGGCCCCTCCGTCATGTCGGTGCTGGGCGCGATCGTGTTGCTGTTCCAAGCGCTGCTGCTGGCGCACGGGGGGCTGACGACGCTGGGCGCCAACACATTTTCCATGGCCATTGTCGGTCCCTGGATTGCCTACGGCGTGTATCGCGCCTTGCGCGCGGGCGGCGCGTCCTTGACCGTGGCCGTTTTTGCGGGCGCAACGATGGGCGATCTTCTGACGTACACCACGACCTCCGTTCAGCTGGCGTTTGCGTTTCCGGACGCAACGGGGGGATTTTCCGGGTCGCTGCTGAAGTTCATGACGATCTTCGCCGTGACACAGATTCCGCTTGCCGTGGCGGAGGGGCTTCTGACTGTGTGCATCATGAACGCCTTGACGACGTACAGTTCTGACGAACTGCGCGCGCTGGAAATACTGCCGGAAAGGAGGATGGACAGATGAAGCGGAGAAATGCGCTGCTGATTCTCGCTATGTTGGCATTGATTGCAGTTCCCCTGTTCGTCGTCCGCAAGCCGGCCGGAGATGGCGAAGTCTTTGCGGGCGCCGATGACCGGGCAACGGACGCGATCAAGGACTTAAGCCCCGGCTACAAGCCGTGGTTCTCGCCGGTCTTTGAGCCTCCGAGCGGCGAGATCGAGACGATGCTCTTTGCCCTTCAAGCGGCGTTAGGCGCGGGGGTGATTGGCTACTATCTCGGGCTGTCGAAAGGCCGCGCGGCGCGAAAGGGCGGCCTGACGGGTGATCCATGCATCTGATTGACTGCTACGCACATTCCAATCGGTGGCGGGCGCGACATCCTGCGGAGAAGGCGATGTTTGCTCTCGGACTGCTTGTCTTGAGCCTGACGTTGCCGTTTCCTGGCTCTCTGGCCGTGCTTGCGGTGGTGGTTCCTGTGTCCCTGGTTGGTGCGCGCGTGCCCTTGAGCGTGTACTTGCGCGTCATGGCCGTGCCGGCCGGTTTCATTGTCATCGGAAGTGCCTCGTTACTGGTCGGAGTGACGATCCACTCCGGCGGGGTGCGATTCGCGCTGGCGCATGATCCTTCAGCGGCCCTCCGCCTGATGCTGCGGGCCTTTGCGGCGGCTTCATGCCTGAACTTCCTGGCGTTGACCACTCCCAGTTCGGAATGGCTGCCGTTGCTGCGCAAACTGGGGGTGCCGGGCGTTGTGGTAGACCTCATGACGTTGATCTATCGCCTGCTATTTGTCTTTGCGGAACGCCTGGCCGCCATGGAGACTGCGCAGGCGGGGCGGCTGGGCTACGCGACGATGCGGAATACCCTTCGCTCATCCGGCCTGATCGGCGCGAATCTATTTGTGCGCGCGATGGTGCGCGCCCGCCGGATGGAGATCGGCATCGCGGCACGGTGCCACAGCGACGAGGTGTTGACGCTCCTGCCGGGCAGGAAGGCCTCGCGGGCCGCACTGGTCCTTGTTGCCGGTGTGTGGCTCGCGGTGGCGTGCAGCGTGGTAGCGATCAGGAGGTGGCTAGGTGAGTGATATCATCCTCGAGGCCAGGAGTATTTCGTACGCCTATCCGTGCGGGAAGGGTGCGCTGTCGGGGCTGAGCGCAACGATCTCCCGCGGGAGGAAACTGGCGGTGCTTGGCGCGAACGGATCAGGCAAGACGACGCTCTTTCTCTGCCTGAATGGGATTCTGCGGCCGACGGCCGGGGCGGTCTTTCTCGACGGGGAACCGGCGCGCTATTCCCGCGCGGCGCTCCGGGAATGGCGGCGGCGCGTAGGCCTCGTCCTTCAGGACCCGGAGGATCAAGTGGTGGCAGGCGTCGTGATCCAGGATGTCGCCTTCGGCCCCCTCAATCTGGGATTCTCTCACGACGATGCGCGGCAGCGCGCGCTGGTGACGATGCAGGCGCTTGGCATCGAGAGCTTCGGTGATCGGGCGACGCACGAACTCAGCCACGGCGAGCGAAAACTGGTAGCCATCGCCGGTGTCCTGGCCATGAAGCCCGATGTGCTCATCCTTGATGAACCGATGGCAGGGCTTGATCCGGTCGGCGTGGAGCAGGTCGTGGCAGCTTTGGAATCCGTTCATCGCTCCGGCGCGACGCTGGTGATTACCACCCATGATATGGAGTTTGCGTATGAATGGGCGGATGAAGTGGCGATTCTCTCGGAAGGAAAAACATGTTGTCAGGGCCCCGTCAGCGGCATTTTCGACGACGATGACCTGATACGACGAGCCCGACTCAGCCCGCCTTTGCTGCTGGAGATAACGAGGCGCCTGCAGCGGAACGGAATGCTGCACGACGACGGCGTGCCGGTGCGCTCGCGGCAACAGCTGTTTGAGAGGCTGGGTCGCGGCAAAGGCGGAGGCCTTTCCCGTGCATGAGTCATGCCTTGTCCTGCTGGCGGCGTACGGCGCGGACTGCTTCTTCGGCGATCCGGCGTACCCGCTGCACCCGGTGCGGCTGATCGGGCGTTGCATTCCATCGGTCGAGCGCCGGCTGCGGGCCAGTGGCTATGCGGGGATCCGTGGCGGTGCGCTGCTCGTTGCCGCCATGCTCCTGATCGTACTCGGGGCTTATCTGGTGGTCCGCATGTTTTGCGGAGCTGTGCATCCGGCCGCCCTCTTCGCGCTTGATGTGTTCGTCGTGTATTCATGCGTTGCCCTCAAGGACATGGAGCGCCATGCCCTGCCTGTGGCGTCCGCGCTGGACGCTCAGGATTTATCCGCCGCGCGGGCTGCGGTGCAGCGGATCGTGGGACGTGACGCCGCCGTGCTGGATGCGCCGGGTGTTGCGCGCGCGGCGGTTGAGAGCGTTGCCGAGAGCTTTGTGGACGGCTTCTTTGCGCCGCTTTGCTGGTTCGTGGCGGGCGCGACGTTCGCCGCACTCATGGGCGCCGATATCATCGTGTGGGCCGTGGGCGCCACGCTGGCCTATCGCACGGTCAACACTCTGGATTCCACGGTGGGCTACCGGGACGAGCGCTATCTCCGGTTCGGCCGCATCAGCGCCAGGTTGGACGACGCGCTCAATTATGTGCCTGCCCGCCTATCCCTGGCGCCGCTCTACGTCGCGGCGTACGTCGGCTGCATGGATGCGAGGGCGGGCTGGACTATCGCGCTGCGCGACCGGCTGAAGCACGAGTCGCCGAACGCGGCGCATGCCGAGAGCTTTGTGGCGGGAGCCCTGGGCCTGCGGCTGGGCGGGCCCTTGCAGTATCCGGACGGCGCAGTGGAAAAGCCGTGGCTGGGCGACGGGACGCCGGACGCCGGCCCGGCCCACATCCGGGCCGTGTGCCATCTGGTCCAGTGGACCGGAGGCGTGTCCGTGGCGGCTGCGGCGCTGCTCCTGTTAGCGATGGGAAGGCGCCACTACCTATGAGTGAGACCTCCAACCCGCATGGTGGGGATATCCGGGCGGTCGCCGCGGCGCTGCAACTTGGCGCGGTGCCCGGGGTCCGGCTCGATTTCAGCGTGAACCTGAATCCGCTCGGTCCGCCGCCTGAAGTCCTGATGACAATGTGGCGGGAGATGCGGACCATCACGTCCTACCCGGACGCGGCGGCCTCCCGCGCGGAGGCCCATCTGGCACTGGCGCATGGGCTTGATCCATCCGCGGTGGTGGTTGGGAACGGCTCGACGGAGATCATGGGCCTCATCCTGCAGGCGCTGGCCCCCCGGCGGGCAGGCTGGGTTTCGCCTTGCTACGCGGGCTACGCCGAAGCGTGCCGTGCATTTGGCGTGGCGGGCGGAGCGGTCGCGCTGGCGACGGCCGAGGACGACTTCCTCGTGCGATCCAGCCATCTTGAGGCGGAAGGTGCCGACCTTCTTTTTGTCGGCTCGCCGAACAATCCGACCGGCAGGGCCTTGGAGCCCGGGCTGGCCCTGCGCGCTGCGGCACGACATCCGCGCTGCACGTTCGTTGTGGATGAGTCGTTCATCGATTTCCTTCCTGATTCGCATGGCCGCTCACTACTCCGTGGCGGGCTCCCGTCGAACCTGGTTGTTCTTAAGTCCCTTACGAAGTTCTTTGCCATTCCGGGGCTTCGCCTGGGCATGGCCTGCGGTGCGCCCGGCGTAATGGCGTCTCTGCGGTCCGCGCGGCTTCCGTGGAGCGTGAATGCGCTTGCCCAGGAGGCGGCCGAGGTCCTGTACACGGATCGCAACTACGTGGAAGACTCCATCAGGGTTACATCCGGGCTGCGGGCGGAGTTTGCCAACGAACTGTCGTCGCTTCCCCGTTGGAAGGTGTTCCCATCAGATGCCAACTTCCTCCTTGTCCGTCTTCCTTCCGAATGGCCCGCCAGTCGCCTTCAGCGCGACCTGTTGCAGGCCGGGATTCTGATCCGGTCGTGTGCGAATGTGCCGGGGCTGGGGGACGGGTATTGCCGGCTGGCAGTGCGGCCCCGAGAGGAAATCGGCGAATTCATGCAGACCGTGCGCGCGCTGGTAGCTCCCGACTACGCGGGAGCCAGGCGCGCGCCTCGTGCGCGGCGCACGCCTGCCATCATGGTGGTGGGCACGATGTCCAATTCGGGCAAGAGCGTGATTGCGGCCGGGCTCTGCCGCCTTTTTGCGCGGCGCGGCTATGCGGTGGCCCCTTTTAAGGCGCAGAACATGGCGCTGAACAGCTACGTTACGAAGGAGGGCGGCGAGATGGGGCGCGCCCAGGTTGTGCAGGCGCGCGCCGCGGGCGTTTCGCCGCATACGGACATGAACCCCGTGCTTCTCAAGCCGCTGGGCGAAAGAGGCTCCCAGGTGATCGTCCACGGCCATGCGATCGGCAATTTCACGGCGCGTGAGTATTACGCCATGAAGGGAAGCATGCGCGCCGAGGCCCACGCCGCGTACGACCGGCTTGCGGCTCAGCACGAGCTGATCATTCTGGAGGGGGCTGGCAGCCCCGCCGAGATCAATCTTGCGGCCGAGGATTTTGTGAACATGGACATGGCTGCCCATGCGGACGCGTCGGCCGTTCTCGTGGCGGATATTGACCGCGGGGGGGTGTTTGCCAGCATTCTGGGGACCGTGCACTTGCTGCCGCCGCAGCACCGCAGGCTCCTGAAGGGAATTATCATCAACAAGTTCAGGGGCGATGAGTCGCTGCTGGCATCCGGCATCCGCGATATCGAGACCATGACCGGCGTGCCGGTGCTGGGCGTGCTTCCGTACCTGCGTGACCTGCGCATCGAGGCGGAGGATTCACTGCACCTCGAAGGCCACGCGGAGATGCAGGATGCACCGGCGACTCTTCACGTTGCTGTAGCCCGGCTGCCGCGGATCAGCAACTTTACGGACTTCCTTGCGCTCGAGAGAACGAGGGGCGTGCGGGTGACGTACCCCTCCAAGCCCGGGGATATGGAGAGCGCGGACCTAATCATCATTCCCGGGACCAAGAACACGCTTGCTGATATGCGCTATCTCCGCGAAAGCGGCTGGGATCTGGCTCTCGGAGAGGCACGGCGGGCGGGCGTCCCGCTGATCGGAATCTGCGGCGGCTACCAGATGCTTGGGACGGCCATCAGCGACCCGCACGGGGTGGAAGGAGCGGCGGGCGAGGAGCGCGGCTTGGGACTCCTGCCGGTCGAGACGACCCTCGCGGCGGAGAAGGAACTCGCGCAGGTGGCGGGGATCACGGCCGCGTGCGCACCCTTCGTTTTGCCCGGCACGCCTTTTGAGGGATACGAGATCCACGCCGGCCGCACGAGCGCGGGGGAGACCGGCCTGCCGTTGGAGATCACCCGGCGACGCGGCGCTGCGGTTTCCGAGTTGGCAGGCGCGATCTCAGCCGACGGGCTCGTTTTCGGCTGCTATATTCATGGTTTCTTCGATTCCGGCGGGATCAGGACGCAGATGCTGGAATGGCTCTGCCGACGCAAGGGCGTGGAGATGCCTGCCGGCGGCTTTGAGCTGACCGGCTCATCCGATGAATTCGGTCGGGTGGCCGACGCCATTGAGAAACACGTCGACCTGCGTCCGCTGGAAGACGCCGCGGCCGCCGCGCGGCAGCGGTGACTCAGCGGAATCGCATGAAAGGATTCGTGCGCTTCTCCTCGCCGATGCTCGAGGCGGGGCCGTGGCCCGCATAGATTCGCGTATCGTCCGGCAGCTTCGCCAGACGCATGAGCGAGCGAGTCAGGGCGCGGGCGTCGCCACCCGGGAAGTCAGTCCGTCCGACGGAACCGTAGAAGAGAGTGTCGCCGGTGATGAGGGTCTTCTCTGCGGCAAAGTGGAGGCACACGGAGCCTGGCGAGTGGCCGGGTGTCCAGAGCACCTCCATGGGCAGGGCGCCGTCGCTGCGGCGCGCGCCGTCCTCGAGCAACTCGATTTCACAGGCGGGCCGCTCCGGTCGCGGGTAGTACGGGGGCATTGCGTTGGACGCGTTGAAGGCCCATGCAAGGTCGGCGCTGTGCATCGCCGCCGGTGCTGGCGCGGCCTTGTGCATCGCGGCCAGGGCGCAGATGTGATCCATGTGGCCGTGCGTGAGGAGGTAGCTGGCGACGGTGAGCTTGCGCTCGCGCAGGAAGTCAAGGATCCGTAAGTCGCCCGCGCCCGGGTCCACAACGATCGCCCGGCGCTCCGTGTTCCAGAGGACGTAGCAGTT
The DNA here is from genome assembly GCA_964424705.1 of uncultured Victivallales bacterium. GTDB lineage: Bacteria > Verrucomicrobiota > Kiritimatiellia > UBA8416 > CAYRKB01 > CAYRKB01. Next base: position 19,466 of record CAYRKB010000070.1, read on the forward strand.
CGTATCAAACGCGCCGACCGGAAAGGTTTCGATCTGCATGCCCGGGCTCCTTGTTAGGTCACAGAGGGTGCCGAATACGGCGGGGCATGGCGAGACAATACTGTGCTTCTGCCATGTCCCGTGCGACAGGGCGCCCGTGCGAACGTGATCGCAGGCGCGTGCGCTGGCGGAAACAGCACGATGGCGGGTTCCTCGGAACTGGCAGCGAACGGTGAAGCTGCTGTGCGAGCGATCAGTCGCGTGACACGCGCCGCCGAATACGGTAGTGTTCCAAACATGAAGTTGCTAGTTACAGCGGGCCCTACCCGGGAGCCGATCGATCCGGTGCGTTTTATCAGCAACCGGTCGAGCGGGAAGATGGGCTATGCCATCGCCGCGCGCGCGGCTGAACGCGGGCATGAGGTGCGGCTGGTGTCTGGCCCCGTGGCGATTTCCGCGCCGGGGCGAGTGGAGGTCTTCTACGTCGAGACGGCGGCGGAACTGCTGGCGGAGGTCCGCCGTCACATTGAATGGAGCGATGCGCTCGTAATGGCTGCAGCAGTGGCTGATTGGCGGCCGGCGGTGCGCCTCGATCAAAAGATGAAGAAGGCGGAGGCGCGAGCTTCGCTGCTGCTGGAGCCGACCGCCGACGTGCTTATGGAATTGCGACCCCTCAAGGGCTCTCGCCTGTTCATTGGATTCGCGGCCGAGACGGGGAACCCGCTGGGGGAGGCACGGCGAAAGCTGTCAGAGAAGAATCTTGATCTTATTGCGGCAAACGACGTCAGCGAGAGCGGCTCCGGCTTCGAGGTCGACACTAACCGGGTGACGCTTCTGGCGCGCGATGGAACTGTGATTCCCCTGCCGCTCATGTCGAAGGGCGAAGTGGCCGACAGGCTCCTCGACTGGATCGAGAAGGCTCGGCTCGCAACGTAGTCAACATGAAACGAGGACGTTGTGCTTTGCCTGAAGGACATGGGCCTGTTCCGCGTCTTTCTGGGGGTCGAAAGCAATGCCGTGGCGGGGTTGCGCACTCTGGGGCGAGGCATCCTGCGCGAACAGAATCACGAGGCCCTGCGGATTCTCGAGTCTTCCGGCGTCCACGCAGCGTTCAACCTGCTGATGTTCGACCCGGAAACGACGCTGGAGGATCTGGACGACAACATGGAGTCTCTGGAAGCGTACGCGCTTTCCCGTGAACTTCGGACGGGTCGAGGCGTATGCGGGAACGCCGCTTGATGCGCGTTTGCGCGCCGAAGGCCGGCTTGTCGGCGACTACTGGGGCGCAGTTACGAGATCCGGGACCCGAGGGTTGAATATGCGTTTCAGCTCTTCAAGCCCGTATTTACGGCGCGCAATTGTGAGGACGACGCACTCAACCTGCTTGCCATGAAAGCGGATTATCTCCTGCGCGTGTTGGGTCACTTTCATTCCGAGGCGGCGACCGCAGTGCTCGCGGGGGATTGCCGGGTCGCGATCAGCGACCTCAATGTGTATAGCGTCGGGCTCCTGCGAACCATTTGTAGGTGCGCGGCGCATGCCGATTCTGCCGAGGACATTGCGCGCACCAATCTTGCGAACGACCTTTCAGCTGAGCGCCGGGCGTTCGACGATACCATGCGCCGGCGCATGGATTCCCTGATCCGCGAGATCAGGAAAGGGGCTTCGACCCGTCGGCCGCCATTGTGATCTCCATCTCGGGCTGCCGTGAGGCAGAAAGGGACCAGTATATGTGCGAGATGATGATGCGGCCGATGGATCGGCCCGTGCCGGACACGCCGAAGAAGGCTGATGGCTAGGCCGTCGCAAGCCCTGAAATCAGCCCCTGTGCATGCCTGAGACTCTCTCGTCCGCAGTTCGCGAATCATGGGGTGGGAATCCTGGCAGAGGGCGCATGTGAGTTCCGGGGAGTTGTTTGTTCAGGCGCGTCTTTGTATCTCCGCGACGAGGGCGTCGCGACTCCAGAAGCAAG
>CAYRKB010000071.1:0-363 GCA_964424705.1 uncultured Victivallales bacterium
TGCCGTCGATGCCGTCTTCCAGCTCCACAAAGGCGCCATACGACGTGAAGTTGCGCACCGTGCCGCTGACGCGCGAGCCCACCGGATATCTCTCGTGCACCGTATCCCACGGGTTGTCTTCGGTCTGCCGGATGCCCAGCGCGATCTTCTGCTCGTCTTTGTTGAAGCTGAGCACGACCACGTCGACTTCCTCGCCCACCGTGAGAACGTCCGAGGCGCGGGCCACGCGACGAGTCCACGAAATCTCCGACACGTGCACCAGCCCCTCAACCCCCTGCTCCAGCTCGACGAATGCGCCGTCGGGAACCAGGTTGACGCCTTTGCCGCGCAGGCGGCTGCCCCCGGGGAACTTCTTCCCGATAT
>CAYRKB010000071.1:373-21352 GCA_964424705.1 uncultured Victivallales bacterium
GAGCGATACGCGCTCGCGGTCCAGGTCGACGTCCAGGATCACGACATCCAGCTCCTGGCCGACGCTGACCATGTCGGACGGGTGCTTGATGCGGCCCCAGCTCATGTCCGTGATGTGCAGCAGGCCGTCCAGCCCGTCCAGGTCCACGAACACGCCGAAGTCGGTGATGTTCTTGGCGCGGCCCTTGCGGCGCTGCCCCTTCTGAATCGAGGCGAGCAAGTCCTTCTTCTTCAGCCGCTGGCGGTCTTCAATCAGCTCGCGGCGCGACAGGATGATGTTGCGGCGGTCGGAACTGATCTTGATGATCTTGAATTCGTACCGGTTGTTGACGTAGCTGTCCGGGTTGCGCACGGGCATCACGTCGATCTGCGAGCCCGGCAGGAACCCGTCCACGCCATCCACGTCCACGATCAGGCCGCCACGCACGCGCGAACGCACAACGCCTTCGATCGTGCCGCCCTCCACGCAGGTCGCGATGACCTTCTCCCAGCGAAGCTTCTCATCTGCCTTTTGTTTGCTGAGGACAACCATGCCGTCTTCGTCCTCAATCTCCGCGAGGAGGACGTCGACCATGTCGCCCGCTGTAATCGTCTTGATATCGGGAAATTCGTTGGCGGGGATGACGCCTTCGGACTTGTATCCGATGTCTACAAGTACTTCGTTATCACGTATTTCAAGTACCTTGCCAGATACAATCGAACCCACCTCGAAATTGCGAAGGGTTTCGTCGTACATCTTGGACTGTTGTTCGAGCTCGTCACCGCTAAACGATGCCAAATCAAACCTTGAGCGCTTCTTTACTTGCTGTTCCATTTTTACTGCTTACCTTTGTTAACTGATCGACGGGCTCTTATTCCCTCACCCCAAGGTGGGAAAGCCCGCCACACGACAAACACTCCTTATAAAACAGGTCCACCCTCCTAGGCAAGGCTCAAATACAGGTATTTTGCCGGCGCCGGGCGCATGTGAGTTCCGGGGATCGCCGCCCGCGGGAGATGCGGCGAAGCTCGGAGAGAACGCGGCGGGGTCGCCGCATCTCCAGCCGGAGTTGCCCGTTGTCGCTCCCGGCTTGCTCCCGGAGTCGCGACGCCCTTGTCGCCGAGGTACAAAGACGCGCCTGAACGGACAACTCCCCGGAACTCACATGCGCCCTTGCCGGCGCCTGCGCCGTACGGCCCGGGTGTCGCCGGGCCCCCGCTCCAATTCCGGCATTGGAATCGATTCCGATTTCTTCGCCTGCCGCGCCTCGCTATAGTCACCCGTTTGCGGATTGAGCCAGTTGGCGGCGACATGGGAGACCGGCTCTTCCCTTGCAGGGCCACAAGATGCACGTTCAGGATATCAGCGGCGTGGGATATGGGCTTGGGACGGCGGCGTGCTGCTCGCTGGCCTACACGTTCTCCCGCCGGTTCGTGGGACGGACCGGCGGCACGCCGGCGCTGCTGTTGATTGTCTCGCACCTCCTGATGGGAGCGGCCTCCGTCCTGCTCCTCCTGGTTCTGTCACCGCGCAACATGCCCCCTTTCGCTGCCTACGCAGCCCCGCTGGCCGGCGCCGGACTGTGCTACCTGGTGGCGCAGCTGGTCCTTTTCAACGTCCTGAAGCATGTGGAATCCTCACGCGTGGCGCCCCTGCTGGGCATGAAGATCCTCGTGCTGGCATGCCTGGCCATGCTGCTGACGCGCCAGGGGCTGCACCCCCGGCAGTGGGCGGCAGTGGTCCTGAGCGCTGCGGCCGCCTTGCTGTTGAATGAAGCGGGCGGACGCGTGCCCGGCCGATACCTGGCCGCCCTCGGCACGACGATCACCTTCTACTGCTTTTCGGATCTGTGCATAGGCGAACTCTCAAAGCGGCTTGCGGGCGTAGAGCCCTCGCCTGCGCTGACGGGGGCGGCGCTGACGTATCTGCTGTGCGGCGTTGCCATCCTGCCGTTCGCCTTTCGCCGGGAACTGGCGCAGCCGCGAGTCTGGGCGCTTGCCGCGCCCTTCGCTGTTGCGTGGTTCGGGGCGATGTGCCTACTCTATGTCTGCTTCGGCCTGATTGGCGTGGTATTCGGCAATATCGTGCAGTCCACGCGCGGCATCATGTCGGTTGCGATCGGCTGGGCGATTGCCCGCGCCGGCCACACGCATCTCGAAGCACGCGTCGGCCGCCGCGTATTCTGGCGCCGCGCAGCAGGGGCCGGGCTCATGCTGGCCGCCGTCGCGCTCTACCTGTTGGAGTAATGAGCAAAATGAAAATGGATTCGAAAGGAAACAGCATGAGGAAATTGCGTGTGGGCGTCATCGGGCTCGGCATGGGACAGGCGCATGTGAACGGATTTCGCGAGCATCCCGGGGTTGAGGTCGTGGCGGCGGCGGACACGGACGCGCAGCGGCTGAGAAGCACCGGCGAACGGCTCGCCATCCCTGCGCTGTACGCCTCCGCGAAAGAGATGCTGCGGAAAGAGAAGCTCGACATCGTCAGCGTGGCGACGCCGAACAAGTTCCACAAACCCCTGACGCTGCTGGCGCTCAAAGCCGGGTGCCACGTTTTGTGCGAGAAGCCGATGGCCATGAATGCGAACGAGGCCCGGGAGATGCTGCAGGCCGCACGGCGGGCAGGTAAGCGCCTGATGATCAATTTCTCATTCCGCTTCACACCCCAGTCCTGGGCGCTCAAGAAGGAGGTCGACAGCGGCTTCCTGGGCAAAGTCTACTTTGCCCGCACCGTCTGGCTCCGGCGCCGGGGCATGCCCGGCTTCGGCGGATGGTTCGGGCAGAAGGCGCTGGCCGGCGGAGGGCCGCTCATTGACCTCGGCGTGCACCGCATCGACCTTGCCCTTTGGCTGATGGGCTATCCCAAGCCGGTATGGGTCATGGGAACCACGGCCAACCACATTGCCGCGCCCATTGCGGCGCGGGAGAAGAAGGCGTTCGACGTCGAAGACTTTGCCGCGGGGCACGTGAGATTCGCGGACGGTTCGACCCTTGAAATCGAGGCCTCGTGGGCCGGCAACATCCGGGAAAACGAGCTTATGGAGACCCGAATCCTGGGATCGAAGGGCGGACTCGTGCAAAAGAACGCAGGCGAGGGCTATGAGTTCGATGCGGAGCTGCACTTCGAGCGCAACGGGACGCAGTACGACATGAAGCCGCACCTTCCCGTGCCCGGCGTCCGCTGCTCCATGTACCACTTCGCCGACTGCATCATAAAGGGACTGCCCAATATCGCAACCGCCGAGGAAGGGCTGATCGTCATGCAGCTGCTCGACGCGATCTACGAAAGCGCACGGCGGCGAAGCCCGATCCGCATCCGGTGAGCGAATAACACCCCCTGAAGCGAATGGCGCTTACTTAAGCTCCCTTTGGGACATCGGACGGCGGCTGGGGACAGCCGCCCTCCAAGGAAAACGGCCGCATTCCCCTATTTGGAGGGCGGGCGGCCTCGACCGCCGTGAGCTTAAGTAAGCGCCATTCCCCGCTGAAGCAGCAGCCTTGCCGCCGGACCAGCAAGACAAGCGGCTCAGAGAAGGCCCCAAATCCTCTAGGGGACGCACACGGGTCCGCAAAAGAGCGTGGCGTTCCTTAGCCGAGGATCAGAGAAGTCAACATGCCTTTGACAGGCGCAGGGCAATAGAGTATTAGCGATGCCTGTTTTGCATCTCGCAAGGTGGCGGCGGACGCCGCAGTCCTTGCGAAGATGCGAACAAGCTCACGAAAGGATCGCAATGAAAAAGATCGCGGCTCTGTCTTCACTGCTGTATTTCCTCATGTGCTTCTCGCCGCTCTCGCCCAGGGCCCACGCCTTCATGAGCCTTGGATCCGGAGACGAAGCGCTGCTGGGAGGTGACCTGACCGACCCGGAAGATGACATCGACTTCTCCGCGCCGCCGCCGGCCAACGCAACGGAGGAGCAGCGCAAGCCGAAGAATGCCGATTGGGTCAACATCAAGTTCGAGCCCCGCAGTCCTCCCGGCGCCGTTCCGCACCAGGACAGCCCCTACAGCAGCTGGGTGGGCTGCCCGGCCGCCTCCATCTTCTATAACTCGCCCGAGGGCAAGAAGTGGTACATCAGCTACAAGGACGGCGGGCGCGGCGGCCCAACCCGGCAGGATCCCTACTATTGCGCGGTGGAACTTGCCAAGCCCCACGTCCTCACGCATTTCACAATCGCCAACAGCCCTGATATGCCCGCGCGCGACCCGCGGTCGTGGGCGATCCAGGGCTCCAGCACCGGCAAGAAGGACGACTGGACAGACATCTTCGTGTGCGACTACGAAAAAGGCGACACCTCGCCGTTCAAGAAGTATCCGCGCTGCGAGTCGGTTCTTTACACCTCGTTCACGTCGGAAGACATGGAGAAGGTTGTTACGCCTGCGGACCTCGCGAAGCTGACGGCCAGGATCGAGGATAAGAAGATCGAGAAGGCCGATTTTGCAGCGCCCAAGGCGTACACCTGGTTCCGCGTCGCGATCTATGCCTGCATCAACCGCAACACGACCTCCGTCGCCGACCCGAACGCCCCGCCCGGATTCGCACTGGGGCAGCTCGAGTTGTTTGGCGTGCCCGCTGAGGCGTCCGCGGAAAAGACCGCTGAGCCCGCCAAGTAGCAGCTCGTTCCGCTTTCCACAGGCCGTCGGACATTGCGATGATGTCCGGCGGCTTGTTCATTCGGCAGGGGGCGGTCCCCTGCATTTGACATGGCTGCGGCATTGTGAAAGCATCAACGACAGGTTTCTTTCGTTCGGGTTTGTGCGCGGCAAACGCTGCCGGCTGTTACCGGAACGCGACAAACCCCACGAAAGGGATCGGCATGAAAAGGATCGTTGTTCTATCTTCGCTGTTGCTTCTTCTCCCGGCATTCTCCCCTTTCTCTCCCAGAGCCCTCGCCTTCATGAGCCTTGGCACCGGGGACGACAGCCTGCTGAGCGGCGACCTGACCGACCCGGATGATACGCTTCAGCCGATAGAGGACTGCGGCGCGGGCACGGAAGAACAGCTCAAGCCCAAGAACGCCACATGGGTGGCCATGACGTGTTATCCCGCCAACGGGCCGACCGAGATAGGAAATCAGCAACACCCCTATCAAAGCTGGGTGGGCACACCCGCCTCCGCCATCTTCTGGAACAAGCCCGAACCGAAGAACTGGTACGTCAGCTTCAAGGATGGCGGCTATGGCGGCCCCACAAAGGACTTCCCGTACTTCTGCGCGGTGCAGCTTGCAAAGCCGCATGTGCTCACGCACTTCACGATCTGTAACAGCACGGCCATGCCGGCTCGCGACCCTCGGTCGTGGGCCATCCAGGGATCGAGCACCGGCAAGAAAGATGAATGGACAGATATCTTCGTGTGCGACTACGAGAAAGGCGACACCTCGCCATTCAAGAAGTATCCCCGCAACGAGACCGTCCTCTACACTTCGTTCACGTCGGACGACATGGCGCAGAAGGTCACCCCCAAGGATCTTGAGAAGCTGACAGCGAAGGTGGAGGATAAGAAGATCGACAAGGCCGACTTTGCGGCGCCAAAAGCCTACGCCTGGTTCCGGATAGCGATCTATTCCTGTGTCAACCCAAACACCAAGTCGATCGCCGATCCAAACGCTCCGCCCGGATTCGCGCTGGGGCAACTGGAGCTGTTCGGCATGACCGCGGAGGCTGCGACGACCAAGGGTGCTGAGCCGGCCAAGTAGCCATTGCTTCGCCGTCCACGATCCGTCGGACAGCGACAGGACGCCCGGCGGATTCCTTGTTTGCAGAGCGCCATTCGTACCCGCTGCCGTGTTTTACATTGTTGTGGTCCGGGACTCAATGTGGCACATTATTGTCACATCGCCATACCGCTCGCAGGAGAAGCCAGGCCGGATGAAAAGTGAAAGAAAGACCCAAGGTGCCGAAAAACAGGCGAACGCCGACGAGAGTCGGTCCCGTCTGGAGCTGGAGATCTTGTACAAGATCTCGCAAGCCGTCACCCACCAGCACGACGTGTCTGCGCTGCTGACGGAAGTCCTGCACATTATGGAGCAGAAGATGGGGCTGTCGCGCGGCACCTTGACCCTGCGACGCCCCGACACCGACGTATTCGCGATCGAGGCGTCGAGCGGCCTGTCTCCGGCGGAGCGCAAGCGCGGCGAGTACCGGCTGGGGGAAGGCATAACCGGCCGCGTCGCCCGGGATGGCGCGCCGGCGCTCGTGCCTGACATCTCCAAGAACCCTGACTTTCTGAACCGGACCCGCTCACGAAACCAGGCCTCCGTGGCCTTTCTCTGCGTGCCCATCATCCACCGTCGCAGCGTTATTGGAACCATAAGCATCGACCGCCCCCTCGCGCCCGGGGCGGAGCTCAAGCGCGATCTGGACTTCCTGAAGCTCGTGGCCGATCTGCTGGCGGAAGGCGTGTCGCGCATCCGGGAGCAGATGGAGGAGAAGGCGAGCCTCATGGAGGAGAACCGCCGGCTCATCCAGCAGCTTGGAGAGCGCTATCATCCCAGCAACATTGTCGGCAACTGCAGCAGCATGCGCGCCATCTACGAGCAGATCACGCAGGTGGCCGGGAGCAACGCAACCGTGCTCATCCTGGGCGAGTCGGGCACGGGCAAGGAGCTGGTCGCCCGCGCGATCCATTACAGCAGCGCCCGCCGCAACAACCCGTTTATCCCCGTCAACTGCGCCGCGCTGCCGGAAAACCTTGTGGAGAGCGAACTTTTCGGCCACGAGAAGGGCTCCTTCACCGGGGCCATGCAGCAGCGCGTCGGCCGCTTCGAGCTGGCCAACGGCGGCACGATCTTCCTGGATGAAATCGGCGACATCGCGCTGTCTGTCCAGGTTCGGCTTCTGCGCGTGATCCAGGAGCGCTGCTTCGAGCGCGTCGGCGGCACCCGCACGATCCAGGTGAATGTGCGCATCATCGCCGCCACGAGCCGCAACCTCGAGGACCTGATGAAGCAGGGGAAGTTCCGCGAGGATCTGTACTACCGGCTGAATGTGTTTCCCATCCACATCCCGCCGCTGCGCGAGCGACGCTCCGACATCATGGGGCTCGCCGACCATTTCGTGCAGAAGTACAGCAAGATGTACGGCAAGAATATCAAGCGCATTTCGACGGCCGCGATCAATATGATGACGGCGTACCACTGGCCTGGCAACGTGCGCGAGCTCGAGAATTGCATCGAGCGCGCGGTGATCTCCAGCGGCGACGAGGTGGTCCACGGCTACAGCATGCCGCCGTCCCTGCAGACGGCGGAGGAAACCAACACGCAAGTGCTTCCCGGAAAGGGCGCGAGCCTCAAAGGGATGATGGAGACCTATGAGCGGGAGCTCATCATCGACGCGCTCAAGCAGCACCGCGGCATCGCGGCCGCGGCCGCCCGCGAGCTGCAGACCACGCAGCGCATCCTGAACTACCGCATCCGGAGCCTGGGCATCGCGCCGCGCAGCTACCGCCAGCCCGCCTAGCCGCCGGCCTCAGGCCACAGGCAGGTCGGTCAGCGGTATGCCGGCCTGCTTCATCTTCGAAATCAGGTCGTCTTTCTCGACGGCCTTGATGTAGGCGTCTTTGGGGTCCACGATGCCCTGGCGCACAAGCTGAATCAGGGAGTCGTTGAGCATCATCATCCCCTGCCCGCGCCCGACCTGCATGGCCGAGGGGATCTGGTGCGTCTTTTGCTCGCGAATCAGCGATGCGATTCCGTGGTCCACGAGCAGAACTTCCATCGCGGCCACGCGCCCGCCGCCCACCCGCTTGCACAGCGTCTGAGCAATCACGCCCTTGAGCGAGGAGGCAAGCATTGTGCGGATCTGGTTCTGCCGGTCCGCCGGAAATGCGGCGATGATGCGATCCACTGTGCTGGCGGCCGTATTCGTGTGCAGCGTGGCAAAAACAAGGTGGCCGGTCTCGGCCGTTTCAATGGCAATCTCCATCGTTTCCAGGTCCCGCATTTCGCCCACAAGCACGATGTCCGGATCCTCGCGCAGCGCAGCCCGCAGCGCGGTGGCGAACCGCTCCGTATGCGTGTGAACCTCGCGCTGGTTGACAAGGCACATCTTGTCTTCATGCACGAACTCGATCGGGTCCTCGATCGTAACGATGTGGTCCGCGCGCGAGCGGTTCACAAGATCCACCATGGCGGCCAGCGTCGTGCTCTTGCCGCTGCCGGTCGGCCCGGTCACCACCACCAGGCCCTTGCTCAGGTAACAGAGGTTGGTAATTCCCGGCGTCAGGCCCAGCTCGTCCGTCGTGATGATCCGCTGCGGTATGGAACGAAAGACGCCGCAGATGCCGAAGCGGTCAAGAAAGACGTTGGCGCGCAGGCGCACGAGGCCCGGTATCTCATACGAAAAGTCCGTGTCGCTGTGCTCCTCGAACTCCTTACGGCTGCGCGGAGGCATGATCTCGTAGAGCAAGCGCCGCACGTCTTCTGCAGAGGCCACCGGCATGTCGAGCTCACCGATATCTCCATCCTGCCGCAGCCGCGGCCGACGGTTCGACGATACATGCAGGTCGCTTCCCTTGTACTGCACGAGCGCGCGAATCAGTGTATCGATCTCCGCCATACGGCACGCCCCGTCATAAAAAAAGGGAAGGCCGTGGTGAATGCCACGGCCTTCCCAACTCCGCATTTATTCGCACAGCCTAGCGGGCCGGAGCGGCGGCGGCCGCGGCAGCGGCAGCGGCAGGCGCCGGAGCCGGCACCTTGAGCTTCGCGCCGATCTTCATCCTGCGGGCATCGAGGCCGGGATTCGCCTTGAGCAGCGCGTCTGTCGAGATCTTGAGCTTCTTTGCGATTTTGTCGGGTGTGTCGTTGGCCTGAACGCTATACGTTCCCGCGGCCGCACCTTCAGCGGCACCACGCCCGGCCGCCGCGTTCCCCGCAGGCAGCGCCACAGGAGCGGGCGGCGTCAGCTTGGATTCCATCGACTGGATCTTGGTGCCGATCACGATAAGAGAGCGCTGCGTCGACACGTCGAGCTGGCGGACCTCCTTGGAGGCGCTCTGCGCCTGCTGGCTCACGGTTGCCAGATCCTCTTGCACCTTGGCCATCAGGTCGTTCAATTCGACTTTCATCTTCGACGCGCTGACCCCGAAATACAGCGCTGCCGCGCCAAGCACCAACGCCACGATAGACATTACCGAACTCACCATGCCCTGCGGACGCCCAAAATCTGCACTCATCTCAGCTCCTCCACTGTTGTTGAACCGCATTTGCACCGGGCACTGCTGTCTGCGGCACCTGCTGCCACGTTGGTCCTGCCTCGGCCTGAAAAACAATCGGTCGGAATAATAGTCCTATGCGGGAAAGACGCAAGAGGAATCTGACGCATGAAATTCGGCATGAAATCCGCCGTGGACAGGCCGCCTACAACTGCGCCGCGGGTCCCTGGCCGGCCCGGCTGGCGGAGACGCAGTGCGCCAGAAGGTTTGCCTGCGTCAGGCAGGGCGTGGTTCATCGCTGCAAGACAAGAAATAGCGGGCCTGCCGGTCATCCGCGCAATGCGGAGTGCCGCGATCTGCGTTGCCCCTTCGGCTGCCGGCAAGCCCATGGGAAACGGCGTTCAACAAAGCGTAGCGCGGAGTACTATCAGACGAAAGAAGGTCCTTTCACTGTATGATGGCTTCGACTACATGACCAAGGCCCAGAACAGCATCTGGATGGAACCGACGGGCTGCGGTAAGACCGGACTCGCCACGGGCTTCCTGCTTCAGGCGATCAACCGGGGCTACAGCATCTGCGTAACCATGCCTCGCCACCTCACTCAGGCCGATCCTACTTGGAAAGGAAAAACAACCCCTCCCGCCTCCCATCCAATGGCTCAGTTTATCTGAGCACAGGTGGGTCAAGTTAGGTGAGCGCCATAGATCATGCAGACTGCACCGCCGACAAGTCTTACGGCTGCCGAAATGCCCTCCGCTTCGGCCTGAGCACATTCTGCCACTGCCCCCTACAGGTCTTTGCTTGCCGCGCAGCCAGTCGAAGCAATCCCGGCAGGTTGCAGCAAGCGGCCCTTCGATTGCGGCCTGTGTGTCGGACGCGCGGCCGACAGCTGATCTTCTGCCCCTTCCGCGGTTCTGCGAAATGCCTCGCCTCCGTATTACCCGCCTTAAAACCACCGCGCACAAATCCGTGTCCGCGTCGCCCGTAGGCACGGTAGCTGCTACAGTCATATTAATGGTTCACCAACAATATCTTTCGCGTGGGAGAATGCAGGGAAACAATATGATACCAACAAGTTGCGACGGGACACGGGAATGGCAGGCGCCGACTGACGTATCGACAGCGCGCGGGCACGGCACGGGGGGCTTTGCAATGATGAGACGTCTCGCGCTCCTGTGTCTTGTCGTTGCGATAAGTCCGCTGGCCGTGAAGGGGCAAGTGGTGGCGGGGTATTACGCGGACTGGACCGCCGACGGGTATCCCCCTTCGGCCATCAAGATGGAAAACCTGACCCACATTATGCATGCCTTTGCGTGGCCGGAGGCCGACGGCAGAATCTCCTATCCCGCGGGATTCCTGTACTACGTCCCTGAATTGACGCAGCGCGCACATGCCGCCGGCAAGAAAGTTCTGCTCTCGCTTGGGGGCTGGGGTGATTCTTTCGGCTTCTCCCCCATGGCGGCGAGCCCCGCGGCGCGCGCCATGTTCATCGTGCAGCTCACCGATCTCTGCCTCACCAATCACTACGATGGAGCCGACTTCGACTGGGAATTCCCGGAGACTGCCGCCGACCGACAGAATCTGACGCTCCTGGTCAAGGAACTGCGGGCTCACTGGAATCTGGTGGCCCCGTCCCTGATGCTCACGATGACTATTGCTCCGACTTACTGGCGGGGAGATTATTACGACGTCGCGGCGCTTCACCCGCTGCTGGATTGGATCGGGGTGATGACGTACGACTACTACGGCTCCTGGTACGGCATGACCGGCCATAACGCGCCGCTGTATTCCAACCCCCTCGACCCCTATGACGCCGGCTCGACAGACGAAAGCATCCGGCAGTATTTCCACGATGTGCGGGGCGTTCCGTGGAACAAGATGGTGTCCGGAATACCGTTCTTCGGCACCGTGTTCACCGGGACAACAAACCTCTACGCGCCTGCCGGCGGCGGCGATCAGTACACTTACGCGTACCTCTCCTCGCTGCACTACAGCTACAACTGGGACAGCGTTTCGGAGGTGCCCTACCTCACATCGCCCTATAACGGCGGCGAGTTTGTCACCTTTGACGATGCCGATTCGGTGCGACTGAAATGCCAGTATGCGAAGGCGCACGGCCTGGCAGGCGTGATGATTTGGGAGATCAGCCAGGATGTGTTGAGCACCGGCGCCCAGCCGCTGCTGACGATGGTCGGCTCGGAAATGCTGACCCCTTCTCCCCCGGTCATCGGCCCCGTCGATGACTATGCCACGAGCGAAATCCGTAAAGCCGGGACCGTATCGGGCTCGCTGGCCGCGCTGCTCGCCGCGGACAATGTTTATGAATCCATCAAGGAGGTGTCATCACAGGGCACTGTCAAGACTCGCTATTCCTACCTGGAACACATCTGGGTGGTGAATGTGACCGGTGGCGCGACAGTTACGTTCTATGTGCAGGCGCACCACTCCTCCAACCGTGAGCAAGATCACTTCACATTTTCGTATTCAACCGACAACGTCTCGTACAAACCCATGCTGACGGTGACCAAGACCGCCGACAACAATACGACCCAATCCTGCGCGCTGCCCGCCAACCTGAAGGGAATCGTTTACATCCGGGTCACGGACACTGCAAAAGCCGCTGGCAGCAGGTCTCTGGACACGCTTCGCGTGGATCACCTGTATATACGCTCCGCGCCGTAATTGCGCCTGCAGGCGACCTGGCAGGGATTGTATATCGGGCCCCGCATTTCGACGATGTCGAAAAATGTCTCTCTAACCTTACCGCAGGAGTACCGCTTGCGAATGATGCCGCGCTCTGCCGCATGTGTTCGCTCACTGCGCCCGCCATAGACCGGGCCGGAAGAAGAGCTGAGGCTGCCGCCCCGGTCATCCCCGTGCCATATCGTACCGAGACCGGCGGCATCATCCAGGCGGTCAATCACTTCCAACACCAGGACCCATTGCGCGCACAGAATAGGAATTGACTTGGGTAAGGCATCCGACCACTAATGTGCGCCGGTTGTTCATATGGAGCTGTCGACAAGCATGGATCTGCCCCGACAAATCGAGAGTGCCCGGTCCGCAGTGCGGAGGCTGGCCAAGCGCTGTCCCCGCCTGACACGTCTCGTTCCCTGTGCGGGCCGATCCTCCGTCGCGGCCGACGAGGTCCCTCAGAGTGCGCTCCGTGACGGCTTGGCTTCCAGCGCTCCATCTGCTATTTTGCCAGGCATGGGTTCCCGGTCAAATCCGCAGGAGTCATCCAGCAATGCGGCACAGCGGCTCTTCTTCGTCCTTCTCGGCAGCATGGCCATCTACCTTTCTATTCGTCACCGATCCTGGGCGATTCAGGACATTGCTCTTTGGGGGGCATTCCTGTGTGCGCTCTGCCACTTTTCAAAAGCCAGCCGCGCCTGGCGGAATCCCGCGGGCTGGGCCACGCTGGCCGTAGTGGCCTACACCGTGATTCAGATCCCGATGGGAGCGGATCCGGCGGGTGCGGGGAGAGCGATCTTGAAGAGGGCCGATCTCACAGCCTTCGCGCTTGCCATTCCCTTCTTGTTCGGAACGCGCCCTCGAATTCAGCAGGCTCTGCTGTCTGCAGCTCTGGCCATCTCCACGGTGCTCTGCTGGGACTTGGCGAGGCTCATCGGCCTTTTCGGAACAGAGGTCATATCCAAGGCACGGTGGCTCGCACCCTTCACCCTGAACCACCCGAACACCGCATCGATGGGCGCCGTGCTGTCGATCATCGTACTGGGCTATTCGGCAGGCGCCTTCCGGAAGACCTTCCCCCTCGCGTTGATCAGCATCGTTGCGCTCGGAATCGACCTCACGTACTTGACCGTGGTCGCCTCGCGGGGGCCCCAACTGGCACTGATCGGCTCGGTGGCCGCAGCCGTCTTTCTGGCTGTGGGACGGCGCATGAAGCTGGCCGTTCTGGCGGCCGTTGTCATTTGCGCCGTCTTGCTGCCGATGGCGAACCCCCGGTTCCAACACGTGTTTTCCCATGCCGCATTGCAGGACCGGGACAAGGCCTGGACGCACACCCTGAAGCTATCCGCCGAACGGCCATGGTTCGGCTATGGATATGGGGATGCAGTCTTCATGAAGGCCTATCACACAAGCAACCCGCCCGCGTCGGCGCACCATTTCTACCATCCCCACCTGTACTGGCTGAACATTCTTTTCGCCCAGGGCTGGATTGGCCTGGTCCTCCATGCGGCCATGTGGTCGCTCCTTGTTGTCCGCCTGGCGCGCCGGGTGGTCCGCCCAGACTTCAACAGGCGGGGGCTTGCCATGACGGTTCTCGCCCTTGTTCTGTGCCTCCAACTCTATGGGCTGCTGGATGTCCCGACCAATATCGTCGCGCTGGCGATGCAGTGGATTATCCCGATTGCACTTGCCGTGACATGGAACGATGAGCATGACAAGCAATGATTCCAAGGTGAGCGTGGTAATTCCTCTTTTCAACAAGGAAAAGGAGATAGCCCGGGCCATCCGCAGCGCCCTGCACCAGTCGGAGCAACCCGCAGAAATCATCGTGATCGACGATGGTTCCACCGATTCCGGGCCGCGCATCGTGGAAGAAATGCAGGAGCCCCTGGTGCGGCTTGAGAGCCGGCCGAACGCCGGGGCGTCCGCAGCCAGGAACCGAGGAACGGAGCTGGCACAGTCGGGCCTCGTTGCCTTTCTCGATGCCGATGACGAGTGGAAGCCAGGGTTCCTCGAAACGGCCCTCTCACTGCATCAGGAATTCCCAGATGCCGGGCTGTGGACCACTGGCTATGTACGGGTAAGCCATGAGGATCCCAATGGCTCATTCCCGAAATGTCCCAATCTGCCAACGATGCCCAAGGGCGGCCTGGTCGAGGATTTGTTTGGCAGTTGCCTGGAAGATGACTGCCCCTTCTGCGCCAGCAGCGCCTTGAGCAGCAAGGCCGTCCTTGCGGCTGTCGGCGGCTTTCCGGAAGGAGTAAGCATTGGCGAAGACTGGGACTTGTGGTTCAGAATCGCGTTGAAGCACCCGATCGCGTATTCACCTCGGGGCGAGGTGATATACCACCTTGACGCCGACAACCGGGCCATGAAGAGGCACGTGCCCAACATGCTGGAGAAGCACTGGGCAGGAACGCTGCTCAATGCGCTGGTGGCCGGCGCGGTCCCAGCCCGCATTCGCCATTCCGTTGAGAAGTTCCTCTGCCGGCACCTCGTCCTGCTGGCAAAGAGCCTGATTCTTGCGGGCAGCGGGCCCGAGGCGAGACACGTTATGGCCAAAGCCCGTTTCGTCGCACTGTCCGACAACCGCGGATCACTCAGCCGCTATCCGTCACTTTTCGAGTTCGAGTGCCGAAGGATCATGAACCGTGGCGGACCGAGCGGAGGAATCTCGCGCGATCACTGGACAAGATTATGGATCCGATCCTTCCTCGGCGCGAACACCAACCGCTTTCTGGCTTTCTTTCGGGGACTCGAACGCGGGGCACGGAGGCGGAATGACGAACATGGCAAACGATAGCGCAAAGGTAAGCGTGGTGATTCCCCTTTTCAACAAGGAAAAGGAGATAGCCCGGGCCATCCGCAGCGTCCTCAACCAGCAGGAGCGGCCAGCGGAGATCATCGTCGTTGATGACGGTTCCACCGATTCGGGGCCCCGTATCGTGGCGGACATGAAGGAGCCCCTTGTTCGCATGGAACGCCAGCCTAACGCTGGAGTGTCGGCCGCGCGGAACAGGGGCGTCGCCCGGGCGGCGTCGAACCTGGTCGCCTTTCTTGATGCAGACGACGAGTGGAAGCCGAGTTTCCTGCGGAACGTGCTGGAACTCCACGGGCGATTTCCGTGCGCCGGCCTGTGGGCTACGGGGTTCGAGTTTGTTGATGTGCCCGGCGGGCCGGCCCGTGTTCACATCTGCCCCGGGGTGCCGGCAACTGCAGATGGCGGCCTTCTGCCGGATTTCTTTCTGAGCTCCCTCCAGGGCGCACCGTTTTGCGCCAGCAGCGTTCTCCACAGCCGAGGGCTTCTCGACGAAATCGGTGGCTTCCCAGCAGGCGTTGGGCTGGGCGAGGATCTTGATGTGTGGATTCGCATCGCTCTCCGGTACCCGGTAGCGTTTTCACCCGTGTCCGGCGCGGTCTATCACCGGGACGCGCAGAACCGGGCCATGACGCTCCATCGCTGGTCGCTGGCCGATTCCTGTGTGAGGCGAACTCTCGGCGCAGCGATAGCGGAGCGAAGGTCCCAAGGGACCGACAGCCTCTCACTTCGAAAACTCCTCGGCTGGCACCTGTTCGAGATTGCGCGGCGCGAAGTCGCGGTGGGCAACAAAAGAGCCGCGCGGCGCGCCCTGCTGGAGACGCTCGGCTACCGCGTCTGGATCTGGCGGGCCTCGCGGTACCTGGTGAGGTCTTGCTTCAGGTCGGGTCGATTGTGAACGGGTCGGACCGTGAGCTTTGCTCACCCAAGCAGCGCCAGGTTGACGGCAAGCGAATCGATGTCGCTGCGCTGCAACCGCTGGTGATGGGCTAGCCGATGTCGCCCACTCCATGTTTGGATCTGGAGAGCTGAAGTGCCCGTGTGCTCCTGTCAAGGTCTTATGCGGCTAAGCGCAAATACCCCTTGCGCATCCGCATCCATCGCCGCAAAGGGGTCGGATCCATAACAGTTCCAGCCTCAATACCGCATCAGGCGAACCAGCAATCCATGTCCCGCGCCGTAGTCGAGAAATAGTCTCTCGCCGAGTCCGCACTGTTCGATGCTAAGCGCCATCGTGTCCGCACAGGACAAGTTCCGACTGACGAGACCGACATCCTGCAACACAACGGGGGAGGAATACGCTTCATCAAGCCATGTCGGGTCGTTCATGCAGGTAAAGCCGCACGCTTCACAACGCAGCACAAAGCGCGGTATTTGCCGAGGATCGTTACAGTGAATTCGGAACGGACCTCTGATCCGCAGATGCTGCAGCAGCGGTTCAACGTTTGGCGAATCACGTCAGGCACCTCCGATAGACTTCGGCAGTCGCGGCAGCTGTCTGCTTCAGACTGAAGTTCTGAACCCGCACCCGCCCCAGCTCAATTTGGCGCGTCCTGCTCCATGTGTCGGCAAGCAGGCTCCGCACCCTTTCACGCATTGAAGAAGAATCGAGCGCGTTGCAGTAAATGGCCGCGTCTCCCGCAACTTCTCTGAATGCGGGAATGTCGCTTGCGACAATGGGGCACCCCGCGCTCATAGCCTCAAGAAGAGGAATGCCGAACCCCTCGGAAAGTGAGGGAAAGACGAAGAGGGCGGCACTGGAATATGCTTGGTGCAGTTCGGCGTCGGATACGCCCAAGTGCAGTGTCATTCTGCCGTCCAGACCATGCTGCCTGGCGAGCCTTTTCTCTCGTTCTGACCACATGCCGCCGCCAACGCAGGCGACGGAGGGCGCTTCGCCGCTTGAAACAAGAGGTGCGACTGCGGCGAGAAACCGGGCAAAGTTCTTGTAATCGTTTCGCGCACCCACAAACAGAATGGCGCCATCAAAAGCGGTGGCTCGAGCGGTGGGCACTTCGCCGGATTGCAGCAGCTCGGGCGTGCCGTGATGGATCACAGTCATCCTGTCGTCGGGCAGATCGTAGAAATGCAGGATCTCACGCTTGGAACACTCGGAATCGGTGATGATATGCGCGGCGTGCAGCGCAAGCGTCTTCTTTGCCTCGACTACAGGGGGGGTGCCAGGGAAGAATTGCGGGAAGCGTTCCGGAATCATGTCGAAAATCGTCAGCACAAACGGCTTGGTAATTGTGCCCATCCACCTCGTATTGAAATACGTTGGATGGAAAACATCGAACTCCTGTCTCTTCAAGAGCGCTGCTGTTCGCCGCCTGTTGAGAGAGCGACGCAGGTGCTTGAGCTGTCGCCACTGCCACGAGGAGATCCGCTGTGCAGCTGGGGAAAGAAAGGGTCGCAAGTAGATATTCTCCGACATCACTGTTCCCGATACACAGTCCACTTCTCCTGATTTCAAGAACTCGCTCATGAGCTGTGCAAAGTAGCGCGAGATTCCTCCTGCCCGCTGCATGGTGAAGATGTCGTCATCGTAGAGAACGCGCATAACGTCACTTTCTTCTGACGAGCATATCGAGGACGGAACGGACTGTGCCGATCCGCTTAGCAAGCGAACGCTTGAACTTGTTCATTTCGCGGAGAGGGACGCCGGGCGCAGTACTCATTGCAGGCATGCTGCACATTCCGGGGACAATCCTCTTACTGCGTGAAAACAGTTGCCAGTCACCCCCACCCGCCGCTCCTCCGTCAGCAAGCTTTTCCAGTTCGTCCGTACAGATGCCCTGACGGCACCTTGACCTGTCCCTGCTGTAGCGGGCTATGTCTTCCTCCATTCTGTCGCCGCCGCTTTTCTTAACACCCTTCAATGCAACCACTTTAATATGATTGCAATTGCGGACGCGGCAACCCGAGTACCAGGCCCGGTGAGCCATCTCTCCATCGGCGCAGTAGAAATGGTATTTGAGGTTGTAAAGGCCAATGTTTCGAAAAACGCGTTTCCGGTAAAGTCCATAGTTCAGGACAATCTCGCCATTGCCATCTTCATCCATCGAGTTCAAAAGAATCCAATCGCGGTCGCGTGGTTTCGGGAAGCGGTCCTTCTTCCACGAAAAGATGTAGACATCATTGTCATCTTCAAGCATGTCGAAGACATCGGACCATGGATTCACCATTAGGACATCGTCATTCCACTGGCAGATGATTTCGTGCCGGGCGGCCTTTATGCCAAGGTTCATGAAGCTTGGATATGAGCTGCGCCCGCCCACCTCTATGACAACGATACGCGGGTGGGCAAGCTGCCTGAGGTATTCGAGGGTTCCATCGGTCGACCCGCCGTCGACAAGAACCAATTCAAGCCGGTCATCGGCGTCCACAGTATTGGCAATCACATCCGCAAGGAACGGTTTCCGGTTAAGCGTGCCGGTGACAATGCTGATCCCGCATTTCATTGAGTCATCCCAGCCTGGTGTCTTATGAACCAGAAACAGCCGCAGCCCCGCGGCGCCTTTGCAAGCAGCTCCGATGCCGGCACTTGCAGCAGACCACCGGACGAGGCGTCTTCGCCTATGAAAGCAAACTCCCGGAGGCTTGACTTCGAGAATGCTTCGATGACCTGCTCGTAGCGATAGAGACGGTGGGCGTTGTACTCAATGCGTCCATCACCCATGGGAACGACAAATAGAATCGATCCGTTCGGGGTCGCAACACGTTCAAGCTCGGTAATGGCCTTTAGATCGCCGTCGAAGTCCAAGGCGTCTCCATATCGCCCGAGTCCGACATGCTCGACTACATGCATGCACGATAGCGACGGAACCGATCCATCGGCAAAGGGCAGATGCAGAAGATCCGCGTGGTTCGATGTAAAGTTGTCGAGACGGAGATCAGCAGGCCGGTACTCGTAAAACTCGATCGGAACGAAGGCCGAGGCAATCGCATTGAAATACAGGGAGGAGGAAATGTCAACGTGGCGAACCGGCTTCAGCTTTGCCAGAATCCGTGCGGCCCATGCGGGGTGGTATATGTAATGACGATCGAAACCGAACTCGGCCACTTTCTCAGTGAGGCGTGGACGCCTGTCTCTCCAGCGCACTGACAAGCGTCCCGCATTCGAGGGTCGCAATCGCAGAAACCGCAGAAAGTCTTTCACAAATGCGGCGTAGCGAAACGGATATTTGAAATGCTTGCTCGAAAGAAGCCCCATTCCATCCCCCGTCGATGCCCCATTCACTCACATTATTTGTCGCGTCTCTTATCCTAACAGCTCGAGAGCCACAGCAAAGTGCGTTTCGTCGGGCACTGCCGAATACAGCTTCCGATTGTCGATCCGAGCTCCCGCGCACCACCTTGCGTTCAGGTCCTCCACCGACAGCCCCTCGTTCCACGTTTCGCCCTCGTCCTGCACCTTGTTGAGCGGATTGTTGAAAAGGACGGCCATCGTTACGGCAAGGGCTTTGGGGCGGCATAGAGAAAAGGCAGGCCCATGACGCTTCGAGTGCATTACGCCCTCAAGCGAATTGGGCGCTTTGAAACTTACTCGCTTAATGAGTTTTGCCAAGTCGCCAGTGTGGAAAATATTGCCATCGACACTAAATGGATATTGCCAGCCGGTTGCCCTCCCGACGTCGTGCCACCTCCACTCAAGAAACGGACCGGTGCGCAGGAACTTGGGAAGACGGTGGCGACGGTATGACCGATCTACACGCAGCGAGATGAAGAGGTGGCGTTTCATAAAGGAACCGAGCAGCGGGGCAAGCGTGCATGGTCGATAGATAACGTCGTCATCGACAAGCAACATGACCGCTCCGGCCGGATTCATGTCATCCACCGCGGAAATGAGATCCTGCCTGAAATCGGTTTCCGCGACCCACTTGACATTAGGCAATAGATGCATCGCCTTCAGACGGTCATATCCCGCGGCAAACTGCCCTGACGATGTCGTGTACAAGACGGTCACGGCAATCGGCACATCGGTTATATGATCGCGCACGCTTTCGATTAGCGAACAGAGCTGAAGCGCGCGATCTTTGGAAAAGATAATGCAGTTGAGAGAAGCCGCCAGCAATCTGCTTTCCGTTCTTGCCATTAGTAGACTGATACAAAATCGTTTTTGCTACAGTAGGGGCATACGCCCGTTGAGACCGCGCTGCTCTAGCACTGTTACGCTGAAAGGCTGTCAGAAATGGCCCGCAAATGCAAGTGCGGGGTTGAATCACACGCCGATTCCATTGCCTCCTGACATAGCGCATTGCTTTTGCTCTGAAAGTGGCTCCCGCCTTTTTGCTGCATTTCTGAGGCTGTTGCTATTTGGCCAAACGGTCTCTCGGCGGCCCGGTGAACGCGTCCGGCCAACGCTCCACAACCTCGCGACGGCTCCGCATGCTCATTCTTTTCATGCCTCCCGATTCTTCGGCGTCTTTTTGCTTTGTCAACGATCCATCATCCCGCCCAAGCCCACCGGCGCAAAAGTGCCTTTGCATTTGAGCCACTTCGGTGGCGACTTCAGGGCCGCGGAAAACACATTGACATGAGCAGACCTGCCGCGTAGCGTCGCGAGCGATCTCGTGACTGACAGACAAGGATATCAGATTCAATCCGATGCCCCTTTTCCGACACGGAGTTCTGAGATCCGGAATCGTCCGGACAGTGGGAATGACTTCGCATGAGCGTTCGTAAGTTGCTTAATTGCATAGCTGTTCGAATGAGGGCCAGGCTGTCCGGTCTTGAAATTGAGTATTATGTGTCGTTGCTGGCCGCAAGAAAGCCATTCTCATTTGCGCGGTACGGCGATGGCGAATGGGCTGCGCTGTTGGGCCGCGAAGGCGCCAACTGCGACGGCCATCGCTATTATCCCGAGCTGGGGGAACGGCTCCGCCAGGCAATCATCAAGCCGTTGCCGTATTTCTACGGATTGCAGCCACGCGCCATGCGTTCGGATGGACGCGAGATTGCCAAGTTCCTGCGCAAGCACGATGTGAACATTCCCTGGCACAATGCCGATGTCTTTCATGATGCGAATATTGACGGTGCCCTTTTGCCGTTCATCCAACAGCTCCGTTCTCTGCCTGTTGTCATGGTGGGGCCGCCGCATCTCAAGGATTTGCCTTCGACACTGTTTAGCTTTGCCGCATACATCGAAGTCCCGCCGAAAGATTGTTTCCTTGCAGTGGAGGAACTGAAAGCCAGGATTCTTGAAACGGGACGCGGCCGACAAGGTCTCGTGTTTGCCCTGTCCGCTTCCATGACGGCAAACGTCGTCATCCACGACCTCTATCCAGCTTTGGGGGATACCCACTGGCTGCTGGATCTTGGGTCACTATGGGATA
>CAYRKB010000072.1:0-8818 GCA_964424705.1 uncultured Victivallales bacterium
GGAAGTCGTCGTTGCAGCGGCCGTGATGGTAATGCCACGCTCGCGCTCCTGATCCATCCAGTCCATGATCGCCGCGCCGTCGTGGACCTCGCCCAGCTTGTGGGTCTTTCCCGAGTAGAATAGAATGCGCTCACTGACGGTGGTCTTCCCCGCGTCAATATGCGCCATGATTCCAATGTTTCGAACCATCGACAGAGGCACTGATCTAGGCATAGATTCCTTCCTTTCCGGCGAAAGGGGCGGGACTATGCCGCTATCGCGCGAACAGCGCAAGCTAAAACATCATCGTTTAGCAACGTTTTTGCAGTGCGCTTGAGTCAGAGCCTGCGAAAGAATCGGCGAAGAGCGACCCGCGAATACGCTGCGCCCATCTTCCTTTGACCTGCCGAAGCATCTTTCTCTATGCTCTAACGCACGGCGCGATCGGAGCCGCCACGCATGGAAAAAGATGCTGGAGAATGGGCATGAAGGTCCCAATCCACATGATCAAGGCCCACGGGTTCCATGAGGGGCGCGGATCCCCTTTCGCGTCGACGCCGCCAAAATCGTGACGTCTCCGGAGTCCCGAAGCGCCACGCGAGCCCGACCGGAACAGAAATCAGCGTAAGCCCGCCGGCGTTCCAGCGCGCTTGGACCCGCTATTCGACCGGCGAGAAATCATCCTTGGATGCGCCGCACTCGGGGCAGATCCACTCGTTCGGAATCGCCTCGAAGGCGGTCCCGGGAGGCACTCCACCATCCGGATCACCAGAAGCAGGGTCATACACGTAGCCGCACACATTACACACGAATTTCTGCATCGAACCAACCCTCCGTCTTGCTCATGCTCCGAGCGAGCCGGATGACGATTCACCCGGCACGCAACTTGACACCATGCCTACAACTTCGCTTCCGCCATCCAGTTGCCATGCGTGTTGCAGTTTTCCACCACCGTGACGACCCCGGCCTTTGCCTTGAGGTGCAGCGCCGCCGCGGGATTGCACGCATCCGGGGAGAGCCAGATGCGCGAAATGAATTTGCGATCGAGATAGAAGTCCAAATGCGTAATGAAATGCGCCGGCTGCATCACGTGCTCGATTTCTCCCACGCGCACATGCACGTCCGTGCATCCGCCGCCCGGAATCAGGCCGCACTGCTTGACCACCACAATCTGGGGAATATGCTTCTTGTCGCCATCCGTCAGCGCCGCCAGGTTCGCAGGAGACTTGATGGCAGCCGCGTTCTCCACGAAATCGCTGCCCGGCGCACGACACACCAGGCACTTCGCCGGAGCCGCATCGAACTCAATATGTCCGCACGTCTTACACTCGAATATCTTCATCCCATCCTCCATTCCGTCCGCGCTCCCGAGCACTGAAACACCGCTTTCCTATTACGCTAGACTGACAGGCGGTGGCGAGTCAACAGAAAGCGCACTGGTTTCTTGTCGAATCCAGGAGGGATACTCCGGCATTCCCCCTGCAACAGGAACGACAAGAACCTCCGGCAACTCGTACGAATGCAGGGCGCGGATCCGCGCGACAAGTTCGTGCCGGTCTTCGAAACAACCCGCAGGAGCGCCATGCGCCCGTCTGGCAAAAATGCCTCGCATCGCGAGTCCGATGATGCTACATGACGCCGATGCCCACTAAACTTGCAGGCGGCGAAAGAAACGGTCTCTGGCGAACATGGGCTTTGTTCGCCGGTGTGTTTCTTATCGCATTTCTCGTCGTCTACGGGAAGGCCTTATTCTCTCCAGACTGGCTGGCATCGGGAGACAATCTCCCCGTTTACGCCCCGGGGCAAAAGATGACGGTGTTGTCATCCTTTGCTGGCGAGTGGCGCGGGACTGTTCTGGGGGCAGGTCAAGGAGCCCGGATGTTCGACCCCATTGCCCTGCTTAATCTTGTGTGGCCACTTCGCGTCGGCAACGTCATGGATTTCGCAGTCGGCTCCTTCATCCTCTATGTCGCCGGCATCTACCTGTTGCGCGCCCGCGGATTCACAGGCATGGCCGCAGTCCTGCCAGCCCTCTGGCTCACATTTGCGGGCTACGGATTCACGCTCATCTCCGCCGGCCACAAGGGCATCTTCCACATGCTGCCCATGGCTGTTTTCATGTTCGGTTTCCTAGCGAGAGCGGTTCGGGATCGCTCGCCGTTCCACTTCGCAATGGCGGGACTGTGCGTTGTCTGGGGAATGGCACCCCAGCCGGACGTCATGGCAATCTTTGTGGTACTGGGCGCATTGTACGGCATAATGCTTGTCATCGAGTATTGGCCCAAAGTTGAACCGTTCGGCTTCGTGAGGCAAATCGTCACGGGCGGCATACTCGCAGCCGCAGTTGTGGCCGTCCTAAGTTTCTCCATTTGGCATCAGGGCCAAAGCATGCTCTCGCAGCGAGGAAGCGAAATGGGAGCAACGGACGAGCAGAAGTGGGTCTTTGCATCGAACTGGAGCATGCCGCCGGAAGAGATGATTGAGTTCCTTGCGCCATGCGTTTTCGGAGAGCAAACCGGCGACCCCGAACGCCCATATTGGGGTCGACTGGGGCAGAGCTACCAATGGATGGAAACCCATAGCGGATTCCGCAATTTCCGCCAGCACACGGTTTACCTTGGCGCGATACCCCTGCTTCTGGCGGCGTATGGCGTGTTTATGCTCCTGCGCCGAACAGGACGACCGGACAATGAGTGCCCTGCCGCACGCGAGATCCGGTGGGAGGTGGCCTTCTGGCTGACCATCGGCCTGCTGGCTCTGACCTTGGCCTTGGGACGACACCTCCCTGTTTTCCGGCTGTTTCACGCTCTGCCGCTATTCTCGAGTATCCGCGCCCCCGTCAAGTTCATGCACGTCGTAGACGTGTCGCTTGCCGTCCTCTTTGCCAGCGGCCTCCAACAGTTTCTTAGCGCGAAGTCAGCCGTGCTTCCCTCGCGAGCATCCAATGCTGGACTTCCCCTTCACACGACCTGTCAGCAGGGCGGATACTCACGCATAAACCTAGCTTTCCTGATCGTGTCCGTCATCTTGGCGCTCTGTGCATGGGTCGCATACCTGACGTTGCCCGGTTTCGAACCCGCACTTATGTCCTATTGGGAGAAGCTTGGCATGAGCCGGGAAGCCAACCTGCTGCTGCCGAACATGCGCGTCGCCATCGCGCATGCAGCCGTGCTGCTGACAGTCTGCGCGGCGCTATTCGCCTGGAAGTTCCGCCTAGGGAGCAACCACCGGTCCAGGCATATTGTGACCGCCGCCATGATCGTCACCATCCTCGCCGATATCGGCGTCGTCTGCAGTCCCTTCTTAAAGGTGCGCAGCCTGGACGCTTACTATGGCCACAATGTGTTGGCTCAGAGCGTGGTATCCGACCCGAATCGTTCGCGGCTATCATACCGCGTTTCTCCCCTGCAGTCTGGCGACCCCTTGTGGCTAAACCTTGCGGCTCACGGCGTGGAAATCCTCGAACCGGTACCCAACTTCTCTTTTGATAGCGATCTCTCGGCTTACTTCTCAGCCCTAGCCCGTGATCCGCTGCGCCTTTGGCAGGTCACGAGCACCGGCTTCATTCTGGGCCCGACTAAGACACTAAGTCCTCTGCTTGGCGACGGACGCATCTCCGTCGCTTCGTACGCCTCATTCGGGAGCAGAGGATTCGAACCGGTTGACCGTGCTGCAGAATTCGTTCTGCTCCGGTATAAAGCAGCCCTGCCGCGCGCAGGAATTTACTATGACTGGGAGACAGTATCCGAAGATGCTCTTCCTCGGCGCTTGGCGGATCCCTCCTGGGATCCTGCCCGAACAGTCCTCGTGTCAGGCAACGGGCCATCTCATTCCACAGGCCGGCCCAGCGTTCCCGTCACTATTTCCCGTTACCGGTCCAATCGGATCGAGATCGCACTGACAGCCGCGGCCGAAGGCTTGCTCCTCCTGAACGACCGGTACGACCCGGAGTGGAACGTCACCTTGGACGGTCGCAAGACGGAGCTTCTAAGGTGCAACTCCATGATGCGCGGAGTCAGGATACCGCCTGGGGAGCACGGCGTGGTATTCTCCTATCATCCGCACCGGACAGAATTCCTCGCCGCTTTGAGCATTCCTTTGGTCCTGATGGTCTGGGGAATCAAGCGCCGCTGGCTTTGCAATGAACCAGCAGCCACAGCCTGACTACAGCGTTACACGTTTGAGGACAGAGAGATCGTCTCCATTCTGCGCCACCGGACACGCTGCGAAACAACCGCTTTTTCACGACTCCAGCAGGTGCCTGTTCTGCCGCAGAAACTCTGTGCCTATCCGCACAGGACATTCGCGATCCACTTCGCCCGGAAGCCACAATGCCTGGAAGCGTCGCTGCAGCTCATCGTCTACCGGGGTGGATTGCCAAGTCCCTTTTATACGCTCGTCCATCTCGACAACCAAGTCCTTGATTTCTTCGGATGTATTCTCCACAGGCTTTATCCCACGGGCTTCGTAAAGTTTGCTGTCCCATAAGTTCCCGAGTTCGGTGGAAAGTATTTCTGGAAAGCCGAGGAAGCAACGCGCCCGTTCGGACCACAGTTTTCTCGGGATCATCAGACTACCAGGATACCCAACAAGCGCTCGCATAGGAACCCAATTGACGTAGGCAACCGGTCGACGAAAGATTCGCGGTATCTCGTCAATTCCTGTTCCCGAACTGATGAAGAACCGGCATTTGGCGCCCAGGAAGACGTCCATGAACTCCGACCTGTTATTTGTGCCAGCATACGCTATAGTCCGGGGATGGTGCCTTGGCAGTGGTTCTGCCACCACAGCCCCCATCCTAATGGCCGCATAGCCTCGGCGGCACAATTCTTCTGCCGCGGACATGTAGTTCTGCACACGGGAGTCTCGATAGCTGTGATAGGCCCAGTCCACCCCACGCATAGTCGCAGAGAGGTAGGCGGAGTCACGGTTATGGAAGCAGACGAACTCTCCGTCGTGAGGCACGCCCATGTGTGCTAGTTCTGCCCATCCGTGGGATTCTTCTTCGATAGTGAACGAGAGGTGGGGCGGGAATCTCCTCAGTACACCGTAAACGTCTGCCTGTTGGTTTGGCCTTGACGGAACGATGTGCCTCCGCCCGCCTGGGAAAAGAAACAGCAGAAGGTACGGATAGATGGCCAAGCCATACACTGGTAGTTTGCGTTTCCACATACGCTTCAGTTGGCGGTTCGAAACCAAGCGTAGACAGAAGAAGATGTCGAGGCTACGGCAACCATGAAGTCCGGCGTCTCGCTCGCACAGATACACCTCCGTATTGGCAGCGAAGTGGCCAATGCGACTGCTAAGCAGATACCCAAACCTAACAGTCACTACAGGACGCAACAGCATGACCAGCACGACAACCATCATCGCCGGAACAAGTGCAAATGGAAAACCGCAGGCCAATGCGCAAAGGTAGACAAATAGTTGAAAGTCGCCAGCAAGGATCTGCTTAAGCTGCAACCTAGCTATATCGGCGACGCGACCGAGCGTCGCAATGTTTTGGGTTCCTTTCATAACTATTCTCCCCACCTGCATCGAGAATCCGCAAAGACTTGCTCCGTGCGTCGGCAATGCACGAGCTGCTTTCGCATGCATCCGTCTGCCTTCAGGCATTCTTCATGACTCATTTGAACTCTCGGTAAATGAGCGCCTTCCTCATCTGCCTGCCTGCTGTGCTACATAGGCGTTACGGTGTCGCCTTCAAACAAGCCCAACCTCACAACCGACAAAACACGGCATAGTGAGCAGGCGCACCCCAAGAGGCAATGAAGGCGGGGTCCTCGTTGCAGAACCGGACGACTTCATCGACCGCACAGTCCTCAAGGAGGCGCAGAATCTGTTGGGCACTTTCTAGTGCCTGCGTCAGAGCCCTGACGTCTTCCCCGCAAGTCGTGATGCGCGCAGAATCCACAACATGCAAGACCTCGGCAAGTTGAGCTCTGCATTGAATCGACTGCCTGCAATCGAATGACTCTACAAGACCGTCGACGAGGGTTACTGCACTCCAAAGCAGGTTTTCCGTCTCGGAGCTTGTCGCGATCAGGAAGCAAGTCCGTCCAAGGAAATGGCTGAGCCTGCTGCGAGATATGAACCGTTCTTGAGACTTGAGCCTCTCCTCCCGCGTCAAGGGCTTCTTGATCCAATCCACGCTCAATCCGTCCTTGTAGGGCGGCCACGATGAGTAGAGCAGGAATCCGGCATCGTGCATCTGCCGACATAGAGCCTGAGGCTCAACAAAATACTTGAGCCGCACGAACGGATTATCAAGCACATCCATAACCCACGATGCAAACGCACGGGTGTGGGGGATCGATGCCCACTTCGCAGCGTACAATTGAGACGCACAGTCTATCGAGTTCATCCCCGTCAGGAATCTCACTCTGGCATGAATCACCTTAAGGAGGAGCTCAAAGAAGCTGCCATACGCTTCAACGTATGACACAATCACAAAACCGCTATCGTTGAGAAGTCGGGCAAACAGCCCCATCCAGAGGGAGTCAGGCTTGACAGTGAAGATGAAACCCTCAGCGTCAATGATGTCGAACTTCTCATCCGGAGGACTATCAGCGCACTCCGCAACGGAAGCACTGCGCAAGTCCACCAGAGACGACGACAGCCCAAACCGAGTGAAGTAAGACCGTATGTTAGCGTGGGCCTTTATATTGGGCTCGTAAAGGGTACAAGCAGCACCCCACTGCGCAAACACCAAGGAGTTTTCTCCGGAGTCCGGACCGAACTCTAGCAACCGCGCAGTCCGAAACACCTGTCGAGGGAGGCTAAGGCGGCGTCCGAAGACTTCGGCTCGCAGTTTCGCGTAAGCCGTGAGATCGTCCGGCGACTTGAACCCAGCGTGCGTAGGCAGGATATCCTGGCTCGCATAGTACGCACACATCTCGTGAGTGGGTGCACGCTCATGCGTCTGGCCGTTCCGATTCATAGTCGTCCTCCGGACAGTTCCACTTCCGTCGCCATGCTGCCACTCCGCGTCACCTTCAAGCCATCCAGCCGCGCCAGCCGCCGCGCCAGCGATGCATGGCCAACGAGCGACAAGCCGCCATCGACTACAATCTCCTGTCCCGTGATGAAGGACGCACTCGCACTACACAGAAACTCCACAACTTTCGCAACGTCCTCCGATGTCCCCATGCGTCGCAGCGGTATCACAGAGTCGTACAGTTCGCGCAGTTCGGCATGACTGCAATAGAACTCCCTGGATTCTTCCTTGACGAGCGTGGCAGGAGAAACGCAGTTCACCCGGATTCCTCTCGGCCCGAGCGCGACGGCGAGATAGCGAACCATCTGGTTCACAGCGGCTTTCGCAACATGGTATCCGATCCCCTGCTCCTCATGAATGAAATGGCTCGCCACGGAACTGATGACTACAATTGCATTCGATCCGGCTCCGTCGAATCTGTCAGCACACAGCTCAATGATCTCCTTCGTAGCTGTCAGACTCACCTGCAATTCGCCGTGCCACTCATTGCCTAGGCCGCGATATCTTTGATAGAAGACCAAATGAGTCACCTTGCCGCGCTCGGCAAGACACTGCTCAAGTGCTACGCGCGTGCCTTGCACGTCGGACAAATCCGCCAGATAGAAACGTAAACCTGGCAAGTCTTCTTCCACCTCAGGCGAGCGGTGTCGGCCCAGTAGCGATACAGAACACTTGTTCTCCGAAAGCAGCCGCACAATCGCCCGCCCGCTGCCGGTCGTGCCGCCCGTTACGATAACATGTTCTCCACCCATACTCTGCGTCCCTCCTAACCCCAAGCCACGCGCATCGACAAACCACGCTAATATTCTTCAAGAGGTCAAACGTGACCACCATCTCTCGGATGCGCTCGTGCGCCTTGCCATAGGCAATGAACAAGTCCCCCATCCTCGCCCAAGTCGGTCCACCACCAGAAGATGGTCCGTATGTTCGTTGCTTCCGGCAGCAACTCCTAGGTGGAACAGGCATCAAACCATCCGTAGCGCTGGAAGCGGCACTACGAACGTGCCCCCCTGTTCGACAAACCGCCGGTTCCGATTGAGTATTGATTCCGTATACTGCCAGGCCAGCACCACGACAACGTCCGGCTTGTCTTCATATAGCCTATCAGAAGGGTAAACGGGCAAGTGATAGCCCGGCGAGTACATTCCATGCTTCACAGTATTGTCGTCGACGAGGTATTCGAGATAGGGCGCCAGTTCGAAGTGATATAGCAAGGTCGTCGTGCTGTGCGAGGCGCCGTAGCCTGCGATGCGGAGCCCCCTGGCCCTCAGTTCGTCAAGTTGGACGCGGGTTTCCGTCCGAATACGGTTAATCCGCACGGCGAACTCGCGATACGTATCCGCCGCCGCCATGCGTGACGAGTCCTCCTCCTTGATTATCGCATCAACGCTGGGGTTTACGCCACGACGCCCTCCTGCGCGCTGCGCGATGACTCGCACCGAGCCGCCCTTGGCCGCCTGCTTTTCGGCAT
The DNA here is from genome assembly GCA_964424705.1 of uncultured Victivallales bacterium. Classification (GTDB taxonomy): domain Bacteria; phylum Verrucomicrobiota; class Kiritimatiellia; order UBA8416; family CAYRKB01; genus CAYRKB01. The sequence goes on from CAYRKB010000072.1 coordinate 8,448, forward strand.
GAACAAGCACGAGCCCGCAGCGGGCAAACAAATCTCTCAGCACCCTGACCGTAAAGTAGGAAAAGTGCTCGTGGTAGATGTAGTCAAACATGTTGATCTTCATCTGTTCCGGATGGTAGCCCGTCTGCACCACGAACACGCCGTCCTCCGCAAGCAATTGCGCGATCGCATTGGTGAAAGCGGACACCTCGTCGATGTTCGCGTACATATAGTTCGCCGTGACAATGGCAGGCCGTCCGTGGTCGCGTACGATGCTGTCCGCCAGGGATATGTCAAAGAACTCAACAAGTGTGGGGATCCCTGCCCTAATGGCCGCTTCGGCGGCCCCTCGCGCGGGTACAGCTGCGCGCGCACCGTCGACAGGATGCCGT
>CAYRKB010000072.1:8828-21309 GCA_964424705.1 uncultured Victivallales bacterium
CGACCCCGAGGACTTGCAGACCACGCCGCTTGAAAGATTCCAGCATCGTGCCGTCGTTACTTCCGATGTCTACCGCAAGGGCGCCAGGCGCCGGCCGGACAAACTCTACGACTCGGTCGGCATACTCCTGATAGTGATTTGCCAGCCCGAGCGTGATTTTGGTGACGTACAGGTATCCCGTGTAGCTCACAGACGGAGAGAGCACGAACGGAAGATGCAGGTACCCGCAGCCTTCACACAGAGAGAGGACCAGCGGATATGAAGGCTGTGGCACTGTCAGGCGGTCCAGGGGGACAAAGGCGTCGCCCGGAGGCGTCGGATTCAGTTCGAACACCGTCGTAATCCTGGAACTGCCGCACAGACGGCAGCGCAAGTCATGCCGCACAGGTTCATTCATGGCGTCTCATTGTCTCCCAATCGCGGATCCTGACTTCAAAGTCGGCCCGGTACCGGCAGATGCCGTCCGGATCGCTTTCGGCCGGCGCCCATTCTGGAAACACCGTTTCCTCCCGCACAAACGGCCCATTCGTCGTTTCGTGGAACACGATGACATCGGACCTGATGACCAGCGTGTGAAACAGCGGCTCATGCAACCGGTAGTAGAAACACCCGCCCTCTTCGTAAGAGGTAAGATTGACAATGTCGCGCACGGACCCGTCGTCCCGCAACAGTACCACGTCGCCCCGTCCCGCGATCACATGAAACGACTCGCTCTTGTCTATGTGCTTGTGCGGGCGCACGTAGGTGTCGCGCTCGTGAACGATGATCATCTCGTGAACCCTCGACGCGGCATCCGGATGCGCACAAAGCCTCGATCGGCGTCGCCCGGCCACATGAGCCAGCCGCACCAGTTCGTCAATGTCCGGCCGAGAAACGCGGACCGGCGATTCGTCTGCATAGAAGACTTCGTCTTTGACGCTCGTCCATCTCATAACGCTTCACCCTCCTTCAGAAGGGCACGGGGACTGCCGGGAAAGATGGAGAAGAACCGCACCCCCGAAGCCTCGAAGGCTGCGTTGTGGCGCACGACCTTGTCTTCCACGGTGGGATTCACCGCGAGGATGCACGCCGCGACCCTCTCCTTGAGAAGAACTTCGGACGACACGACAGGAGTGCTTGTTCCCGGCAGATAAAGGCCTCGCTTGTTGGAGTTGTCGTCGACGACGAAGTCCAGCATACCGGCGCACCTGAAGAGCGTCAGAAACGTACAAGCCTGGTGACCGGCGCCAAGAATCGCCAGCGCCCCACGCCGTCGCAGCCGGCCAAGGGCATCGCGAACTTGTTCTCCACTGCGGGGAAATGCGTCGGCGAAACGCCTCGCGCGTCGGATCTCGCTGTCGAGGATATCCGGCGTTGATCGGTTCGGAAGATCCTCGTGGACCCGCGTCACCGCCCATAGCGAGTTCTCCGAAGCGTACGGATAGACTGCGAACTGCACCACTTCGAACCCACAGATGGCGAGCGCCGAGCGGAATGTCTCCGGCGTGAGGTAGTACAAGTGCTCTTCCCACAGGGCCGTGTAGTCGAGCCGATCGAGCGCCGACGCACAGTCGGGGATTTCGAAGACGATCAGACCGCCCGGGCAGACCATCCGGCGCAGCGCATCCGTGAAGGCCGCGAGATCGTAGACGTGTTCGAAGATGTGGCGCACGACCAGGATACTTGCCTTGCCGTAGCGGCCGGCGATCGCGTCCGCGCGTGTCGGCGTAAGCGCCGCTTGAATGCTTTCGACGCCGGCGCCCCGAATATCAAGGCCTAGGTCCGAGCTCGCGTCGGGACGCCACGTTCTGAAGCCGCGGGCAGCGAGGCGTGCGAGCGTGCTATCGTCCTTGAAACTGATTCCGCCGGCAACGAGGGGGTGAGGTATGCCTGGCGTCTCGCACAGTTTCTCAACGGCATGATCGAGGTGGGGCTCAGGCTCGTTGTAAGTAATCCAGTCAACGCGCGGCCTGATCTCCTCGATTGGAAACGGTGTCGTCAGGCAGATGATCCCGCTGCGCCTGCACTGACCAATGCGCATCGGAAAGGAAGGCTGCGGCTCGCCCAGGTTCCGGACGAAGCGATTGCATATGGGATGCGGCCCCACGTCGAGCAGCAGATCGACGGACTCAGCACTGCAGTAGCCTCGAAGATTCATCGATTTGCCTCCGATTCGGAGGCTATGACAAGACTCCGCAGACCCTCTTCGAGCGGCGTGAAACAAAACGACGGCAGGATCGACGCGAACAGCCGGCCGTCAAAGATGTTGTCCACCTTGTCTTTGGTTCGCTCGCGTCGTGCCACGGCAGGCACACGGCCATGAATCCTCGCGAGTGCATCAAGCACATCCTGAAAGGAATGGCTGCTGCCGCTGACAGGGTTTACGACGCCCGCACAATCAGAATCGAGCAGTTCCACCACAGCCCTTGCCAAATCATCCACGAAGAGGAATTCGCGCCGCTCCGCGCCGTCACCCCACACTACAAGCTCTTCTTTCCGCGCGAACTTCCGCGCAAAGCCCGCCGGGCCGTACCCTTCCGACTCATCACCCCGACCGTAGACCAGAGGGGGGCGCAACACAAGGAGGGACGTAGAGCGCACGCCAGCAAGCGTCTTCCATAACACCCGCTCGGATGCATACTTGCCAATACCATAGAAGGTGCGGGCGTGAACCGGCGTTTGCTCGGTGATGTGCGTGTTGTGTATGTCCTCGCCATAGACCGCCGCAGAACTCAGGTAGACCACCTTGCGCACCGCACGCTTTTCAAGGACGCGCGCTATGTTCAGAGTCACGTTCATGTTCTGATCAAGGACCTCGATGCTGTCACCCAACTGGCGCTTGACGCCTGCCAGGACGATCACACGTGCGTCGGGCGTCAGAACCGATGCAATGCGCTCCACGTCCTCCCGTCGAGTGAAGTCCGTCTCAGGCAGGGAAAACCCGGTCACAGCCGCTTCAGGTCGCGCAGACGCAAGTTGCCCGCAAATGTGCCGCCCAATGAACCCGGAATGACCTAGAATGATGATCTTCATTCTGTGCTCGTCATGGGTGCGACTGACTACCGTGGCCGCTCCATGGCGTCCTCGGACCGGCGCAAAGCGCCAACAGATAGTGAGCCATACGGACAAACCCCGTATGCACGACCTCGTCATTCATGGAGAACATAAAGACGTTGCGGAAGTGAGCAGCCATTAGGCGTTTCAGGCCCTCCGATGTCTTGCAGTTGACGTGACCTTCCTTGCTTCCCTGAGACGCGTAAGCCTGCGACTCAAGCGATGGCGCGCCTATGATGCACACACCGTCAGGAACCAGAGAACGCGCAATGTTCGCAACAAATGCGTCCTCGTCGGCTTGCAGGATATGTTCGATGACATCCAGCGAAAAGGCGGCATCGAACGGCCCGGCAACGGGTCCCGCCAGCATGTCGTGCACCCGGCACTCAAAGGCCCACTTTGGCTCCATTCGCGCGCAGACATCCTCGATAAACACCGGGTCAAAGTCGATCGCACAGAGCGACCCCACTTCCGCCCGCACGATCCGTGTAGCGAAAGCGTCCCCGCAGCCGACCTCCAGCACGCGGTTCATTCCCCCCAGCATCTTAGCCACAAACTTGTAGCGGGCCATCACGAAACAAAGACGCTTGGGATCCGCGTCCCACGTGGCATTCGCGCGCAGGCCGAGCGTCGTCAGCCCCTTGTGATCGCGCAGTTCCACATGCTCTTGATACTGCGCTTCCCTGGTCCTCGTCGACCTGCTCGATTCCGTCACGGCAAACTCCTCCACAAGCCCCGGTGCTAAAGCCGCCGCCCGGGCTCTCAGAACATCGACAATAAGACACGCCCCGCCTCGCCGCCCCGCATGACCTTAAGCGCCTCATTCACCTGTGTGAGAGGGAACTCGTGCGTAATCAGCCCATCCAACTTCAGTTTCCCGGCCCTCACGAGACGCACGTAACGCGGAATATCGATATGCGGTTCAGTGCCTCCCCCGTGCGAGCCCTTTAGAACCTTCTTGAAGTGAAGCGGCAGGGTGTATATCGAGACGTTGTCGCCCTTCTTGGGCACACCCACGAGAATGGTTTTTCCGTCGGGATGCGTCAGTTCGTAGGCCTGCTCGATCACCCGCGCGTTGCCGGTGGTTTCGATCACGACATCCGCGCCAGCGGCACCCACGATCTTGCGGATCTCCTCGGACAGGCTGCCCACAGCCTTGGCGTTGAAGCAGTGCGAGGCACCAAAGCGCTTCGCCATCTCGAGCTTGGAGTCGAACAGATCGATTCCTATGATCGGGTGGGCGGAAACCATGGCGGCGGACTGAACGGAATTCAGCCCCACCCCGCCCAATCCGAAGACAACCACGCTCTGACCCACTTTGACGTGGGCATCATTATTGACGACCCCCATGGCTGTCGTCACCGCACAGCCGAACAGTGGAGCCATCTTGAGATCGAAGTCCGCAGGAATCGGAGTCAAACGGTTCTCGGAAACCACCGCATGGGCATTGAACGTGGTCACCCAGCCTGAGTTCACCTTGCGTCCGTTCCACAGGTAGGTAGCGGGTTCCGCCTGGATGCCATTGCTGGGCCGCCAATGCATGACGACCCGGTCACCGGGCTTCACCGTCTTCACACCGCCCCCCACTTCCAGGACCGTGGCAGAACCCTCATGCCCCAACAGATGCGGCAAGAACTTATCAGGCCCCTTCAAGGCCTCAATTTCATTGATCTGAGCCCCGCAGATGCCGCTGTAATGAACCTGCACGAGCACCTGTCCAAATGCCAGTTCCCGCGGCAGTTCGATTTCCGCCACTATCAGCGGCTTGTGGCTCTCCACAAGGATCGCCGCCATCGTCTTCACAGTCTGCATGGTGTCTCCATTATTCGAAGTAGATGAACTCGTAGTCGCCGGTGTAGCCGAAGTGTCTGTACAGCCAGATCCACTCCGCGGTGTCGAAGAGCGATTCCGCCGTCAGCGCCCAGCATTCGAGATTGAACATTTCCAACTCGTTGCGGTAGCTCTCGAGCATGACATACTTCTGCCTGCCCACGCGTTCGATCTCTCCCAGCGCGGCCTTCAGCTCAAAAATGCGCAGGTTGTGAAGACAGCCAAGCGAAATAACGAGGTCGAATTCGCCATCGCCAAACGGATACGCGTCCTGGGCGCGGTAGCGGAAGAGCGTCCCCTTGAACTCAGGATGCCGACTCGCCATTCCATGCTGTGAGACGTCGAAGCCCACGAGTTGGAGCTCCGGCATGAGGAGCTGCAATTCGTAAAGCAGGAACGCCTTCCCGCATCCGACGTCCAGCACCTTGTCGCCTGGCTCCAGGCCGTAGGTCTTGATCAACGCCTCGGCCACCGGCTTCCAGCGGCCGGGCATATACTTGTAGCCCCCGTAGCCATATCGCCTGTCGCCGTCCCAATAGTCGGATTCGTATTCCTTCGCCTTAATCATGCAGTGCACTTTGTCGTCGATCATGCGATCGATATACTTGCGCGGCGTAGCTTTGTGCAAAGGCGTAACAATGTTCAACAGTTGTCCCATGGTCCCTACCCCTTTCTCGCCAGCAACTCCATCGTCTTTCGTACCAGGCCCTCGGCGCTGATGCCGTACTTGCCCATAATATCGCTTTGCGAACCGAACTCGTCCGTGAATACGTCAGGGAACCCCAGCCGTCCAAACCGCATCCCCGCCCCCACCCCGCTGTCCATCAGCGCCTCGGCCACGGCGCTCCCGAGGCCGCCCATCAGCGTGTGCTCCTCGACCGTCACAACCGCCTTAACCTTCCCGGCCAGATCGAGGATGCGGGGGATATCCAACGGCTTGACTGTATGCGCGTGAAGGACCGCCGCATCAATGCCGCACTCCTTTCGAAGCGTCTGCGCGGCATCGAGCGCGATCTGGGTTGTAATGCCGGTCGTCACAAACAGAGCATCGCCGCCCGGGCGCATCAGAATGGCCTTGCCGATCTCGAAGGGCACCGCGTCGCTGGAGACAACCGTGTCGCCGCCTTTGGCGATCCGGATGTAGATCGGCCCGTCCCATCTAAGCGTGGCCGGCATCAGCCGGCGCATCTCATCCGCGTCGCAAGGAGCCACGATCGTCATGTTGGGAATCGCGCGCAAAATGGCCATGTCCTCGTTCGCCAGGTGCGTGGATCCCAGTGGAGCGTATACGACGCCGCCGCCGCTCACCAGCAGGCGGACCGGCAGGCGGTGCAGCCCGAGGTCCAACAGGATCTGCTCGTAGCAGCGCCGCGTAAGGAACGTCGCGATGGTGTTGATGTAGGGAATCTTTCCGCTCAGTGCCAGCCCCGCCGCCATGCCCACAAGGTGCCCTTCGTAGACGCCCTCCATGAAAAAGCGCTCTGCGTATTCGGCCGAAAGCTTCTCCAGGTCGCGCTTCGTGATGTCCGAGCCGATGAACACCACGCGCGGGTCTTTCTTCGCCAGCTCATACACGCCTTGCAGGCACGCCCTTCTCACAAGGCACGCTCCAGTTCGGCCACGAGTCGGGCCATCTCTTCTTCGCCCACCTTGCTCTTGTGATGCCACTCCGCGTTGTTCTCGATGGAGGGGATCCCCTTGCCCTTCACCGTGTGGCAGATCAGCAGGCCCGGCCTGCCGGAGTCAAACGGGATCCCGCCGAGAACCTGCTTGAGCGACGCAACGTCATGGCCGTCCACTTCCTTCACGCTGAAACCGAAGCTGCGCCATTTGTCAGCGAACGGCTCCAGATCCTGGATTTCCGAGGTACGGCCGTAGGACTGCATCTTGTTGTAGTCGACGATGGCGGTGAGGCTGGCGATGCGGTGCTTGCCTGCGCTCAGGGCGGCTTCCCACACGCTGCCCTCGTTGCACTCGCCGTCCCCTATGACTACGATCGTCCGGTGATCCTTCCGGTCGATGCGCGCCGCAAGCGCCATGCCTACGCCAATGGACAGCCCGTGCCCAAGAGCCCCCGTGCTCGCCTCGACCCCCGGCACTGTGCCGTGCTCGGGATGCCCGCCAAGCATCGCGCCAAAGCCGCAGAATCGGTACAGCTCGGAGCGCGCGAAGAAACCCTTTTCGGCAAGGTTCAGGTAGAGCGCCAGGCAGCCGTGCCCTTTGCTGAGAATGAACCGGTCCCGATCCGGCCACGAGGGGTTGGATGGATCAAGGCGCAAAACGTCGTCGAACAGAACCCTGAGAATCTCCAGCAGCGAGAACGCGGACCCGATATGGCCGCGCTTGCTGCACTCAAGAATGCGCAGGATTTCGCGCCGCTGCTCGACGGCTCGTTTGTCCAAACGTGCTCCGCTCATACGTCAAAGCCCCTGCAAGCCATCGAACAGTCCGCCCGCAGCCGTGTATGCTTCCACCTTGAGAAGCTGCCGCCCCGCCTTGTCCAGTTGCCCGGAGCGGCGGCGCTCGGGATCCGTGCCCGCAAACCGCCGTCGATCCCTGCCGACGGGGAGAAACTCGTTGAGCATGATAAGTGCCCATTTGAATCCAAGCAAGGCATAAGCGACCCGCAAACGAGCCGAAAGAGCTCGCGAGCCTTCCACGCGGCCGAAGACGTCCCGAAGGAATGAGGGAATCTGCCCGGCCTCCATCGGCACCCGGGGCTGCAGGCACGCGTTGCAGATCATTTGCGCCGGGTCATCCCAGCCGGCATACTCGAAATCAAGGAAGACGAGCGAGCCGTCGGCGCGTCGCAGCGTGTTGTGAAATCCGTGGTCGGCGGGGCTCAAGGTCATCTCGTCGTCTGAAAGGCGCGCCCCCGGGTCAAGGCCGCTGCTCTGCAGCATGCGGCGGACGGCATCCTGAAGAGACTCGAACGCCGGCCCAAGCCGGTCCTTCACAAACACGGGAAATTCGCGAGGCTGATCGCCAAGGTCCGCGCAGGCGCAAGCCGCTGCCATCCTTACCCGCACGCACTCGATGTAGTCATTGACGCAGCGGGCGGCGTCCGCCGCGAGCGGCAACGCGGACGCCCCGGCTGCGAGCCTGACCTTCCACATATCCCCCAGCAAGGCGGACATGGCTGCAACATCACGCCCCGTGATGGTGCCCGCCGGTGGCGTCGGGCCTTCCACATACTCGTAGAAGCCGATCCGTCTGGCGCGGTCCGCCGCCAGCGGCTCGGGAATGCACCTCATTCCGTTCCGCCAGAGAAACGAGAGCATGCCAAACTCAGCGCCGAGGCGATCCCGTGTATCCCGCGCGTCAGAGAAATACTTCTTGGCAAAGACCGTCCTCCCGGGCGTTACCACGCGCAGCCCCACATTGTTGGCGCCCCCTTCAAGAGGCACGATGGACTCCGGGTGGCCGAACCATTCCGACGTGGCATCCCTGACATCTTGAAAGGCGTCATTCATGCTGAAGAAGCCGCCGACAGTATTCAGTAATTGAGCGCCAATCGTGAAAGACCAGCAGCCCGGGGAGTCCAGGAGTCTCGCTGTGCGCGTCGCCGGCGTAAAGCAGCTTCAGTACACTTGCAGGGAACTCCGCGTCCAGGAACACCTCCGGGAGATCATCAACGAAGTGTGTGCAGGTGCTCGCCTGAATGCAGGCCAGCTTCCCGCTCCGCGACGCCTCGAAATGAACATCGCCCTTGCGCAGCCCGCCCGGCCTGTCCCCGTAGAAATGGTGGTCCTCGATCCATTTCAAAGCAGCGTTCCGCAAATTCACGCGCGGGCCCAAGGCGGGATACTCCTGCTTGTGGCTGATGATCGACAGCCGGATTCCCGCCTCCTCGCTGAATTCCAAAAAATCTTCAACGCCCCGGCAAGGAACCGCCTCCTGCATACGCTCTCCGTACACAACCCCCTGCAGTTCCGTCCAGGGCGTGTTGCCCTGCGGCTGGCTCCAAAGATATGCACGCACGGCTGCCTTGCTCACGGGAAGATCCCGGGGGATAAGACCCAGCTCCAGGGCACACCGGTGGAACAGTTCGTCATAGCGAACGATGGTGTTGTCGAAATCAACTCCAATATGCACCGGCAACCTTCAGTTCAAAGCCAGTTGCTGCATCCGCTTGATGTTGTAATAGAGCGGATTTGACATTGGCTCGCGCAGCTCGCCGGCGCGATAGGCGGCGGCTATGCTTGTCACGGCGTCCTGAATGGTGTGCTGGGGCAGGAAGCCAAGCACGTCCCTGACCCGGTCAGAGTTGACATGGTAGGACCTGATGTCATCGGTGGGCTCATGGACCACCGCCACCGACGCGTCGCCAAGCGCCTCTTTCACCATCGCGGCGATGTTCTCCACGGAATGGTTCTCAAATCCGACGTTGAAAGGAATGCCGTGAATCCTGGCAGCCGGCGCCTCCAAGAACAGCTCGTAGGCACGCACCATGTCCTGGATGTTGAGGTTGGGGCGCAGCTGCTTCCCGCCGAACACCCGGATGCGACGATTGACAAGGGCGTGGATGGTGAGAATGTTCACCGTGAGGTCAAGGCGCAGCCGGGGGCTGAAGCCGCACACCGTCGCCGGGCGCACGATGGCGCAGGTCATGCCGCTCTTGCCGGCCAGATCCATCAGGATATGCTCGCACTGCAGCTTGAAGCGCGAGTAGTCCGTCAGCGGGTCGGGCGGGGTGTCTTCTTTGACATCCGGCTCATCCTTGACGCCGTAGACGCTGGAAGAGCTGGCATAGATGAAGCGCTTGACCCCCGCGCTCATGGCCGACCGCACAAGGCCGGGGAAAGCGTCGAGATTGATCGACCTTCCCAGAAGAGGATTCAGCTCGAAGCTCGGGTCGTTCGAGATGCAGGCCAGATGAATGACGGCATCGCACCCCTGCATTGCACGGGCCACGGTCCCTACATCGCGAAGATCGCCTTTGACTTCCTCCAGGCGCGGGTTCCCCCGAACGGTTTGCAGCACGTGATCACCATAGATATACAGGTCCAGAACGCGAACCGCATAGCCTAGCTCCAGCAGGCGCGGCACCAGCATCGCCCCAACATACCCCCCCCCCCCCCCCCCCCGAAACCGCCTGAAGTTGCCCCCTCCGTTCCCTCCCTGCCCCCCCCCCCCATAAGAACCCTCCCCGCCCGTCACCAGAACCCGCTTGATGTCGCTCACTTCGTTCCCTCCATGCCAGCCGCCACGATAAGATCCATCCAAAAGTGCAAGATCGCTGCATGACAGGTCTCGGCCCCCCCGTAGGTCCCTGTCTGCACATAGAAGTTGAGCGTGCCGGCAGCACGCAACGGATTCGATTCCTTCATGGCCGAGAGCGTCACGACCTCAAGCCCCATCGCGCTCGCGACCTTCACGGCCGCAAGGATGTTGGGGGACCCGCCCGAACTGCTGATGGCCACCAGCATGTCGCCCCGGCGGGCTCGCCTTGACAGTGGCTCAGAGAAGACGTGCTCATACCCCATGTCGTTGGAGATCGCGGTGATCAACGACAGGTCCGTGAAGACCTCGGTTCGCAAACGGCCGTTCTTCGCCAAGTCTGCCGTTATATGGCTGGCCATCGACGCGCTTGCGCCGTTGCCGATCAGAAAGATCGTCGCCCGCCTGCCGCGGATGTCCAGCGCCAGATCCCGCCACTCATCGAAAGCCAAGTCCACGCCGATCTCTCTTCCGGCGCGCTGGACCGAAACAGTCAGCAGGCATTCCGACAACTCACTGACGTATGCAGGCCACCCCTTCATGGTCACGCCGTTCCCTGATTTCATCTGAATCCTGTAAATCCTGTCAAACTTCGCTTTTCTGGGGGCTCCCTGCCGCCTCGCGCGGCAGGAGCTGGAATTCAAGCCCCTGCCGGGTAAACCGGCAGGGAGCCCCCGAGGCGTTACCTTACCACCTATTTCAGCAGCGACGTCACGTGTTTCTTAACGCTCATCTTGCTGATCGGCTTGGCGTTCCCAATCACCTGCACAGCCTCCGCGCCGACCACGTTCCCGAGGAATCCCAGCACCTCCAGGTCGACGCCCAGCTTTGCCGCAAGCGCAGTGACCGACAAGAACGCATCCCCGGCACCAACGCGGTCCACAACATTGGTCGCGAAAGAAGGCACAGCGGTGAATTCACCGTCGCGGGCGCAGGCCAGACAGCCGCTGCGCCCGCGCGTGGCGACCAGGTACTGACAGTCCATGCGGTTGCGAATCGACTCCATGAGGGGGCGCAGTTCGCCGCGCACATTACGAGCGTCGAGCCGCACCTCCGGCTCGGCCAGACACGCGTAGTCGGCGCGGCGGTAGCGCCCGATCGTGTGAAAGCCCCGGTTCCCCGCGTTCGCCTGCGTGTTCACGACGAGGTATGGTGCCTGTTCGCACAGAAGGTCCACGGCGGCGGCAGGGATTGCTCCATGTCCAAAGTCCGCCACAAGGACGAGGTCAAAGCTCTTCAACTGCTTCTTCAGCGCCCCGCAAATGCTCTCGACCGTAACGGAAGGCAAATCGTCGTCGTCCATGAAATAGACTTCAAACAGCTTGTTCAAGCCGATTGCATCCAGAAACCTTCGTTTGCACACCGTCTGCCACTCTGGAACATCTACAAAGCATGACCGGACGCGGGGATCGAGGCTTGAATCGATGAACGAACGGAAGCTGTTCTTCAGTCCCAAAACGCTCATCAGCGTCACCTCACCCGCGAAATCCGCAACGTGGTTGGCGATCGCCAATGCCCCGCCTGCGAAACGATCCTCCGAAAGGTGGCGCATCGCCAGCACCGGATCTTTAGAGGACTTGCCGATGGCAGAACAGTAAGCATACTCGTCGATGATTGCGTCGCCGACAACCAGCACCTTCAGCGCCTTCATCCCGTCGATTGTGTTCAGCACTTCATCCAGACTGTGGCGCTTGCGGAACACTTCGAGATACTCCGCAATTTCCTTGGGATACAGCGACAGGTAGGTGTTGATCAGGTTCGTGGAACTAAAGACGATATCCTCCGCGAAAGCCAGCTGCGTTCCCACCTCGCGGCAGACCGCTTCTTCTAAAGCCATCTTGCCCGTTGGGTCGTTCGTGACCCCCTTGAACTCAGCCCCCTTGACATACAACGCAGGCTTCAGCAAGCGCAGGGTTTCCTCAGCCGTGGGCCACTCATTAATGGCGACATAGTCTACGCAAGAGAGCGAGGCAATGGCTTCGGCGCGAAGTGATTCGGAAAAGGCAGGGCGATGAGGCCCCTTATCCACGAAACGGTCAGGTGTGAGGGTTACAATAAGCACGTCCCCCATGGCCTTGGCCTGATCGAAATACCGGAGGTGCCCGATGTGAAGCAGATCGAACACTCCGTGGCAATGAGCCACCCTCTTGCCTTTCAGCCTCGACTCTACGCACAGCTCGGAAAGGTCCTGCAGACTCACTACCTTCGAACTTGTCATTTCGAAATCCTTTACCCGTCAACCAAACAGCGATGCACTGTAAACGTTACCATCCTTCCTGACAAGTTGCTTTCCGCTGCACTTGCAGCGGAGGGCGCATGTGAGGTCCGGGGGTCCGTTCAGGTGCGTTTCTTTATCTCCGCGACGAGGGCGTCGCGACTCCAGAAGCAAGCCGGGAGC
>CAYRKB010000073.1:0-21128 GCA_964424705.1 uncultured Victivallales bacterium
CTCGACGGTCTCCGCCAAGGTTCCCCGGTCCGCCACGCCGTGCAGCCGCGGCCCGTACGCCACGTTGTCGAAGACGGTCTTCGGAAAGGGGTTCGGCTTCTGGAACACCATCCCGACACGCCGGCGCAGCGTGACCACGTCCACGGCCGGGCTGTAGAGCTCCTGCCCCCCGAAGAGCATCTGCCCTTCGGCGCGGCAGCCGGGGACAAGATCATTCATCCGGTTCATTGCCCGCAGCAGCGTGCTCTTGCCGCAGCCGCTGGGCCCGATGATTGCGGTCACCTTGCCGGACGGAATGCGAAGGCTGACTCGCTTCACCGCCTGGTTGCTCCGGTAGAAGACTGAGAAGTCCCTGGTTTCCATGTGACTCGACGCCTCGATCGCTTCCCGGGCGGCCGCGATTTCCTGGTTCCCCATCTTTCCGCTCCCTCCTGCTATGCCCGCATCCGCTTCGCCACCCTGGCGCGCAGAATGATGGCGGCCAGGTTCAGCAACAGCACCAGGCTCACCAGCACAAGCACCAGCCCGTACTGAACGTGCCTCACTTCATCCACGGCCTCGTGCTCGGTCGCCAGGTTATAGATGTTCCACGAAAGCGCCGGCGTCGGCTGCGCCAGCGTCTGCCAGATCGCCAGCGGCTTGCCCACGCTTACCGCGGCGGTGAAGATGATCGGCGCCGTTTCGCCGGCCGCCCGGCCCATGCTGATCACGATGCCCGTGAGGATCCCCGGCAGCGCCGCCGGCAGCATGATGGTCCATACGGCATGCCACCGCCCGGCCCCCAGACTCAGCGCCGCTTCCTTGTACGTCTGCGGCACAGCCCGGATCGCCTCCTCCGACGCGCGGATGACGGTGGGCAGGATCATCAGGGCCAGCGTCAGGGACCCCGCCAGGACGCTCTTGGAGCTTGAGACTTTCATCGTGTTGATGAAGAAAGCCAGGCCGAACAGGCCGAAGACAATGCTGGGCACCCCCGCCAGGGTGCTGATGCAGGTGCGCAACAGGTTGAGCAGGCGGCTTTCCTTTGCATACTCGGTAAGGTAGACAGCCGCGATCAGGCCCATCGGGATGGCGAACAGCATGGCCCCCACGGTGAGATAGAAGGTCCCCAGAATCTCCGGCCAGATCCCGCCGAAGAAATGAGAGTCGAACGATTCATCGGTAAGAAACCGCCAGTAGACGGTGCGGCGCGGCAGCAGCATCTTATCGACGTCACGCGCCAGCAGGGGAAATACCGTCTCGAGCGAAGTGCCGGCAAACTCGTAGGCGCGCGGCTTGTGAACGAGGATCCCGGGCTTCGACGGGTCCGAGTAGTCCCACTCCTCACGATAGAGAACCCGGGACAGTTTCACCTGCGCCCGGTCCCAGCGTGTCTGGCCATACTGATCCCGCATAAGCATGCGCCCGGCGCTGCCGGGCAGCGGCCCCAGAAGGGTCTGCAGCGCCTTCTTCAACTCCTTCAGCGGCGCGCGGTACTTCGCACGCGCTGCCGCATCGCCGGAATCCAGCTGCTGTTCGAAATCGGCGATCGCGCGGTACACCGGCGCGCGCGCCGCATTCGCCGCTGCGATCTCGGCTTCGACCGCCCTCCGATCGCCGCGATCGAACTTCTCCAGCATGAAACGCCGGTGCTCCACTGTGGCGGCAAAGAAGACCGCGCCGGAACCGCGCACGAAGATGGGCGTCAGCAGAATCAATAGCGCGGCGGCCATGAGCACGATCGCCAGCACGCCCGATCCGGAAAATGCGCGGTCCAGGATTTTGCGCGTCTCGAGCCGCATGGTGTTACCCTCCCGCTTTCTTCCGCGCGCGCCGGATGATCGCTTCACTGCTGAGGTTGCACACAAAGGAGAACAAGAGTAGGGAGAGCGCCATCGCAAAGAGAACGTGGTACCGCGCCGACCCGGTCACGTGGTCCGCTTCCCCCATGTCGCCTGCGATCGTCGCCGTCAGGGTGCGTACCGGCTGAAGGAAGTTGTACCAGGGCGACGGAATCTGCGTGGCGTTGCCGGAAGCCATCCACACGACCATCGTCTCACCGATCGCGCGCATGACCCCCAGGATGACGGCCGCCAGAATGCCGCTGCCTGCCGCCGGCAGCACAGTCTTCACGATCGTCTCCGCCCGGGTGGCGCCAAGGGCATAGCTGCCCTCTCGAAGCTCCCGGCCCACGGCCTGCAGCGCATCCTCCGAGACGCTCACGACCGTGGGCAGCGCCATGATCCCAAGGATGATTGAGACATTGAGTGCATTTGTTCCGCTCGAAATATGCAGGCCCGTCAACGCCCTGCTGGCCGCCGCCAGCCCGGCCAGGGCGCACGCGCCCAGCAGACCGGCAACGATCCAGCGCATGCGCCGCCGGGCGGAATCCGGCACCTTGCCCGTGGACACGTCGGAGAGGACGACAATCGCGATCGCCGCGAGAGGCGCGCCTATGATCCAGGCCGCCACGCCGAGAATGGGCCCGCCGCTCTGCTGGAGCAGCGGAGCGAGGACGACCAGGGCGAAGAATCCGTATGCCACGGAAGGAATTGCCGCCAGGATCTCAATCACCGGCTTGACGACCTGCCGCGCCGCAAACGGAAGCACATCGCTCAGGCAAATGGCCGCCGCCACGCCCAGCGGCACGGCAACAAGGACCGCGCCCAGTGTTACCAGCGCGCTGCCGACAAAGATTGCCAGCGCCCCGAACTCGGCCTGCCCCGCCGAGGGGTACCACCGCACACTGGTGAAGAATTCGCGAACGCCCTGCAGCCGGAAGAAGGGCCAGGCATCCCGCGCGATGAAGTAGAATATGAAAAGGACCGCCAGCGCGGAAAGCGAGGTCACCGCCAGCAGAAACCCGGTACCCACGGCGGAGGCCAACCGCTGCTTGCGCTGCGCGCGATCGCTCAGGAGCAGAGACGGTCGATCCCGCAGCGCACCCGAGAGCTGATTGACATTGTCGGCCATCGAACTCACTCACTCCCGTCCGCCGCCTCGCCAGCTTTTTGCTCTCGGGCGGCCCAAGGCAGGGACGGCGCACCGTGCCGTCCGCAGCCCATCACGCACTGGGTGATCCAAAGACAAGGCGGCCGGAGCTTTCCTTGCCTCCCGACCGCCTGAGCCCTCACAGGTTTGCCCCGCTACTTCAGAGGCACAAACCCCGTATCTTCAATGATCTTCGTTCCTTCCGGCGTGCCGGACAGATTGACGAAATCGTACAGCGCGGTGCCCATCTTGGGCTTCCCGTTCGTGTACATATAGAGAGGGCGGGAGATCGGGTACTTCTTTGACGTCACGGTTTCAGGCGTTGCTTCAATCCCATTCACCGTGACGGGCTTCACGCCTTCCGTGAAAGCCAGTCCAACATACCCGATGGCCGCCGGCGTGCTCATCACCCGCTGCCGGATCGCGCCGCTGCTCCCGACGTACTCGACTTTCTCGCCCATCTTCTCCGAGTTCATCACCAGCGTCCCGAAGCTCTCGAATGTTCCGCTGTTCGTCTCCCGACTGATCACCACAATCGCCTCATCCGGCCCGCCGAGCTCCTTCCAGTTCTTGATCTTGCCGGTGTAGATATCCCGGATCTTCTCGATCGTCAGATCTGCGATGGGATTGCTCGGGTGCACAACCAGCGAAAGCCCATCCATAGCCACGATGTACTCGATGGCCAGCACTCCAGCATCCTGCGCTGCTTTCTTCTCGGAGTTCTTCATGCGTCGGGACATGGTCGCCACATCGCACGCCGTGTTGATCAGGCTCTTGGCCCCGTTCCCGCTTCCGGACTCACTGACCGTGATGCTCACGTCCGGGTGCTTGCCCATGTAGTATTCCGCGAACGCCTTCGCAATCGGCCCGACGGTCGTGGAACCATCCACGACGATCTTGTTCGCGTCGCCCGCCAGAGCAATGCCCGCCGCCGTAGCCAGCGCCGCCAATCCTGTCACCGCCTTCTTCAGTCCGTTCATTTTCGTCTTCCTTTTTGTCGTTAGCCTTCTGTTGCCTCACTGTCCGTCAGGGCGCTTGGGCCCGACGCCGTCAGCCTACAATGCCGGCCAGAACATAGTCGTCCGGCTTGTTTGCACACGCGGCACGCCCTATCTCCCGGCATGCGTTGCGACTTGCCCCCCCCCCGCAGAGGCGGAAGAAATCGTGCCCTCCGGTCAGACAGTCGACCGGCCGCAGGAGCTCGACCTCCCCGCTGTCGCGCATTCTCTGTAAAGCCGCCCTTGCGCCATCCTCGTTCAGTCCCAGTCGCATGCACAGCTCGGCTATGTGCATTGCCGGCCGCTGCGCCAAGGTCCACCGGATGCGGCGGACGGCGCTTGCCTGATGCCCGGCCTCATGTTCATGAATGCTATATTCTTTGATGTTCATGATCTTCTCAGTAGTCCCAGGGATGCCCCTCCGGCCTGTTCAGGGCGTAAAACCTCACGTCCTGCCCGTTCTGCCCTTCCCGCTCAATGCAGTCCAACTCACCGCGCAGAACCAGCCCTTCAAGCGCGGCGTGAACAAGGTCCTCCTTCAGCCGCGTCCGTCGGCTGATCTCCGCAATGTCCATGCCGTGGCATGCGTCCAGCAGGGCCAGGATGGTCTTCCTGGCACAATCAAGATCGTTGCAGGGGCTTCTTGCCCGACTTGCGTTGAGGACCGTGTTCATGCTTCGCTCACTTTCTGCCTGCCTAGAACGTGGCGACCAGGTCTACTTGCAGGCGGTCGTAGTCCTTGGTCTTCGCGGAATCCGAGATCGTCTTCTCGTCGACGAAGTAAGTCGCACCCACTTGCAGGTTCTTCATCAGCTGATACTTCGCGTACATCTTGTGGCCCTTGCCGTCCGCGCCTCCGCCCCAGCGGTCGGAATCCGTAAGGCAGCCCAGAACGGCATCCTGCTCCACCTTCGCGTAGCTGTAGCCGCATTCTGCCGTCTTGGGATTCTTGGCCTTACCGATGGAGAATCCGAACATCTGCGCTTTCTTGTTCTCATCCGCATCGCCGTTGGACGATCCCTGCCCGAAGACAGCAACCGGCACGCGCCCGAGCCACGCGTCAAGCTGGGCAAACAAGACGACCGGCGTGAAGTCGGTGGCCCAGGCTTTGTTCGTGACGGCACCGACAATGGTTCCTTTGGTCGTGCTGTTTCCGTAGGAGCTGTTCTTCATCTCCCAGTCCATGACATCGGACCCTTGCAGGTTCTGGAAGCCGTAGTACGAGCCTCCGAGTGTCAGGGCCAGTTCGTCCACAAACTGCAGCTTTACGGCCGCCTGGCCGGCATACAGCATGGCGTCCGGCTTGTCCGCCCGCTCCTGGATCCACAGGTACCCGCCGTTGGCGAGCAGCGAGACCTTGCCGTCTGCCAGGCCAAGCAGCCCCTTGCAAGCAACTCCTTCCGGCGTGGCGTCCGGGTCCCAGACCAGATCGTCATTCATCGTAATGAAGGGGTTCTTCATCTTTCCAAAGATGGCGTGGACTTCATTCGGGTTGTCGCCGAAGAAACTGTAATCCACGTAGGCGAGGTTCAGCTTCATGTCCTTCTTGGCGAACCCGTCGCCGATGGTGTTGTTGCCAGAAACGGGATCGCTCTGCCCGGTGGAGAGCTCAACGCCCACCTTGGCATTGTCGTTAACCTTGGCTTCCGCTCCGAGCCGCGCACGAATTCGATCCCGCTGGCGCGTGTACGTATCCTTGTTCGCATCCAGTTTCGAATCGTCGCTGATGCTCTCGTACCGGTACCGGAGATCGCCTTTGAGTGTAATGGAGTCCACCCACGTCTTCGGTGCTGCCGGCGGCGTTGCGGCCGGCGCCGCGGTGCCCTGCGCCATGCTCATCCCCGCCATACTTGCCGCCATCAGCGCGCCCGCCACCACTGTCTTCATCTGCTTCATCTGCCCTGTTCCTTTCTGTTGTTTCGCCCTGCTTCTCTCTGCGTCGGGACGAGTACAACAAACAGCCGTAAGGGCAATGTGAGTCGTGTGTTAGAAGTGTGTTAGCGCAGGAACGGGCGGAAGGCGCCGTCAAGGTGCCAAAAGGATCGTGGATAAGCGCCAACGGAGGGGGCTGGCGTGTGCAGGCGCCGCCGCGTTCTCATGCGGCCGGCGTCACGCTACGGGAATGCGGATTGTGAACGTACTGCCGTGACCCGGAGTGCTCTCGACCGCGACGGTTCCGCTGTGGGCGAGCACGATGTGCTTCACGATGGCAAGGCCAAGCCCGGTCCCGCCCAGAGCGCGGCTGCGAGCCTGGTCAACACGATAGAACCTCTCAAAGATGCGGGGCAAGTGCTTCTTCTCGATGCCCGGGCCCCGGTCGGCCACGGAAATCTCGACCTCGCCGCCGCGCAGCGCCGCGCTCACGACAACGCGCGTCGCCTCCCCGCTGTACTTGACGGCGTTGTCCACGAGATTCCCTACGGCTTGCTCCAGCAGCGCGGCGTTGATCGGTGCGGCCACGTCGCCTGCACACTCCACCGCGACGGTGATCTTCCGGGCCGCCGCCGCACCTGCAAACGCCTGAGCCGCCCGGCGCAGTACGTCGCAGACTGGGCCAGGGTCCAACTGGATGCGTTTGTGCTGCGCGTCATGCTCCAGCCGCGACAGGCTGAGCAGGTCCTCAATAATCGCGCTGAGACGCTCGACCTGCCGGCCCATCATCGCCACAAAACGCGCGTCATCCTCCGGGCTCCGATGCCCGGGATCGGAAAGCGTCTCCACACAGCCTTTCAGGGCCGTCACCGGGGTCTTGAGCTCGTGCGACACGTTGGCGACGAAGTCCTGGCGCACGGTCTCCAGCCGCTTCAGGCGGGTGACGTCATTGAATACCACCAGCGCGCCTAACTTCCTGCCCGTCGCGTCGGTCAGGGCCGCGCCGCGCAGCTGCAGGAACCGGTCCTCATGGTCATAGAGGACGATCTCGGCCTCCGCGTGACCGTCAGCCGACAGCGCGGCGCTGACGAAATTCTGCAGATCGAGGTTGCGGACCGTCTCCTGAAGGCTTCTTCCCCTTGCCTGGTCAGGCGTCACATTCAAGAGTCGCGACGCGGCGGCGTTCAATTCAAGGATACGCCCTTCGCCGTCCACGGCGAGGACGCCTTCCACCATGCTGGCAAACACCGCGTTCTGCTGGTCGCGCTGCCGCGTGATCGTCTCCATCCGCTCTCCGAGCTGCGCTGCCATCTGGTTCAGCGTCCGGGCCAGGGACTTCATCTCCGCGCCCCCGGGCAGCGCAACCCGCGCCTGGAGGTCGCCTTGCGCCAGCCGCTCGGCCGCGCGACGCATCTCATCCAGGGGGCGGCTGATGCGTCGGGCCAGATAGAACGCCGCCACGGCGAACAACGCCGCCACGATAATAATGCCGATGGCCACATGCCGGTATACACTGTGAAGCGTCCAGTCGATCACCGATAGCGGCAACGAGGCGCGGACCACCGCGACCACCACACCATCCCGTTGGACCGGAATGGCAAGGTACATCATTGTGCGCCGGATCGTGTCGCTGAACCGGACGGATCTGCCCGGCCGACCGTTCAGCGCCTCGGCGATCTCGGGCCTGCTCCTGTGATTCTCCATGCCGGAAGGGTCGCGATCCGTGTCGCCGATCACCGTCCCGTCGGACAGGATAACCGTTACACGGGTCTGGGTCAGGCGCCCGAACTCCTTGCAGCGCGGATCGATTTGCCCCGCTTCGAGGTCCAACGCGCCGCGCTCCATTTCACCGGCCAGGATGTTGGCCCGTGTCAGCAGTTCCGCCGCGACCTGTTCCTTATAGAACCCGCGCAGGGAGTAATCCGCAACCCAGGCGGTCAGAGCGAGCGCCAGCACGGTGCTTGCAAAGAAGGAAATGTAGATTCGCCACAGCAGCCGCATGCTTGCTCACTCCTGTTCCAGAAAACGGTACCCAACCCCGCGGACGGTGTCGATGCAGTCTGCCCGCGGACCGAGCTTCTTCCGGATGCCAACGATCTGCACGTCGACAGCGCGGTCGGTAACCGCATAGTCCTCGCCGCGCACGGCGTCCACGATCTGCTCCCTCGTCATAACCCAGCCCGGCCGGCTGGCGAGGAAGTGGAGAATCCGTAGCTCCGAAAATGTCATTTCCACCGGCTTGCCCTTGATCAGCACCTCGTGCCGGCCGGGGTTGATCTCGATGTCACGGATGCGCAGCGGCGCATTCTTGTCCGCGGGCGCTTCCAGTTTGCGGCGCAGAACGGCGCGTACGCGGGCGATCAGAACCTTCATGCTGAACGGCTTCCCGATGTAGTCATCGGCCCCCAGTTCGAGGCCGGCCACAACATCGCTCTCTTCCCCTTTGGCCGTCACCATCACAATCGGAATGCCGGCGTTTTTCGGGTCCTTCTTCAGGGCTCGGCAGACCTCGAGGCCGTCGAGGCCCGGCAGCATCAGGTCGAGCAGAATCAGGTCGGGCTTCTTGCGGGCGACCGCCTTCACGGCGGCCTCGCCGCTCTCGGCGGTCGTCACAGCGAAGCCGTCGCGCGTCAGGTTGAACCGCAGAAGCTCAAGGATATCCTCCTCATCCTCCACAACCAGTATGTTCTTCTTCGTCACGAAACACCTTCTCCCGGCAAAGCCTGCCCGATGGATTAGGGCAGGATACCGCAGTACGGCGGGGACGTGAAGCGTCGTATTGTTAGAAGTTGGTTAGCGGCAGCTCACACGAACCGGCCGTCTTTCTGGAAGATCTTGCCGTTGACGTAGAGAGCGCCGCCCCGGCGCAGGTCCTTGATCATGTCCCAGTGGATCGCCGAATGGTTGACCCCGCCCGTTTCGGGATACGATTTGCCGACCGCCAGGTGCACCGTGCCGCCGATCTTCTCGTCGAACAGGATGGACTTCGTGAAACGCTGGATGCGCCGGTTGGTCCCGATCCCGAGTTCCCCGAGCCGGCGCGCGCCGGGATCGGTATCGAGCATGGACAGCAGGAAGGCCTGGTTCTTCTTCGCAGTCGCCTCCACCACGAGGCCCTTGCGGAACACAAGCCGCACCCCGTCCACTTCCCGGCCGCGGTGGCACACGGGAAAGTCGTACTCGATCACGCCCTCCGCGGAATCCTCGACCGGCCCGGTGAACACCTCCCCGCTCGGCATGTTACGATGGCCGTCGGAGTTGATGAACGTGCGGCCCTTGACCGACAGGCGCAGGTCCGTGCCCGGCCCCACGATGCGGACCGCATCCGCGCCGGCGAGGCGGCGGATCAGGCGCGCCTGGTCGCGGTGCACCGCGCGCCATGCGGCCACGGGATCCGGCTCGTCCGCGAACATCGCGCCGTACACGAAGTCCTCGTACTCGCGCAGGCTCATCTCGGCATCCTGGGCATAGGCCTCCGTGGGGAAGAGCGTGAGCGCCCACGGCTTGCTGCGCAGGAGCGCCTGCACGGGCCGCAGCGACTTCGAGACCTGCACAATCTTCTTCGGGTCGACGCGCGTGAGGGCACGCGTGTTGGTCTCGGCGAGGATGTCGATGGTTTTGTCGACCGTCCTGGCGAACGCGCGCGCAAACGGCGGCGTACGTGTGAAATGCTCTTTCCGGCCGCAGCGATAGAACGCCTCGGTCGCACCGTCCGGCGTCATCCGCAGGGCAGGGAATGCGCCGCAGCGCAGGAGTTCCTCGTACAGCGCGAGGACGAGCGGCGCCGCGGCCGCGGGCGCGGTAACCCCGATGGTCTCCGCGCTGCGCGCATCCACGCAATACCGCGCCAGGATGCGGGCGAGGCTGGTGATGCGCGGGTCCGTCATGCGCCGGTCCACTCCAGAAGGCGCCGGAACTCGGGCGCCGGCTTCTGCACCTTGCCCGCGGGCGACATGCAGACGTGCTCCGTGTAGCCGGTGGCGAGCAGCTCCGCCCCGCGCAGCACCCGGTACTCGATGCGCAGGCGCACGCCGCGGATCTCCGAACAGCGCGAGCGGATCTCCAGCAGGTCGTCGAAGCGCGCGGGGCTGCGGTAGACGGTGTGCGCCTCGACCACGGGCAGCACCACGCCGCGCTTCTCAAGGTCGCCGTAGGGCGTGCCCGCCTCGCGCATCATCTCCGACCGCGCCATTTCAAAGTAGACAAGGTAGTTGGCGTAGTAGACGAACCCCATCTGGTCCGTGTGTGCGTAAGGGACCCGGACGGTGTGTTTGAATTCGATGTGGCTCATGGGTGCATCCTTAGCGTGACGGCTTGCGCAGCGCGGCGCTGATCCGGGCGACAAGCGGCTTCAGGCGCCCTTCTGCCGCCGCCTTGACGAAGGCGCTGCCCACCACCACCGCGTCGGCCTCTTCCGCCGCCCGGCGCGCCTGCGCGCCGCTGCTGACGCCAAAGCCCGCCGCGATCGGCAGATCCGTCACCGAACGCAGCGCAGCGACGTGCTGCGCCAGGTCCGTGGCGATGGACTTGCGGGCGCCCGTGACGCCCCGCACCATGATGTAGTACACAAAGCCCTCGGCGCTCCGCAGCAGCCGCGCCGCGCGGTCCGGCGGGGTCGTCGGCGCGATGAGCGTGATGAACTGCAGGCCGTGCTTGCGCATATGCACGCGCAGCTCGTCCGACTCCTCGAACGGCAAATCGACAATCAGCATGCCATCCGCGCCGGCCGCCGCGGCGTCGGCGCAGATGCGGTCATACCCGTAGGCGAGAAAAGGATTCGCGTACCCGAAAAGGACGATGGGCACCTGGCTCCGCTTGCGGATCCGCTTCACCATGCGCAAAACCTTGCGCACGGACATCCCCTCCTTCAGCGCCCGCAGGGCCGCCGCCTGGATCACGGGCCCGTCGGCGGTCGGGTCGGAGAACGGAACGCCGAGTTCCAGGACGTCCAGCCCGCCTTCGATGGCCTCCATCACGTGGCGCTCGGAGGCCGCCTCGTCCGGGTCGCCGGCCGTCAGGTAGCCGACAAGGCCCTTGCGCCCCGCGCGCTTCAGGTCGGCAAATGTCTTCGTAATCCGGTTCATGAGCGCTTCTTCTTCCGGCCGGCCATGATGGCCAGCACCGTCTCCACGTCCTTGTCCCCGCGGCCCGACAGGCAGACCACCAGAAAACCATCCGGCCCGAGCGCCGGCGCGCGCTTGCGCGCTTCGGCGACGGCGTGCGCCGACTCGAGCGCGGGCAGAATGCCTTCCAGGCGGGTGACCTGGTGAAAGGCCGCGAGCGCCTCGGCGTCGGTGATGCTGGCGTATTCCACGCGCTTTTCGTCCGCCCACTGCGCGTGCTGCGGGCCCACGCCCGGGTAATCGAGGCCCGCGCTCACAGAGTGCGCGTTGAGAATCTGGCCGTCCCCGTTCTGAAGCACGTAGGTCTTCGAGCCGTGCAGGATCCCTACCGAGCCGGCACCGATGCTGGCAGAGTGCATGCCGGTCGAGATTCCGTACCCCGCCGCCTCCACGCCCACGAGCTGCACGTCTTCATCCTCAATGAACGGGTAGAAAATGCCTGCCGCGTTGCTGCCGCCCCCCACGCAGGCGATGACCATGTCGGGCAGGCGCTTCTCATTTTCCAGCGCCTGCTCGCGCGTTTCGATCCCGATCACGCTCTGAAAATCGCGGACCATCGCCGGATACGGGTGCGGGCCGGCAACCGTGCCGATGACGTAGAACGTGGTGTCCACTTCCGCAACCCAGGCGCGCAGCGCCTCGCTCATGGCGTCCTTGAGGGTCTTCGTGCCGCTGGTGACGGGAATGATCTCGGCGCCAAGCAGCTCCATGCGGCGGACGTTCGGCGCCTGCCTGCGAATATCCTCCTCGCCCATGTACACCACGCACTCCATGCCGAAGAGCGCGGCCACGGTGGCCGTGGCGACGCCGTGCTGGCCCGCGCCGGTCTCCGCCATGAGCCGCCGCTTTCCCATGCGGCGCGCCAGCAGGGCCTGGCCCAGGGTGTTGTTCACTTTGTGCGCGCCGGTGTGGTTCAAGTCCTCCCGCTTCAGGTAAACCTTCGCCCCGCCGAACTCGCACGTCAGGCGTTCGGCCAGGTACAGCGGGGACGGGCGGCCCACGTAGTCCTTGAGCAGGCGCCGGAATTCGGCGTGAAACGCGGGGTCCTGGATTGCTTCCCGGTACGTCTTCTCAACTTCAATCAGGGCCGGCATCAGCGTCTCAGCGACATAGCGCCCGCCGTACACGCCAAAATGTCCTTTTTCGTCAGGCTGGTTCTTCATCGGATGATCTTTCCTACCCCCGCCGCCGCCTGGCGCACCTCCTCAACAAAACGCAACAGCTTCTCGTGATCCTTCCGGCCTGGCGCCGACTCCACCCCGCTGGCAACATCCACTCCCGCCGGGCGAACCGCGTCGATGGCCGCCCCGACATTCTCAGGCGTCAGCCCGCCGGCGAGCATCACTGCGCTGCGCACCGAAAGCGCCGCCGCGCCGGCCCAATCCGCCACCGAGCCGGTCCCGCCATACAAGTCGGGCGACGAGGCATCCACCACATACCGTTCCGCCGACGGCCAGGCCGACGGGTCAGGCGTGACGGCCTGTCCACACACGCACACCGCGCGCCAGAGGCGGCAGGCGCAGTCCGTGAACTCCGCGGCGGGCTCATCGCCGTGGACCTGCACAGCCCAGAGCCCGCACTTCGCCGCCAGTTCTTCCGCTGCGGCGCGCGACTCGTTGACCACCACGGCCACAGCCCGGCACGGGCGGGACAGCCCGGCGAGAATCTCCTTCAGCTTTGCCGGCGTGATCGCGCGCGGCGACTTGGGATAGAGCACAAAGCCAAGGTAGTCCACCCCGGCCCTCAGCGCCGCCTCGGCGTCCTCTACGTTCGTCAGCCCGCAAATCTTGATTTCCACACTCATCGCGCTCCGCCTTGTGCCGTGTCCATGTGGAAGCATATCCACTGCGTGGCGCAAAGCCAATCCCGAAGAAAGGGCATCGCGGCGTTAGAATCCGTCATCCGGAAAAGCGCCGCCGCCCATGCTCATGCTCATCCGGGCGTAGCTTGCGCTATTCACCAGTTGCATGATTGTGGACGCCACCCTTTGGGAGACTATCATCTGGCCCGGCTTCAGTCTGGCGGATTGCGACCAGCCCCTGCTGTATGCGCGGCCGCCCTGCTGCTTCCGCTCCGCGTCAATCGCTTTCCGGCTCGCCTCCAGGACAAACAGGGCCGCGGGCGGCTCCACCATATACTTCTGGTTCTTCTCCATGACGAGCCACAGCGCCTTCAGATCCTGCACTTCGTGCGCGTTGGCCGAAAAGTGCCGCCCGAGCGGGTCCAGCTCAAGCCCCCTCAGCGCGATGGCATCCCGCTGGGACTGCGGGAGCAGCAGGATCCGGCTCAGGGCGCTCATCTTCGCCCACGCGTCGAGGTAGCCGGGGTCAATCTCAACGGCTTTTTTAAAGCACTGGTAGGCCTCCGTCTCACGCCCCTGCGCCTCGCGCAGCTGGCCCATCATGAAATGCACCTGCGCCCGGTCCGCATGGGTCTGCACGAGTTTCCCAAGAACCCGCTCCGCAACGCTGCGGCTGTGTTCCTTCGCGAACACCCCCTCGCAGCCGAAGCAGAAATTGGCGACCTGCCCGAATTGCTCCGGCATGCGCTCAAAAGCTATCTGGTAGTGCTTCTCGGCCTCCTCGAACTTACCCATGGCGTGCAGCCGTTCGGCCAGCCGCCACTGCACGCAATACGCATCCGCGAAAGCCACCTCGGCCTCTTCGTACACCTTGATGCTCCTCTTTGTGAGCCCGATCGCACTGAGCCGGTCGCCGTCCTCGGCAACCCGCACCGACTTGACGACGTTCCGGAAGAACGCCGCGTCTTCCTTTTTCCCCTTGTCGGCGAGCACGTCGCCCAGGACCGCGTACGCGCGCACCCTGTCTCCCGGGGGCTGCTCGCCGTCGGTGGGATCAACCTTCAAGGCCTCGCGCACAACGTTCTCGGCTTCATCCAGCTTGCCGGCCTTCCTGAGAAGCTCGGCCTTCCAGATCAGCGGCCTTTCCTCGAAACGGTCCCGCGCGTAGAGCGCGTCCAGCCAGGGAATCAGGGCCGCGCCTTCGATCCCGGCCAGCACGGAATAGGCCTTGTCATCCCCCTGCCTGTTATACAAGTGGGCCTTGAGAATCGCCGTGGCATTGCTGGCTGAGCCGGAAGCCGCGAGCGCCGCCGCGATGCGCACGGCCGCCGTCCCGTTGTCATAGTCAGACATCATCTCGGCAAGATCGCCCACGCTCCACCACACGGCATTGCAGGCGAGATAGAGAACATCCTGATGCCTGCCCAGCCTGCCGTAGAGGTCCACGAGGCGGGCAAGGTCGCCGCCGAGCGCCCCGCGGCCGTAGCCGCCGTCCTGCCGCATCTTTTCGAGCTGACGTATCTGCACGCGCATCGACGCCTTGATCATGCGTTCAAGCGCGGCGGTCTTTCCGTTCCGGATCAGCAGGTCATCCAGCGACTCAGAGAAGCTGTGGCTGCCGAAGCTGATGCTTGAGGGAATGAACGGGCTCTGCCCCGAGCTCTTCTCCGTTGCGCTCACAAGCGCTTTCAGCCCTTCGTCGATGAGCTCGGGCCTGCCGAGCGCATCGCCCAGCTGCACGAGCAAAGTCGCCGCTTTCGTCGATTCCGCCCCTTCTCCGGCCGGCTCCTCCTCCTTGCCCACGGCCAGGGCTATGCCCCTGAGCATGGACACGGCCTTGTCCGCCGCATCCTCCGCCAGGTACGCCTCAATAAGCAGCCATTGGGCGGCGCGCCTTGTTGCCTCGTCGCTCTTCGGGTCGGCCACCCGCGCCTCGAGGCGGGAAAACAGTTCATTCGTGTGGCCGAGCGACAGGGCCAGCGAACAGTACATCGACTGAAAGATCCGCGGCCCGTCTTCCTTCATGACCTTGCCTGCAAAATCAAACAGCGCTTCGGCCACGGAAGGCCTGTCCACCTTTTGCAGGACGGCGCCAAGGTAGTCGCCAACATCCCCGGCTTTCATGGCCACCGCATTGCTCACAGCCTCGGCGCTCCTGCCGGCGGCCACCAATCCAACAATGTAGCAGAGCGTAGCATTCGGCTTGGTCTGCGCTGACCTGTAGTCCTCAACTTCAGCCATGCGGCCCATGTTGGAGCCGAAGAGCGCGGAGGCGGCCGAGAAAATAGCGGAAGCTGCGGCGTTGGCCTCCGTCTTGCTGACTGCCGGGAACCGCGCGGCCATCGCTTCGTAGAGCCCCACATCCTCCAACGAGTCCACGAGTTGCCACTGCGGCATCTTTAACTGCGCGGCGTTCGCGAGAACGACCTTCTTGAGGAGCGCCTTCGTCTGCCCGCCGCTTGGCACCTGCAGCGAAACGGGCAGAGCCAGGGTCAGAAGCAGAAGCTTCTCTGCCTCCGCGGCGCCCGCCAGCGAAACAAGGTCGGGAATCTGGATCTGCTCGCCTCCGCCGCGGGGACCGGCGGCCTTGGCGGACTCCTCGAGCATCTTCCGGTAGTGCCGGATCACATCTTCGGGGCTGTTCACCGACCGCGCATTCTCCACCATCATCTTGATTTCTTTCACCGCGTTCAAAATCTGGTCACGCTGGTACTTCTCGCCTCCGGGCAGGAGGCTGTCGGATTTTGCCAGGAGATCGTCGATCGCCTTGGTGTCCCCATTCAGGTAGGCCGCATAAAGCTGGAGCGCGCAGTCCTTGACGCCGTCGGCCCCTTTCGAGGGCTCTCTTCCGGCTGCCAGCTTCTGGATCTCCGGCCAGGCCGCCGGGCCGGGGATCTCGGCGAACAGCCGTTGGAACGACAGCGGACCCTCGCCCGACTCGTCTTCCCCGAAGTTCATCTCCTGCAAATCGCGCGCGTCCACCTTCCAGAGCCGGTCAAAGAGGGCGAGCCAGGCGGCCGCCGCGCGCTCGGGCGGAAGCGCGTTGCGCTCCTTGGCGAAGCCGGCCAGGTCGTCCGTCAATCGCCGCAGGGCCAGCTCCTTCGGATTGGCGACGGCCGGGGCTTGCCCGATAGACGCCACTTGCGCGAGGACGTTGGAAGCGCCCTCAAGCGGATCCGCGGCGCGCGCGCCGCTCAGCAACACGCACAGGACCCAACCGGCAGCCGCATAGACCTGACAACGTTTCATGGTTCAAACTCCTCCCTTTCGCCTACACAATAGGAGAATGTAGAGCAGGGCCCTGAAGGTAACAACAGAATTGTGCCAGGCCATTTCAGGGGCGCATGTGAGTTCCGGCGATCGCCGCCCGGGAGAGATGCGGCGAAGCCCGGAACGAACGCTGTGGGGGCACCGCGACTCCAGCGGAACGTCTGATTTCGCTCGTTGCCGTGCTCCTGGAGACGCGACGCCCTCGTCGCGGGGTGGAAGAAGAGGAGCGAGGGAACGCGGAGGGGTCGCCGCATCTCCCCGGGCGGCGATCCCCGGAACTCACATGCGCCCTGTGTAAACGGGGCCCGGGCCCGGATGACGGGGCGGGCGGGGTGAGCGGGCCCGAACGCAGTTATCTCCGATCGGCCACACCGCCGCACCGATTGCTCGCCGCGCAGAGCTCGCCCCGGTAGGGGATTTCCCCCTTTGTAATAGGGGCCTGACTGATGGCGGAAAGACCTCATCGGGATGTATATTTCCCCTGTTAGACTCCCGTTGCAAACTGGCTTCGTTCCCTGTGGCGGGAAACGGGGTGATTGGCGGCGCAAACCATTGACAGCTTTTGGTTGGCGATTCTGAAACTAACGCCAAACGGGACAAGGTGAGGGGCCGCAGAGAGTGAAAGACATCCCCACAGCCGAGAAGGCGAAGTCCGAGACCATCCGAATACTGCTGGTGGAGGATGACGATGGCTCCGCCCTGGTATTGAAGAACATTCTGGAGCGTTCGCGGCACCGTGCGTTCACTGTCCGGCGGGCCGGGAGTCTTTCCGCGGCGATCCAGGAGGTGACCCAAGGGGGGATAGACCTCGTGCTCTTGGACCTCGGACTGCCCGATGCCTGGGGGCTCGACACATTCGTTCGCATGCACTCGGCAGCGGCGCACGTGCCGATCATCGTACTCACCAGCATGGACGACGAGGAACTGGCCGCCACAACGGTCCAGCAGGGCGCACAGGACTACATCGTCAAGGCGCAGGTGGACGGCGTATCGCTGGCACGGGCGATCCGCTACGCCATTGAGCGCTCCCACGCGCAGCAATCCTTGATGGAATCGCAAGCCCTCGTGGCCGCGGTCGTTGAGCATGTCCCGCTCATGATCTTCCTCAAGACTGCGGCGGACCTGCGCTTCGCTATGTTCAATCGCGCCGGCGAAGATCTTCTTGGCTATGACCGCAAGACACTGCTCGGAAAGAACGACCTGGACCTATTCCCCCCAGAACAAGCCGCCCACTTCATGGCCAACGACCGGGAAGTGCTTGATGGAAACGAACCCATGGTGGACATCCCGGAAGAACCTATCCTGACGGCCAAGAAGGGCCAACGTCTGCTTCACACCCGGA
Organism: uncultured Victivallales bacterium; assembly: GCA_964424705.1. Lineage (GTDB taxonomy): Bacteria > Verrucomicrobiota > Kiritimatiellia > UBA8416 > CAYRKB01 > CAYRKB01. The sequence goes on from CAYRKB010000073.1 coordinate 17,377, forward strand.
AGGTCTGCATTGTGGGAGCCGATGGAAGCACGAAATACCTGTTGGGCATTTCCGAGGACATCACCGAACTCAAGCAGGCGGAACGTGAACTGAAGGAGTACCGGGAGCACCTCGAGAGACTCGTCGAAGTGCGCACAGCCGCCCTGGAGCAGGCGAATGAGCGACTGGAGGCGAACGACAAGGCAAGGTCTGAATTTGTCTCAAATGTTTCGCATGAGCTCAAGACGCCGCTCGCGTCGTTGACACTTGCGCTGGACAACATGCTCAGGGGCGTGGTGGGCTTGGTTCCGGACAGTTTCCGTTCCTATCTCGCCATGATGAAACAAAGTTGCCGGAGGTTGCAGAAAACCGTTGGGGACGTTCTCGATATGACCAGCATAGACGCAAAGGCCCTGCGGCTGAACTGCGTGAAAATGCCCCTGTCACTGCTGGTGCAGGGCGTCGCGGAGAGTCTGCAAGCCCTGATGGCTGACAAATCCCTGCAGGTCAACCTGTCCCTCCCGAAAGGCGCGGGGTTTGTGGAGTGTGACCGTCATAGAATCGAACGAGTGGTTGTGAATGTGTTGGCAAACGCCATCAAGTTCACACCGGAGGGCGGCGAGATCCGGATTACGTTGCGATCGGACGCGGCAAGGCCGGGGTTCTTGATGCTGACTATTGCAGACAACGGCGTCGGCATTCCCACCGGAGACCTGCCGCATGTGATGAATCGGTACTATCGTGGAGACCAGCGCGTGGACGGCGCGGGGCTCGGGCTTTCGATTTCAAGTGAACTCCTGAGACTTCACGGCGGGACCATTGCGTTGACCAGTCCGCCGCCGGGGAAAGAAAAGGGAACGCTGATATCGATCCATCTGCCCGCCGTAGAGCCGCCAACGGTGTTCGTTGTCGGGGGCGAAGAAGCCTGCAGCCACATCTCCGCGCAGTTGCTGCCTCACGGCTACAGGGCGCAGGTCTACCGGGACGGCTCGGAGGCCGTTGCCGCCATGCAGCGCGAAGCACCGTACGTAGCGCTTATTGATCTCAGCATGGACAGTTTGGAGAACACGGGCACGATCGCGAAGATTAGAGGAGATGCTGATCTTCAGTGCGTTCCGCTCATTGCGCTCACCGAAGCGGGCATCCCGGAAACCAAGCGTCACATCTTGGCAGGCTTCGCGATACCTGCGTTGAGGAGGCCGTGGCACGAGAACGATTTGTTCACCTGCCTCGACCGAACTGTCAGCGGCAGCGTCCTCCTGTAAAGTGACTGTCAAATGACTTTCTGGACATTGGCCCCAATGGTGCAAGAAATGCAGAAACGGCCAACAGAAGAAGATAGGCTTACGAGTTTCCGCATAAGTCCTTTGATTACTCACACGGTAGCGCCAATACGTTGCAGCTCAACCTGAGCAACGTGGCGTCGTTCAAGGGCAGGGCGATGCCGCTGCGACTGTCAACCCGACCGGCATGAGAATGAAGGCGCAACCGGGTTGGCGGGGGGATTCTTCATCGTGATGCGGCACAGAAACGCTCACTTCTTGCGACGGATCAAGCCGTAGAGTTCGCGCAAATAGGGGATGCCCTTGCGCGCCGCATCGTAAACCGTGTACTTGGAACTTTCGGGCTCAAAGTCGACAAAGCCGTCGTAGCCGTCGTCTTCCATGGCTTGCAGGCAGGCCCGGAAGTCAACGATGCCTTCGCCCATGAGCTCCGCCGGATCGTAACACTTGCCGTCGAGTGCCGACCGGCCGTTTGGGCCCTTGGGGCAAAGCACCATGTCCTTGAAGTGCACGTGGACGACGTGCTTTTTGCAATTCAGATACATGTCCAGAGGCTGCTCTCCGCCGATCAGGCAGTTGCCGCTGTCGAAGGTGGCCTTCATGCCGGGGACGGCTGCCAAAGCCTCGTTCATGTCCGACGAGACCAGGAACGGTGACCAGATGGCCGGGAAATCCTCCACCGTCACAGTAATGCCTGCGGATCGTGCCAGCGGGACATAGCTCGCGAAGGCCTCGATTCACATCGATCCCCCTCCTTGGGTATTGGAATGACCGGGTTCGCTGGATGCTTTGTCCAGTTGATGAGCCCGTCGTCACGGCTCGTGGCAATGCAGGTGCCCGCCCCTCCGCCGCGATAGATCAGGGCGGGAACGCCGTCCTTGTCGACGAGCGATCCACCGGCGTATGCATGCTTATCAGGATCCTCGGGAGACATGGTCAGGGCGGCGGGATGGACGGTCCAGTGCACGAGATCCGCGCTGGACACGTGGCCCCAGTAGTTCACCCCATTCGGGAAATAGGGGTAGAAGATGTGGTGCCGCCCCTTCCAGTATATGCACCCCTGCGGATCGAAGGGGCAGTTGTAATCCTCCGGCCCCATGAGGTGATACATGGGCCGTTGAGGATCCCTCTGGCACATCTCCCGCAACTCTCGCGCGCTCGTGATCAGCTTGCCGACCCGCCCGATCTCCTGAGCAGTCTCCGGTGCGCCGCGATGGTCGGTCATTTCTCAGGTTCCTTCAGGCGTAAATCTACTTGCTCGCAGTGTGCGGGATTTCAGCGGCCATGATGCCATCGAACCACACCTTGGCCATGGCCGGGCCGGCCGATTCACTGGGATGGAGTGTATCTGCCATGAGCGGGCTCGGTGTATCGGTGTAGGGTTGATACTTTTCGGGAGACAATGCGTCGTACATATTGACCAGGTGGATCTTTGCGCCGGACTTCTTCGCCTTGGCGACAGCGGCGGCAATGTCCGCGTTAAGCCGCTTCACGTCCGCGTCCTTCTCCTTACTGGTAATGTTAGGCACTACCTGCGCAACAATCAGGTGTGCCCGCGGCGCGGTGTTCGTGACCTTCGTGATAAGGTCGCCCATCCTGGCCTGGGCATTGGGATCGTCGGTCTCCTTGAGCTTGTAATCTGCATCCACATCACCGGTTCCGGCCATCACGAGGATGCATGTGTTGTCGGAATCAGCGGCGGGATAGTTCAGGAACTCTTTGACGTGATTCGCCACGCCACTGCGGTAGTCGGGCCATGGGTAAGGTGTGGTCTGGATGAGGTAGGCGTCATGCCCCTCGTTTGCGAGGACGGTGGGCGCGTAGCCGGCCTGGCTGAGCAGGTTTGTGAGCGCCGTTACGTAGCGGCCCTGCCGCGTGATCGAATCGCCCAGCAGAAGAAGATTGAGCGGCGTGCCCGCCACTGCCGCGCCGGAAACAGCCATCACAGCCGCTGCTATACATGTGACGATCTTAGACATCTGGGCTCCTCCCACGCTGGTTTGTTGTTATGATCGCGCGACATGGAAGTGTCATTCCGTGTCGTGTGATTACGAAAACGCACGTAACGCGTCATCCACACATCCCACATCGCGCCGGTTTCTTTGGATCGTGCCTTGTAGAACATCGCTATTTCCTCTATCCCTAAGTCGCTGGATCATTTCAGCGGCCGGGCTTCGATATTGGAGGCGTCACATCCATCGAAGACGAGGCGGTCGCCCGTCAGCCCCTTACAGCGCGTGGCGATTGTCCGTCGCTCATTGATGCAGACATCAACCATATCGCCCACAAGAAGGATATCGAGTTTGGCCGGGCGGTCAAGCCCGTCAACAGCATCTATTTCGGTAAATGGCGCCGCGTAGGAGCGCTCGCCCTCGGGAAACTGAAACGCCACGGTGCGTTGGGCTGGATCGAAGTGAAGCCCCAACCCGCTGCCCGGGGCGTCCGTGCCGCGCAGGCGGAGCGAGAACGGCGTGCCGACCGAGCTGGCCC
>CAYRKB010000074.1:0-20537 GCA_964424705.1 uncultured Victivallales bacterium
CTAAAACACTCCTCTCCACTGTAAGAGGTTACAGGAGGCAAAAGATAAGATCATGACATTCTTGCGCCGCGGTTGACAGAAGAGCACGAAAGCAATAGCATATCCAGCATTAACGGGTTGCCGGTCCCTGATTCCACATCACCCGTATTTTAACATTCCCCAATGAACATTGCATGGGTTCATAATCGTTGGTTTCCGTATTCGGATGAGAAGCCGTATACGTTGAGTGCAGGCGGAGCGGCGCTTACCAATGTACTTCTCATTCAAGAAGGCAAACGGCGAGGCCACGCCATTGATTTGATATTTGCTTACGAAAGAGATGGAACACCTAATCAGGACTGTATTGATTATCTCACGTACGATCTCGATAGAGCGGACCTATTCATAATCCATCACATTCCCCGCTTCAGTCCAGTATGGCTTAAACGAATAATGAATCATAAGCCTTTCGTAAGACACGACCACGCCTACGATTTTTGTTCCAGTGGAGTCAGCAGGATGAGCCCACATTGTTTCGCTAGAGAAACCCAGTGTGCCGGATGCGGCGTGAATCTTCCCAGACAGCTAATTAGAAGATCCATTTTGAATGTGTTCCAATCTCCGCTGCATAAAGACACTTATCTGCGCATTCTGAACGTGGAAGCGGGTAACTCATTCATCTTAACTCCTCCGATAGATACTGATCTGTTTAAGCCGGACCCGCAAATAGAGCGCGACCCTAACTTGACTCTTTGTGTTGGATCTATTCTGCATCACAAGGGCGTTTACGAGATAATGACCAACCATATAGACGCAAACCCCGGTATGACTTATAGGTTTATCGGTGGCGGGAAGGAAGATGTTGTCGCCGAGTTGCGGAAGCGCAAGAATGTCGTACTGGAGGGGAGTGTCGCTAATCACAAACTCCCAGCCCATTATGCCTTAGCTAAGTACTATATCCATCTGCCCAAGTGGTTCGAGCCAAGCAGCCGGAGCACCATGGAGGCCAAATTGATGGGCTGTGAGTGCATAATGAATGATAGGGTTGGCACGATCAGCTTTCCTTGGATTGACTCGGGCGTGGAGGTGATAAGGGACAGAGTGAGCCATGCCGCAGAAGAGTATTGGGAAGCGGTAGAGAAGGCCTATGAGGCTGGAGCCCAGCCCAAGAGCATTTCCCATCTTTTGAGGCAGAAAGCAGGTCTGTGGCGTCTCAGCCTGCCATTCGTCAGAAATGAGTCCAGGGCGCAGGCACATTCCAGCGAGACAGTTGCGCGATCTTCAAGCCGTTGCGTGCGAGGGAAGCGCTGCTCCGATTGTATGACCGCACCCCTGTGCTCCGGTCGCTATGTGAGTGAATATAGCCGTGGTTCCCGGTATCTGAAATGCTCATCGAGGTTTCATTGGGCCGGCAGCCAATACACGGCTGCGGCGTAGGCTAAGGCAAGTAAGCCTGCGATAATGAATGCCACGTACAGCTTCCAAGCCGGGAGGGTCTTTGGTTTCGACATCGCAGCTCCTTCCGCACACATGTTCTGGCACCGTTGGCCTCACCCTTTGAGACCAGATTACTCCATATGCCAGCCGCCACGGGCAATGGCACAGACCGGTATCTGCGGGCAGGTGGCGCATAGCCGCCGCGCCACCGCATTGTGACCACGTCTTCCTATCGGATCCCAAGCTCCCTAGCCGCTTTCCCCAGTTCGTCAAGTCGACACAGCGTCTGGGGGTGGGTCGAATAGAGCGTCCGGTACTTCACAAAGAACTCTGTGCTGTGCCTGTTCCACTGAGCAACGGCTTGATCAATGTCAACATCGGGGGCCAGCTGCGCGCCCACCGCCATGTTGCAGATGGCCCGAAGGCTCTCTGGTAAACTGGCAGCGCAGGCCAACCCGTAGCGGTCGCATGTAAACTCACAGCGTCGCTTGTACCATAGCCCCACCCACACAAACCATGATCCCAGTTGCGCCGTGGTGTGCCGCCAAAAGTTAAGATGACCCGCAAAGTGGTGGCCCAGTTCGTGGCCGACAAGCCATCCGAGCTGCGTAATGGATCCCTTGAGCAGGAGGGAGTCCACGGCTCCCGAAAACAGCACAACAACTCGTCTCCCTGCGATCTTCATGGCCATCGCGTTCCAAGCGTTATGCTGCATAACATATATCGAGGGCGAGGGCTGCCCCACGCGTTCTGCGAACGCCGTGGCGATTCGATGAATCTCGGGAAACTGTCGGTCCGACACTTCTACCGCATTGGTTTTGATATACGCCGAGGCAAACAATTCGATCGTGCGACGCATCAGGGCGATGAATCCAACAATAATGAGACCTAGTCCGAAACTCGCAACTATCCAGACAGCAAGAATCAGCCACAAGATGATCGAGAAGAACGTCAGCCAAGCAAAAGCCGTAGCCTCCTTCGGATCGCGCAAACCGGCAAGATTGAGAGCAACGTTTGTGCGCGGAACGATCACCGGCCGGCCAGACTGCGCCGTGAAACTGCGGTTGCAGCCCGGACATTGTACGGCCTGACCCGACAGATCCTCCTCACTCTCAAGCGGCTGACTGCAGTGCGGGCATTTCAGTCTCATGCTCTAATCCTTTCGCTGCCTACTATCACACCTCCGGGAGGTCAGTTTGTTGAAAGTCGGACTGCGAAGATGTCCGAGGTCAACGTCCCACAACATCAGCGACACTGTTGAGAGTCTTGCACGACGATGGCGGCCCAGCAACACAATTCGAGCCAACACACAATTCGAGCCGGTAGCCGTGAGGCGGCGCATGTGAGTTCCGGGGAGTTGTCCGTTCAGGCGCGTTTCTTTATCTCCGCGACGAGGGCGTCGCGACTCCAGAAGCAAGCCGGGAGCGACAACGGGCAACTCCGACTGGAGATGCGGCAACCCCGCCGCGTCCTCTCCGAGCTTCGCCGCATCTCCCCGGGCGGCGATCGCTGGAACTCACATGCGCCCCCGTGAGGAGGGCGCATCCCCGTTTCGCTGACTTGGCTCGGGGTGCCAGAGGGAGTCGAATTCCCCGTTCCATTTCCGGACGATGACGCGGCGGAGCGCGGCGGTCGCGGCATAGTCCATGTGTCCGGCATGGTTTCTGAAGTAGGCGTTCTGCTCACGGATGGTTTCCAGCACCGCGAGGCGTCGGAATGAGACTCCTGGAGCAGTTCATCCAACGTTTTGAACAGGCGCGTCGGGAACTTGTGCTTGAGGGCGCGGAAGTGCTGGCTGAGGTGGCAGGGAATACACAATGCCAGTTCTGCACACATACAAGGACAGGGATGGGCAGTACGCCTCACCTCCATTAAGGGGCTGATATCGCCCCAATGAGTGCTTTACACTTCGCCGTTCGGGAAGTGTTCTGCACGCCGTCCATCAGAGGCTCCCAGGAAAGACCATCTCCCCTTCGTTGCAGGAACCAGAGAAGACGCTTGCCTGCCAGCGATGTGTAGTCTGTCGCATCCTCTATGGGCGGAGTGCTGAAGCCCCACGTCACCTTCACGACGGCATTGGCTCCTTTGAGCAACTCGTCGAGCCGGAGCGTGCCTTCGCAGCTTACGGTCTGGTTGCTTTCCGCCCTTCTCACGTCACCGAGGATTCCGGTGCCGATGAGGTCGCTTTTCTCGACGAGCATAGCCGGTGTGCATTCGTACCGTTCCGCCCAGCTAGTGCTGCCGGTCAAGAGAGCCAGCAGGAGTAGTCCCAGAAGCAGGACGGGCAGGCGGCATATCAGCCAGCGGTTCATTGGCGCAGGCTACCACGATGCCCTGCCGATGACCAGAGGAAGACCGATGAAGCAGCGAGTTGAACCGCCGCCTTCATTCTGCAACACTGCCGCCAAGTCAAAAGCCAGCAAACAGGGCATGGAGAGCCTGAAGAGTGGCAGCCTGTTTGATGCAGTGGACTCGAACCAACGAGGTGTTCAGGTGACAAAAGAAATCGGTAGAAACGACCCCTGTCCCTGCGGGAGTGGCAAGAAATACAAGGCGTGTTGTATCGATGCCCCCATGAATTTGTTTCCGAAACACTCTCCCACGAGGAACTACAATTGGAATCAGGGCGAAATCAGAGGGATTCCCACCCACAAAATCATCGAGAAGCTGGAGATGTGCGGAATCATCTTTCAGACCGATGAGTTCCTGAATGACGTGGAGCAATGTCTTGGAGCGAAAGATATTTACGAACGGTGGAAGACCCGATGCAAGTTCACGGCACAGGGCTTCGATGAGGATTTCCCGTGGATGGCTGCCGAAGTGCTGTGGAAGAGGCTGGCTCCGAACAAGGTCAGTACGGAGCAAATAGACGACTGGATGCAAGATGGCTACGACTTGATTAGAAACAGGGACGAAGAAGGCGGCTGCACTCTCTGGCTCAAGGTCTGGCAGGAATTGAAGCCCAGATTCACCAAGAGCATGAGAACCATTGAGGATGCAGAAGCCGTTTTTCAGGGGATGCAGTGCCTTTTCAATTGGTGTCAGGACATGGAGCAGGAACTGGGTAATGCCGCCGTGGATGACATGTCCTTCCACGACCACCGCATTCATTACTGCCGGGAGTTCTGTGGGTTCTTTCCTGACAGCCAGACAATTGTTCCGAACATGAGGCGAGCCATTGCTGAGTCGCTCTTCATGTCGGGAAGACGGGATGAGGGGGAGCGGGAGTACCTGTCGCTTGTCGCCGATTATCCTGATGACCCTTGGGGCTATATTTCATGGGGAGACATGTATTCAGGAGATTTCGGCATCCCTATCAACCGCTCACGAGCCGAGGAGCTATATCGCAAGGCTCTGGGAATAGACCCCGAAGAGGACAAGACGATTCTGGAACGAATAGCGGATTTGAAAGAGGTCGCCCACCGATAGGGCAGCGGTCACAGGGCCAGGTTCAGCGGCAGTTACGGGATGGCGCGAGGATTACGGCAGATATAAAGTCTATGCCATTTCCCGTAACGATTCCGTAGCGGTGACCTTGCAGGAGGGTGCTTTTGCGTCCGACAGGCTCCTGCCATCACGCTGGAATTGTATACCTTACTGTATACCTTTCAGCCTCGAAAACGCCTCTGATAGGGGGTGCAGTCCATTGTCAGGTTGCGACAAACGGGGTGCGGAGAAGCATTCTCAAGCGATTGGAGTCGGCTGTGCAAACCATTGACTGGCAATAGAAAAGGCCCTGCAACCGCTCTGATTGCAGGGCCTTATTGAGACTGGTGGTGGGTCAAGGATTCGAACCTTGGAAGGCGTTAGCCGACAGATTTACAGTCTGCCCTCGTTGACCACTTGAGTAACCCACCGCAAGAACACGGCTACGTTGCCAGTTTGAACACCGCTCTTCAAGCATAAATTGGGCCGGCTTTGGATTGACTTCATGCCACGGTCCTAGCATCGTACGGCAAGCGCAACCATGATAGATCCATTTACACTTACTTCTGGCACATTGGCCGGGATGATTGACCACACGTTTCTCAAGCCCTTCGGCTTGCCCGCTGATATTGAACGCCTTTGCGCCGAGGCCCGCGAATACGGCTTTGCCTGCGTGATGGTGAACCCCTGTCAGATCGAGCGCTGCCTGTCGCTCCTGGACGGCAGCGGCGTGCCAGTCGGCGTGACCATCGGTTTTCCGCTCGGCCAGAACACGCCCGCCGCGAAGGCTTTCGAGTGCCGCGATGCGGCGCAGCGCGGAGCGCGCGAGTTGGACATGGTGCTGAACGTGCGGGCGCTGCAGGCCGGGGCGCTCGATTTCGTCCGCGCCGAGCTGCAGAGCCTCGTGCGGGTCTGCGCGGATGTCGGCGCCGTGAGCAAGCTGATCCTCGAAACATGCTACCTCAGCAACGAGGAAAAGAAGACAGCCTGCCTGCTGGCGCGCGCGGAAGGGGTGAGCTTCGTGAAAACCTCGACCGGGCTCGGGGTGGGAGGAGCCACGGTCGACGACGTCCGGCTGATGCGCGAAAAGGTGGGACCGCAGATGGGCGTCAAAGCTTCAGGCGGCATCAGGGATCTGGACACGGTTCTCGCTATGTTCGACGCGGGCGCCAACCGAATCGGCACGTCCAGCGGCGTAGCGCTTGTACAGGAACTCCGGCGCCGCTCCGCGCTAAACGTTGAGCTTTGAGCGTTCAGAACTGAACGTTTCCCGCGCCTCCGTCATCCCCTCCACCCGCTCAGTCGTCCGCGGCGGACGACGCGACGGAAGCCACGGGCTTTCCAGTCTCGCGCGCAAGCCGGATCTCGATATCCCTGTGCTTCAGGGCGGACACGAGGCTTCCCAGCTCGCCCTCCATAACGCGGTCCAGGCTGTAGAGCGTGAAGTTGATGCGGTGATCGGTGAGCCGGTTCTGCGGGAAGTTGTAGGTGCGAATGCGCTCGCTGCGGTCGCCGGTGCCGATCATGGAGCGGCGGGTGTTCCCCATCTTCGCCTCTTCGTCGAGCCGGCGCTGATCGAGCAGCCGCGCCTTGAGAACGCTCATCGCCTTCTCCCTGTTGCGCTGCTGCGAGCGCTCGTCCTGGCTCTGGGCCACGATGCCGGTGGGCAGGTGGGTAACGCGCACCGCGGAATAGGTGGTGTTCACGCTCTGGCCGCCCGGCCCGGACGCGCAAAAAAGGTCCAGCCGGACCTCCTCAGGCTTGATCTCGATCTCGTCCGTTTCTTCGACCTCGGGAAAGACCGCCACCGTGGCAGTCGAGGTGTGAATGCGGCCGGACGACTCGGTGACAGGCACGCGCTGCACGCGATGCACGCCGCCCTCGTAGCGAAGGACTCCGTACACGTTTTCGCCTGTGATCGAGAACACGAGATCCTTATAGCCGCCGACCGAGCTGGCGCTTGCATCGATCACCGTGGTCTTCCAGCGCTGCGCGGCCGCGTAGCGGCCGTACATGCGGAAGAGATCGCCGGCAAACAGGGACGCTTCGTCCCCTCCCGTCCCCGCGCGGATCTCCATGATCGCAGCGCGGCGATCGTTCGGATCGGGCGGCAGAAGGGCCAGGAAGACGTCCTGTTCGGCCGACGCGAGGCCCAGCGCGAGACTGTCGAGCTCGGCGCGGGCCATCTCCTTCAGCTCGGGGTCGGCGGCCTGGCTCTCAAGGATCTCCCGATGCCCGGCCAGCTCGCTCTCCACCTGCTCAAATCGTCGGGTGTGCTCCCGCAGGCGAGAGAGAGAGACATGCTCCTGCACCAGCTCGCGATAGCGCTTCTGGTTTGCCGCAGTGGCCGGGCTGGAAAGCTCCGCCTCAATCACGGGCAGCCGGCCCAGCACGCGGGCAAGATGGTCGCGATCGATCATGGATGCTTACCCCCGGGAGCACAGCGCCGCTGCGCCGGGCCGCGCGCGGCGCGGCTCACAAACGCAAAACGGACCAGAGTGCCGCCCCGCGGCCTCTGGCCCGTTTCAAACGCCGTGCTACTTGCGACCGTAGCGCTTTTTGAACTGTTCAATGCGACCTTCCGTATCGAGGAACGTCGCATTGCCAGTGAAAAACGGGTGACAGGCTGAGCAGGTGTTGATGCTCATTTCCTTCACGGTCGAACGGGTGGTGACAACGTTCGTGCACGCGCACGTGATCGTCGCTTCCTGATACTTGGGATGTATATCCTTCTTCATAAACCTTGCTAGCTCCTCTTAACGGGCGCTAACACTACGCAGATGCGCACGGGAGTGCAAGCCTTTTATGACAGCCTTTTGTGACGCATTATTCGCGCCCCTCCGCACTTGGGCACACGGCCGCCTTGTATGTGCCGGGACCTGAGCTCCGCCCCGGCAAAACGCGGTCGCAGGGAGGCCTGCTAAGAATCGGCGATGCGCCCACCGCCATCCCGCGGCGGGCGATCTCTTTCAACCAGGATCTGCAGCGCGGGCTTTTGCCCGTCCCTTACCTCCCAGCCGCGCGCCACGCGGTAGCCCGGAATCCAGACGACCTCGCCCTCGCACACGAAGACGGGTGTCGCCTCGCGCTCCTCGCGCGGGACTTTCGCATCGGTCCAGATGTCCTGCAGCTTGCGGCTTCCGCGCATGCCGAAGGGGTTCATTCTGTCCCCGGGCAGCCAGGAACGCACCGTCAGCGCGCGCCCCCGCAGCGCGGCTGGCGCCAGGGACGCCGCCGCCGGGAGGTCTCCAGCCTTCCGGCCCCGCTCCCTGACAATTCCCGCCTCGAGGCGCGTCGTGATCGTCAGGCCGGCCCCGCCCACAGCCCCCGCTCGGAGGATCGTGACGCCCGGAATGCGAATGCCCCGGGCACGCGCCCCGCGCGCCGCCATTCTTCGGGCGAGACATAGACAGGCCCTGTTCTGTCGCAGGCGGACAATGCGTCCGCCGGGCAGCACGACTTCCTTGCGCCTGCCGTCGCTCAGGAGAAGGCCGTGCAAACGCTCGACGAGATTGAAATCGATATGCTCCGAAGGCACGCCGATATCCGAGAGCCACAACAGAATGATCCGGCGGCGCGCCGCCGGCGGCAGCGCGCCAAGAGGCCCTGCGTCAAGCCACGGCGGCGAATCCGGCCCCCGCATCCGGGCGTACAGCGTCCGCGCCATGGAATCGAGCCAGGATTCATCATCGCGCAGGAGCAGGCCGGTGCGCAGGATGGCGGCGCGCACGTCCGGGTTAAGCTCCGCCTCAAGCGCGGGCAGGATCTTATGTCGCACGCGATTGCGCAGATGAACGGCCGCGCGGTTCGTGCTGTCCTCCCGCCAGACGGCGGCGCGCGACTCCAGAAAAGAAATGATTTCCGGGCGAGTGACGGTCAGCAGGGGGCGCACGACGCGTCGGCCGCGCAGAACCGCAGACGGAGAAATGCCGCCCAGCCCCCGCAGTCCCGTGCCGCGTGCAAGCCGAAGCAGAACCGTTTCGACCTGATCATCCGCGTTGTGGGCCGTGGCGAGGACTTCGGCGCGCGCCTTGTCCGCCGCACAGGCGAAGAAACTGTAGCGGGCCTCCCGGGCCGCCATTTCGATGGAAATCCTCTTACGGCGGGCGAGCGCAGGCACATCGACGCGGCCTGCGATCAGAGGGATCCCCAGCTGGCGGGCCAGCGACCGGACAAAAAGGACATCCCCATCCGCTTCCGCTCCGCGAATGCCATGGTGCAGATGCGCCGCGCTAAGCTGGATTTCCAGTGCGCTGGCCAGCTCATGCAATGCGAGCAGCAGGGCTACGGAATCCGCGCCGCCCGAAACGGCCACCATCACGTGTTCGCCGCGCGCGAACAAGTCCCCGCCTGCGACAGCTTCACGAATCTTGCGGGTAAGCACAGAGCTAGGCATCGACCGCCGGCTAGTCTGCAGAGTTCCAGTAGTAGATCATGGAGATGGTTCCCAGCCAGCCATCCAGATCCTCGGCGCCGTCGTGACTGCTGTCCGCGAACTGGCGGTAGGCTTCGAAGGAGAAGCTCAAATCCTCGTTCATGGCGAACTCGCACCCGCCGCCCGCGCACCACAGGTTTTCCGAGAAGCTCTCCTCCGTGCCGAGGTCGGTGAACGTGGAGCGGTCGCGAATCGTCAATCCGCCCGCCACGAAGGGGCTCACAGCGCGGTCCGCCGGCAGCAGGCGCTGCTTGCACTGGAACGTAGCGCTCTTTGCATCGCGACTTACTCCGCCGACATGAAACTCTTCATACTTTCCGTATGCCGAAAGGCTCGTGTAGGGGCATAGGTAGAGCTTCGCGCCGACGAGTACGTTCCAATAGTCGGTGTTGTGTCCTTCGAGGAGCGGCGAAATGGTGCCCGTGCCGCCTCCGAAGAGAATCGCCCATCGATCCTGCGACAGGGCCGATTCGCCAAGAATGCTGCCCCCGATGATATCCGCGTCATCAAGCGTGGCTACGTCGAAGTTGACGCGATCGATCATTTGGGCCCCGCGGTCAATCGCAGCGGCATTCATAACCGGAAGGAACATCGCCGCAATGCAAAACAGGCCGATTATTCTTTTCATTTGTCTCCGCTCCTTGTTGTGACAGGCCGCCCACGCGGCAACGCCCCTAGTGCGTCGCTCGCCTTAAGAACCCGGCAACAGTCAGACGCTATGTATAGTGGTAAGGTAAGCCGACAGGAACGTCGTGTCAACGGAATTGCACTTTTAAGGAGACGGCGGTCAAGGCGTCTTCTTCGCATCCACGCTCGACATGCCCGCCGTGAGACAGAAGCGCATGGCGTTCTCGACCGACAGGTCAAGGGGCTGAATCGCGGAACGCGGCACGAAGATCGTGTAGCCGGCCACCTGGTAGCTCATTGGCACATAGACGGCCACGCTCTGCTCTGCGGCCGCGGCGGGTCCGAGGAATGCCAGATCCTCGCACGTCACGATCCCGATGAGCTTCAGACCGGCCACCGGCGAGACAAGCACGACCTTCCGCGGGCCCGCCTTGTCGCCGGACGCCATGAACTTGAGAAGATCCCGCACGCTCCCGAACACGGTCTTCACCAGCGGGATGCTCTCCATGCGGAGCTCCATCCAGCGCAGGATTCCACGGACAAACCAGAAATTGAACAGCAGCCCCACCGCAAAAACGAGAACAAAGCCGCTCGCCAGCCCCATGCCCGGCACGTACCAGCAGGCGGGGAGCAAGGTCTTGAGAAGACCGCCCAGCGCCGTTTCGGCCGTGGCCCCGATCCAGAAGAGAACGAACAGGGTCAGGCTGATCGGGAGCACCGCAAGGAGCCCCTTGACAAAGATGCGCTGGATACTCCGCAGCGGAACGGCTGAAGACGTGGTTTGCATGTTGCCCAATTCCCTTCTACTGTTGCTGCAACATAGGAAGTGCCTTCTCCGGCGTCAAGAAGAGCCGAGATCGACCGCTCTTGCAGGAATCCATCTTGACTCTGCGCGGGAGGTTCCACAGGATACGCCGCTATGAGAAATAGCCAATACAAGCCGACCATGGAAACGCTCGCGTCGCTGTGCAAGCGCCGCGGCTTCATCTTTCAAAGCTCCGAGATCTACGGCGGCATCAACGGGTTCTGGGACTACGGTCCGCTGGGCACGGAGCTCAAACGCAACGTGCGCGAGGGCTGGTGGCGCAGCGTGGTGCAGTCCAGGGAGAACGTGGTCGGACTCGACGCCTCGATTATCATGCACCCTCGCGTGTGGGAGGCCTCGGGCCACGTCAGCGGGTTCGCCGACCCGATGGTGGACTGCAAGATCTGCCGCAAGCGCTTCAAGGGCGACGCGCTGTGCGAGGAGCAGGGCAAGAAGCTGATCAGAACGGAAAAAGGATTCGCCCTGCCCGAAGGCGTAGTTTGCGGCGGGTGCGGATCCAAGGACCTGACGGAGCCCCGCGCCTTCAACCTCATGTTCAAGACCTTCGTCGGTCCCGTGGAAGACGAGTCCGCGGTGGCCTACCTGCGCCCCGAGACGGCGCAGGGCATCTTTGCGCAGTTCGGCAACGTGCTGGCGACATCCCGGCAGAAAGTACCGTTCGGGATCGCGCAGGTCGGCAAGGCGTTCCGGAACGAAATCAACCCGCGCAACTATACGTTTCGCTCCCGCGAGTTCGAGCAGATGGAGCTGGAGTTCTTCGTCAAGCCCGGCTCCGACGCCGAGTGGCATGAGTATTGGGTCAAGGAGCGCCTCGCCTGGTACGAGGCGATTGGGCTGCCGGCCGCAAGCCTTCACAAGTATGTCTACGGAAAAGAAGAGCTGGCCCACTACGCATCGGCCTGCGTGGACATCATGTATGACTTCCCCTTCGGCACGCAGGAGCTCGAGGGCGTCGCCGCGCGCGGCAATTTCGACCTGAGCCGCCACCAGGAGTTCAGCGGGAAGTCGATGGAGTATTTCGACCAGGATACGAACGAGAAGTTCATTCCGCACGTCGTGGAGCCGTCTGCCGGCGTGGACCGGATCGCGCTCGCACTGCTGTGCAGTGCCTATGCCGAGGAGTGGATCCCGAAGGACGAGGCGGCCGGGGGCGTGGTGGATGCCGAGCACGGCAAGCCGGCGCCGCAGGGCTACGAAGCGCGCACGGTGATGCACTTCCACCCGCGGGTGGCGCCCGTGAAGGTCGCGGTGTTCCCTCTGCTCAAGAACAAGCCGGAGCTCCTGGCGAAGGCCCGCGGCGTATACGATACGCTCCGCCGCTTGTGGCCTTGCTTCTGGGACCAGACGGGCGCAATCGGCCGCCGGTATCGCCGCCAGGACGAGATCGGCACGCCCTACTGCATCACGGTGGACTTCCAGACCATGGATGACAACACAGTCACGATCCGTGACCGCGACACGATGAAGCAGGAGCGCGTGGAGCTCGGAAAGCTCCCGGCTCTGCTGCACGAGACGCTGGACTGGCCCTGGTAAACCGCTTTCCGGTCTTACGCTATGCAACGAACTGAAGAAATCCTCCAGAAGGTCGCCACCGGGCAGCTGCCCGTGAAGGACGCCCTACGGGACCTTAACAGCCTTGAAAAGGACCTCGGCTTTGCCCGCGTGGACACGGACCGGCTGCGCCGCTGCGGCCTGCCGGAAGTCGTGTACGGCCCCGGCAAGACCCCGCAACAGCTCTCGGATATCTGCATCGCCCTGATCAGGGCCGGGCAGAATGTGTTTGCCACCCGGATCAGCCGCGAACAGTTTGAGACGGTCAAGAAAGTGATTCCGACTGCGGTCTATCATGAAATCGCCCGCGCCCTGACCGTGGACGTGGCGTCCCCCGTGGCGCCGATCGGGTGCGTGGCGGTGATCTGCGCCGGCACAGGCGACATCCCCGTGGCGGAAGAGGCGGCGCTCACGGCAGAGCGCGCCGGCGCTGTGGTGGAACGGATTTTTGACGTGGGCGTGGCGGGCCTGCACCGGCTGATGAAGCATCTCGACAGGCTTCGCGCAGCGCGCGTCGTGGTTGCCGTCGCGGGCATGGAGGGCGCCCTTCCTTCCGTGGTGGGCGGCCTCCTCAGCGTCCCCGTGATCGCCGTGCCGACCAGCGTGGGGTACGGCGCCAACCTGCAGGGCATTGCGGCGCTGCTGGCCATGCTCAACTCGTGTGCCGCCGGGGTTACGGTGGTGAACATCGACAACGGATTTGGCGCCGGGGTGGCCGCCGCCATGATCAATCGCGCGGGGGCGAAGGGTGAGACACCTACGGTTTGACAGCGTCGGCGGGGCCAGCGGCGACATGATTCTCTCCGCGCTGTGCGCGCTGGGCGTGCCCGCGCAAGAGCTCCAGGCGCGCGTCGCGTCGCTGGGCGTAGAATCCTTTGAGATCCGGACGGAGAACGCGTCCGACCACGGCATCGAGGGGCTCCGGATCACCGTCCGCTGCGCCGACGAACACCATCCCCACCGCAACCTCGAAACCATCCGCGGCCTGATTGACGCAAGCCAGCTCTCCGACGGCGTCAAGGCAATGAGCGTGGCCGTCTTCCGGCGCCTCGCGGAGGCGGAAGCGCGCGTGCACGGGACCACGCCGGAGCGGGTTCATTTTCATGAAGTCGGGGCCATGGACTCGATCATCGATATCGTGGCTTCCTGCGCGGCGCTCGAGCGGCTGCACGTGGACGCCGTCACCTTCGGCCCGCTGCCGCTGGGATGCGGCGTCGTCCGCTGCGAGCACGGCGTATTCCCGGTTCCGGCGCCCGCGACGGTGGAGCTGCTGCGCGGCTTCGCGGTGGAGCAGTCGGAGGAGCCCTTCGAGATGGTCACGCCCACGGGCGCGGCGCTGCTGACGACGTGGGCGCAACGCCTGCCGAGCGGCGGGGCCGGCCCGGAGCGCATCGCACAGGTGGGACACGGCCTGGGCCAGCGCAGCCTGCTGCACCGCCCGAACCTGCTGCGCGCGCTGCTGATGGAGCCGGCGGGCGGGCCCGCGCCCACGCCGGGTGCGAACGCCGATGAATGCGTCGTGCTGGAGTGCAACCTCGACGACCTTACGCCCGAACTGGTGGGAGCCATGACCCAGAAGCTCCTGGCGGCAGGCGCCCTGGACGTGTTCACCGTGCCGGCGCAGATGAAGAAGCAGCGCCCTGGAATGCTGCTGACCGTCCTCGCCCTTCCCGCGTCCCGCGACGCGCTGGTGGATCTCATCTTTACGGAGTCGACCTCCTTCGGCCTGCGCGAGCGAACGACGCGCAGGACGGTTCTGGACCGCCGCTTCGTCAAGGTCGCCACGCCCTACGGCCCGGTGAGCGTGAAGATCGGACGCTGGAAGGGGAGGGATGTCACGCGGGCACCCGAGTATGACGACTGCGTGCGCTGCGCCGAACAGCACGGTGTGCCCGCGCGGCGCGTCCACGAAGCCGCGGTCGCGGCCATCGCGGCTTTGACGGACGGCGCGACGGCATGAACTCGTACCTGGCCGTCATCCTGGCCGCCCTGCTCCTGCGCTATGGACTCGAGCTGCTCTCCGAATGGCTCAACCTCAGACACGTCCAGGAAGAATTGCCCGCCCCATTCCAAGGGTGGTACGACGCAGAGAAATACCGCACATCCCAACGATACCTGCGGGAGAAGACCGGCTTTGGAATCGTAGCCGACACCGTGCAAACCGCCAGTCTGGTTGCCTTCATCCTGGCCGGCGGGTTCCGCTGGCTGGATCACCTTGCGCGCTCCTTCGGCTTCGGGGTCGTGCCGACGGGACTGGTATTCGGGGCGGCGCTGATGCTCGCCGGCTGGCTGCTGGAAATCCCCTTTGGCGCCTACAGGGCATTCCGCATCGAGCAGCGCTACGGGTTCAACCGCATGACGGCGCGGACCTTTGCGCTTGACCAGCTCAAGGGGCTGCTGATCACGGCCGTGATCGGGGGGCTGATCTTCGGGGGCATCATCTGGTTCTTCGCCCGGGCGGGCGGCTTCGCATGGCTCTTCGCCTGGGGCGCGCTGGTCCTTTTCGAGGTGGTGCTCGTCTTTCTTGCACCCTACGTGATCATGCCGCTCTTCAACAAGTTCACACCTCTCGCACAGGGCGCGCTCCGTCAGGCCATCGAGGCCTACGCGCAGGCACAGGCCCTGCACATGAAAGGCGTTTTCACAATGGACGGCTCCAAGCGCTCGTCCAAGACCAACGCCTTCTTCACCGGCCTGGGGCGCTCCCGCCGCATTGTGCTGTACGACACGCTCATCGAAAAGCACCCGCCGCGCGAAATCGTGGCCGTCGTGGCGCATGAGCTGGGGCATTCGCGGCTCGGGCACATCCCCCGGGCGCTGATCCGCGGAATTCTGGTGTCGGGCGCCACATTCTACCTGCTGTCGCTTTTCATGGGCAACGCGGCCCTGACCGCAGCCTTCAAGGTGGAGCAGCCTTCGATCTACACCGGCCTCGTTTTCTTCGGGCTGCTCTACACCCCGCTGGCCATGATCACCGCCCTGTTCGAGAGCGCCATCTCGCGGCGGCACGAATTTGCGGCGGACCGTTTTGCCGCCCGGACGACAGGCGACGCCTCCGCCATGATCGAGGCGCTTAAGCGGCTCAGCGTGGACAACCTGGCGGACCTCACCCCCCACCCGTTCAAGGTGTGGCTGGGCGACTCCCACCCGCCCGTCCTCGCGCGAATCCAGGCCCTGTCGGAAGCCGACGGAAACGCCGCCTGAGATCCCTCCCCCACCCCTGCAGGCGCGCCGGACAGCTTCAGTACATCATGTGTTCTTTATACACCTCGATGGCGTACCGGAAGTCCGAGAGCCGGACGTTGGGCGAGATGGAATGATCGGAGCCGAAGACGTATCGCGCGCCGGCATCCTTGAGCGAAGCGCACAGCCTGACGACTTCGTTCCGGATGCGCCGGCGGTCGCCCGACTCAAACACTCGCGCATCCATGCCCCCGATAAAGGCCAGCCGATCCCCGTAACGCTTCGCAAAATCGATGACGTCGCAACCCGCCTTGACCTCCATCGGGTTCAAGGCGTCGAATCCGGCGCCCACGATAAGATCCAGGGCCTGGCTGACGCCGCCGCAGGAATGGAGCACGACCGGGAGGTCATAGGCATGGAAGAAGTCCACCATCTCCTTGTAGTAGGGAAATACGAGGGATTCGAGGGTCGACGGCGAGCAGAACAGGCCCTTGCTGAATCCGAGGTCTTCGTACAGCCAGATGCCGTCGGGTTTCCCGGCCTCCTCGATCAGGATCTTGTAGTGCGCCTTGAAGAAGTCGGTGTAGACCCGGTTGTAGTCGTGGATCCAGTCGGGATCAAGAAGCAGGGATTCGAACATGCAGATATCGCCCAGGCTGCTTCGCATGACTTCCCAGATGAAAAGGCTGCCGTAAAATGTCCACCGGTGTTCCGCCCGGCGCCGCGCGAGCGATTTCCTTGTCCCCTCGATATCGAGGCGAGCCCGGTCAACGCCCAGCAGGTGAGAGCGGTAGTCGCGGTCCCACACTTCGCGGCTCGTCATGCGGAAGTCCACGTGCTCGGGCGTGCCGGATTTGTGCTTCCACTGCTTCAGCGCGGCGCCCGCGCCGTTGCGCCGGACCACCCATTCGTCGGTCTCCTGCAGCACGTCGCTCTGTCCGCGCAGCGGCATCGGGTCAAACCAGCCGCCGCAACAATCCATATCCATGCCGAAGACGTCCGCCGGCGAGGCGGGCTGGCCGTCCTCCTTCCGGGGATAGCCCTCCGCCGCCGCCCACTTGACGAGCGTATCGCTCCACGGTGTGTCATGGAGACCGATGCGCTCAACGGGCCTCTTCCTCAGCAGCCCGTCAATAATGTCAAAGGAGCTCTGCATTCGGCCCCGGATGCTACGCGGCCCGGCGGCCCGGCGCAACGCCGATCTCCGCGGAGCCGACGCGGCGGGCGCATGTGAGTTCCGGGGATCGTCGTCCGGGTGAGATGCGGCGAAGCTCGGAGCGAACGCGGTGGGGCACCGCGACTCCAGCGGAACGTCTGATTTCGCTCGTTGCCGTGCTCCTGGAGACGCGACGTCCTCGTCGCGTGGGGGGCAGGCGCTTCGCTGCGCAATGGAGACGTGGGCGGCAACGCGATTGGCGCTGTGCTCAGGAACGGCGTCGGCGATTTCCGGCCGGGCACAGCTGACGTCTCCGGGCTGACCGTGCGGTACTATAAAAACGGAATCAACATGGATGCCGACGCTATGCTCGTGATTCCCGGCCCGGACCAGTCTCCCGACGGCCCGTTCTGCAGTGGCGTGCCATGGGCGTGCGACTGGTGCGCCTACGGCTCCCCTTAGACGTCCTGCAGAACGGCGAAAAGCCAGCTCGCGGCGCGATCGTTACGCTGAGCGCGATGCGGGAAGCGGGAGAACCGGCTTGCCACGCGACCTTTTTGTCTGCCCCACTTCGTTCTTGCGCCCGTGCGCGCAGTTTGTTTCCTTGGGCGGTGCGATTACGAGACATTCGATCCACGGCCCGGCCGCCGCCAGGAAGGATAGCGTACCATGCCAGCCAAAGCGCACATTCGCGACCTGAGCCGCCACGAAGGGCAGGAGGTCATCCTGAAGGGATGGCTGTACGGGAAGCGCGGCAGCGGCAAGATCACGTTCCTGCAGGTGCGCGACGGCACCGGCATCTGCCAGTGCGTGGTGGAGGCGGCCTGCCCGGAAGCGTTTGCCAACGCGGCCCTGCTCACGCAGGAGTCATCGCTCTGCGTGACGGGCATCGTCCGTTGCGACACGCGCGCGGCGGGCAGCTACGAGATCGCGGTCCTCTCCCTGAACCAGGTGCAGGGCTCGGAGGACTACCCGATCACGCGCAAGGCGCACGGCATCGAGTTCCTGATGGAGCGCCGCCACCTGTGGCTGCGCTCCCGGCGGCCGACGGCGATCCTGCGCGTGCGGCACACATTCATCCAGGCCTGCCGCGATTTCTTCGACCGCAACGGCTTCACCCTGGTCGATACGCCGATCCTTGTGCCCGGCGCGGGCGAGGATGCGCAAACCCTCTTCTCCGTAAAATACTTCGACCGGGACGCGTTCCTGGCCCAGACCGGCCAGCTCTACCTCGAGAGCGCGTGCATGGCGCTCGGCAAGGTCTACTGCTTCGGCCCCACGTTCCGCGCCGAGAAGTCGAAGACGCGCCGGCACCTGACGGAGTTCTGGATGATCGAGCCGGAAATCGCATTCGCCGAGATGGAGGACGTCATGGCGCTCGCGGAGGACATGCTCGCGGCCGCGATCCGCGCGGTGATCGAGCGGAATGCGGACGACCTGGCGCTGCTCGGGCGCGACGTCGAGGTGCTGCGCAGGATCCGGACGCCGTTCCCCCGCATCACGTATTCCGACGCGGTCGAGATCCTGCACGACCCGGCCACGCACCGGAAGATGGAGGAGGAGATCGCCCGCGGCCGGGATCTGCTGCAGGCGCAGATCCTCGAGCTGGGCGCCCTCGAGGCGCAAATCGCCGCGACGAAGAAAGAGGCGCAGCGCGATACGCTTGCGGTCAAAGCCGCCGAGCTGCGGGAAGCCCTGCACGACCTGGAAACCGACCTGGCCAACCGGCCGGAGCACATCCGGCTGGCCAAGGCGTTCGAGTGGGGAGGGGACCTGGGCGGCAGCGACGAAACGATCATCTCCCGCCAGTTCGACCAGCCCGTCTTCGTCTCGGAGTACCCGCGCCAGGCCAAGGCGTTCTACATGAAGCGCTCGGCGCGCGATCCGCGCACCGTGCGCAACCTCGACCTGCTTGCGCCCGAGGGCTACGGCGAGATCATCGGCGGCAGCCAGCGCGAGGACCAGTTGGACGTCCTGGTGGAGGCCATGCGGGAGAAGGGGCTGGAGCCGGAGGATTACAGCTGGTACCTCGACCTGCGCAGGTACGGCTCGGTGCCGCATGGCGGGTTCGGCCTGGGCGTAGAACGCACGGTCGCCTGGCTCTGCGGGCTCAAGCATGTGCGCGAGGCCATTCCCTTTCCGCGCACGCTGGGCCGCCTGCATCCGTAGAAGGTGCGGGAATTTGGCGCAGTGC
This sequence comes from uncultured Victivallales bacterium, assembly GCA_964424705.1. GTDB lineage: Bacteria > Verrucomicrobiota > Kiritimatiellia > UBA8416 > CAYRKB01 > CAYRKB01. Next base: position 18,815 of record CAYRKB010000074.1, read on the forward strand.
GTTGACTTCCTGGCGCCTTCCGGGCACCTGTCGAGCCGTCCGCCCTGCGCCAAATCCGCTCAATGTCTTCTCGGGAGAAGGAAAGGAGCATGACAGAGTCCGGTCTTCTCCAAGCCTTCGTGCCTCCAGCGAAGCGGGTGGTGAATCCCTTCGCGCTGCAGACGCGTGGTGCCGCGGAGTTTTCACTTGCGGGTGCGCTGCGTTCCATATGACAATCCGCCCGCGTAAACAGAAACCAACCGGCCCTGCGGCCGGCTGACAGCAAGGAGCAGCAAATGAATACTTTCGAAACTCTAGGCATGGGCCTTGGCGGATTGCCGTTGCTTGGAAAGGCGCGAACCCGTTCGGTGTGCCCGGAGAATCCCACCGGCGCGAAGGGAAAGGGCGGCATGGCCGTGCCGGACCCCGTCAAGTACCCGTTCAGCCCTGCGGCCAGCGACCTGGGCCAGGGCTGGAAGGTCCATCCTTTCGTCAAGGTCAAGGCGGGCGAGACCGTGACCGTCATGGACGTGGACGGCCCCGGCGTCATTCAGCACATCTGGCTTGTGGCCGACCCGGCGAAAGGGCGATCCCACATCATCCGCTTCTACTGGGATGGCGAAGAGACCCCGTCCATCGAATGCCCCGTCTCGGACTTCTTCGCCGTGGGCCACAACAAGTTCGCCCGCGTCAACTCGCTGGCCGTCGTCTGCAACCCGGCCACGGCCTTCAACTGCTATTGGCCCATGCCGTTCCGTAAGCACGTGAAGATCACCTTCACGAACGAGGACAAGGATGACCTGGGCTTGCTGACGTTCCAGATCACCTACGCGGAAACCGAGGTGCCGGCCGAAGCCGGGTACTTCCACGCGCAGTGGCGCAGGGCCGTGACGGACCGTGCCAATCCGGACTACGTGATTCTGGACGGCATCAAGGGCAAGGGCAAGTATGCCGGAACCTTCCTCGCGTGGACGCAGCTCTCCGAGGGGTGGTGCGGCGAGGGGGAGATCAAGTTCTACATGGATGGCGACTCCCAATTCCCGACCATCTGCGGAACCGGGACCGAGGACTACTTCTGCGGGAGCTACTGTTTCCCCGAGCTCTACACGACCGCGTACGCGGGGGTTACGTTGAAGCACACGGGGGATAACGGCCCGACCAAGTGGAGCCTGTACCGGTGGCACATCATGGACCCGGTCTGCTTTGACAGCGACCTGCGCGTGACCATCCAGGCGCTTGGCTGGTGGCCCAACGGCAAGTTCCAGCCGCTTGCCGACGACATCGCCTCAGTTGCCTACTGGTATCAGAGCGAACCGCACGCCGCCTTCCCGAAGGTTCCCTCGCTCGACAAGCGCTGGCCGCGCTGAACGGGCGGCGCGGGCAGGAGCGAAAAAGAGGGCGAGATCGGACGCGCCTTGATGGAGCCGCGGCGGCCCCGCCGCGCCTTCGCACTCGACAGGCCCTTCCTCCCGAACGCGAAATGCGCTTTTCGTTTGCCGTGGCGCGTCCGTAAGGGAGGGCTCCCTGCGCCCTTGCGCAATGTAAACTCCTGCCGGGTAATCCCTGCGACCCGCTCAGGGCAGACCGGCAGGGCCCCTCGCTTTACTGACCTATTACCGTTTCTCGCGTCTTTTTTATTGAACCCGCAAGGGCATGTGGTACGCTCTGCGCCCTTCGATTCCCTCAAAGGCGCCCATCGTCTATCGGTTAGGACACCAGGTTTTCATCCTGGTAAGCCGGGTTC